>JBHIDQ010000052.1:0-10076 GCA_046760155.1 Dehalococcoidales bacterium | reverse complement strand
ATTTTCTCCAGCTTGGCAAAGCTCAACAGGAGTTTTTTTATTCCGGCACCATCAAAAACAACCACCACCTCGGCATCATCCTTCACCGGCTGGACGCTGACCACCAACCCATCGCCAAACTGGGCGTGGTGGACGTGGTCGCCGGGACTTAGTTCAGCCAGCACTGCCTTGGGTGCCGACATCCTGTTCCAAGAATACATCGCCGTGGCTACTTGGCTGTCTTCACCCTGCCACAACTCACCACCGGAAATCAGGTGCGGCGGGATATCCAGCAAAAAGCGCGATGGTGGGTTCATCGTGCCGCCCCCCATGAAGCTACGGCGAAAGGCACGTATCAGATACACCCGCTTCTTGGCCCGGGTGATACCGACGTAGCAAAGTCGCCTCTCCTCCTCCATCTGCTCCGGGTCGTCAAACGACCTGATATGGGGCAGGATGCCATCCTCCATGCCGACGATAAACACCACCGGGAATTCCAGTCCCTTGGCCTGATGCAACGTAATCAGGGTGGTGGCATCGATGCTTTCATCAAACCCATCGACATCAGAGACCAAAGTTACCCCCTCGAGAAAGGCAGCCAAACCCTCGGCCGGTTTCAAATCACGGTATTCCTGGGTGACGGTGCGCAGCTCGAGGATATTTTCCCAGCGCTCCTCGCCATCCAAACCACTTAAGATATATTCCTTATACCCGGACTTTTCCACCACCAAATCGAACAAATCAACCAGATTCAGCTTCCGACCGCGGGCAATGAACCCTTCCATCAGGTCGACAAAACCGGCAAATGCCCTCAGGGTGCGGGGCTGAAAGGGAGGTCGGTGCTCTGCGGTCTCACTTTCTTTTTGCTCGGCGAGCATTTGCAACGCCCGATATTCCGGGATGCCGCGAGACCTTGCCCACTGGGAAAGCTCACTCAGGCTGCGCTGTCCGATGCCACGCTGGGGAACATTGATGATGCGCAGCAGGCTGACACTATCGAAAGGATTCTGGATGAGGCGGAGATAAGCGATAATATCCTTAATCTCCCTCCGCTCGTAGAAACGGGTGCCGGCGACCAGCTTATAGGGCACCCCGTAACGAATAAAAACTTCTTCAAGGACTCTTGATTGGGCATTGGTGCGGTACATAATAGCGCAGTCGCCCCGCTTGAATTCTCCCTGACTCACCAGTTGCTCCACTTCATTGACGACAAACTGGGCTTCCTCCTGCTCGGTGTAGGTCTCAATAACCTCCGGCAGCACACCGGTCTCATTATCCGTCCATAAGTCCTTGGGTTTACGCTGCTGATTGGCGGAAATGATATAACTGGCCGTCTCCAGAATCATCTTGGTCGAGCGGTAGTTCTGCTCCAGCAAGACTACTTTGGCCTCGGGATAATCCTTCTCAAAATTAAGGATATTACGCAGGTCGGCAAATCGCCAGGAGTAAATCGACTGGTCAGGGTCGCCAACGACACAGATGTTACGATATTTCCCGGCAATCTGCTTCATCAGCTCATACTGCACCAGATTGGTATCCTGGAACTCGTCGACCTGGAGATGCAGGTAGCGCGACTGGTATCGAGATAGTATCTGGGGGTTTTGTCGGAACAAATGCACTACCTTCAGTAACAGGTCATCAAAATCGAGGGCATTACTTTCCGAAAGTAGCTGCTGGTAGCGCTCATAGACCCGCTGCACCACCTCTTCAAAATAGCTGCGCGGCAGGTACTCAGCCGGGGTCAGCAAGCGACTCTTCGCCGAGGTAATCGCCGAGCGTATCGCTCGAGGGGTATATTGCTTAGGGTCGAGGCCGACGGCCTGAATACTCCGCTTGATCAAGCTTATCTGGTCCTCTTCATCGTAGATGACAAACCCGGAGTTAACGCCGATGGCTTTGCCGTCCCGACGCAGGAAGCGAGCACAAGTGGCGTGAAAGGTGCCGATAGTTAAGTCATCCACCGAACCACGAACCAGCCGGTGCAGCCTCTCCGTCATTTCCCGGGCGGCTTTGTTGGTGAAGGTAACCGCCATAATGCGGCGCGGACTGACCCCACAGACCTTGATGAGGTAAGCGATGCGATGGGTAATAACTCTGGTCTTGCCGCTGCCCGGACCGGCCAGAATCAAAACTGGCCCGTTGATGGTCTCGACGGCCTCTTTTTGTGCGGGATTAAGCTCAGCCAAAATGTCCATCACTTAATTATAACCAATAAGGTGGGCTGATACTAGCTCCCCTGAGCCTCTGGAGGTGCGGAATGCAGTTATGGCGGCTATTTTATAGAAAATCAGATGAAAGAAACGGAAGACTAGCGTACCAGCAAAGAAACCAGAAAAGCAATGGCGATGATAACTATGAAGACAATAGCAATATAAAAAAGTACTTCCCAGGAAGACGCTTTTCTTACATAAAAAGTGCACAGTACGCCTACTCTAGCTATTTGAATTCCAACTGTATCCTTATTAAGAAGTCCCCTTAAGTGGATGCCAATATATATTTTGCCCCTACCGATATTACTAGCCGGTTTTAATTTACAAGTTATCCAATTCTTTCTATCCAAGGAAATGTTTATGTCATCGCCCCACCTGATGTCTGGTGGTTTACTGGCTTTGTGGATTCTAACAATCGACTGCCCGTAGTCAGCTTCATCAGCCTCTCTAACTCTCAAAAATAGTTCAGAAATTCGTGACATCGGTTCTCGCCTTTTTACTCAGTGAGAGCCATTATAACTAATTAAGATGTTCTTTTTCAAAACCGGCAAAAATATGGAGCAGTAAAGATACAATAAGTTTATTCTCAGCAATAATTCAAACTTGGTCTCTTAAGGTTTTTACTTGGTAAGAACAATAACGGAACATTACTTGACGTGCTTTAAGGAGAGTGCTAAAGTATATTTAAATATGCGCATATCAGCATATCTATCTTAACCAAAATGATGCGAGATTTCATTCAGGCAACGAAAGCTCTTTCCGATGAGACCAGGCTCAGGATTCTCAATCTGCTCTTGGAGAGGGAGTGCTGCGTCTGCGAGGTGATGCAGGCACTAGATATATCCCAGTCTCGGGCTTCACGTAACCTTGGTATTCTTCAGAACGCCGGTTTCCTGAAGACAAGGCGAGACAGACTCTGGATAGTCTATTCTATAGATTGGCAGTCGGCAAGCCAATACGCCACTTCACTAGCCAAACTGCTCAGGGAATCACCCATCACTAATGAGCTACTGGCCAAGGATAAGGAAAAGCTAAAGCACACCAAACGAGAAGGCCCCGGTTGCTGGCAGAAGAAAAGATATGAATAACAAGTCGCCAACCACAGTAATCGGCAGACTTTCGGTGCTCGACCGTTTCCTGACACTTTGGATTTTTCTGGCGATGGGTGTGGGGGTGGGTCTCGGTTATTTCTTCCCCAAAGTCGCCGATTTTATTACCTTTTTTCAAGTGGATACCACCTCGATTCCCATCGCTATCGGGCTCATCCTTATGATGTATCCACCGCTGACCAAGGTAAAATACGAGGAGATAGGCAAAGTTTTCCGAAATCTAAAGCTCCTGGGTTTTTCCTTAATCCAGAACTGGATTGTTGGCCCTTTAGTAATGTTTCTGCTGGCCATAATTTTCCTCAGGAGCTTCCCTGAATATATGGTCGGGGTCATACTCGTCGGGCTGGCGCGATGCATAGCCATGGTCATCGTGTGGAATGAGCTAGCCGAAGGGGATAGAGAACTGGCGGTTGGTCTGGTTGCCTTCAATGCCCTCTTTCAGATTTTATTCTATGCCGTCTATATCTACCTGTTCATAACCGTAATGCTATCCAAGCTTGGACTTGTTGAAGGCGTAGATGTAAGCGTATCCATTGTCGATGCCGCAAAAACGGTCCTCATCTATCTTGGTATACCTTTCGCCGCTGGATTGATTACGAGATTCAGTCTGCTCAAAAGTAAGGGATTAGAGTGGTTTGAAAGCGTGTTTGCCCCCAGAATAAGCCCCATAACGCCCGCCGCCTTGCTCTTTACCATCGTCGTGATGTTCTCGCTGAAGGGAGAATACATAATTGAGCTTCCATATCACGTGTTCCGGATAGCCATACCGCTGCTCGGCTACTTTTTCATCATGTGGTTCGTTACCTTTTTCATTGCCTACAAACTCAAGGCTGGATACCCGAAGGTAACTGCGGTCGCCTTTACCGCTGCCAGCAACGATTTCGAGCTGGCGATAGCGGTAGCGGTGGCGGTTTTCGGGATTGCTTCAGAGCAGGCCTTCGCCACCGTCATTGGACCTCTGATCGAAGTACCAGTGCTCATCAGCCTAGTCAATGTAGCTCTCTATTTCAAGCGAAAGTACTTCCGCGAAGAAATTTCGGTGCAACCCTGACGGAACCACCAAGTATATTGGCAGTAGCGTTACCTAACGTGGAGACTGAGGTTTCCTTGATTTTACCCTAGTCTTTAGCTATACTTTTCAATAGTGGAATAATATTTTTGAGGTGATTAATTAATGAGATGGAGATTATTACTGGCGATTTGTTTGGCACTGGTGGTTATTGCTATAGGTATGACTGGCTGTAAAACTCTATCACCACCAGCTTCTGCGCCCGAAGTTGCTCAATCATTAAGTGGCATTTTCAGTCAGCAAAGTACCGGCATCTGGGTAAGCGGAGAGGGAAAGGTTAGCGTGGTTCCTGATGTGGCTATTCTTGACTTAGGAGTAGAGGTTCAGTCAGATACCGTGGCCGGGGCACAAAGCTATGCGGCTACAGTAATGACCGACGTACTCGAAGAGCTCGATAACCAAGGTGTCGCCAAGAAAGATATTCAAACCCGACGTTTCAGTATCTACCCAGTGAGAAGATGGTCAGACCAGGAAGCCAGGGAAGTGCTTATCGGCTACCGGGTATCCAACACGGTCACGGCCAAGGTCAGAGAAGTAGATGATGCTGGAGCCATAATTGATGCCGTGGCCAAAGTCGGTGGCGACTACATTGGAATAAACAACATAAGCTTCACCGTAGACGACCCCACCCCCTACCATAAAGAGGTCAGAGAAAAAGCCATGGCTGATGCTGAAGCTAAAGCCAAGCAGTTGGCCGACTTAGGTGGCGTTAAGCTGGGTAAGCTGACCTTTATTAGTGAAGGTGGTCCCCTACCTGTGGTACGTGAGGCTTATCTTGAAGCACCAATACCGGCACCAGCGATGGCACCAACACCAATTAGCCCCGGAGAAACTGAAATTCGCCTGACGGTTCAGGTAGCGTACAGTATTGAGTAGTAATGAGATTGTTTATTGACCTCACCCCCTTTAACTTTTATTTGGTAACCCTATCCCCCTTAATCCCCCTTCCCCTTGATAAGGGGAAGGGGGAGGGATTTTGGAAGAGGGGCTGCGCCCCTCTTAAACACCCCCTATGAGGAGGGGGGTTGAAGGGAAACGGATTGCCAAGCAAGTTCATATTGCACTTCTGGGAAAGAGGTGTTAGAATAGCAAAACCTGTATTTTTTATGTTAAGGAATTAGCGTGTTTACCGGAATTATTGAAGAGGTAGGTAAAGTTATTTCGGCACAAGCCGGAAGCCTGGTTATTGGCGCCAGTAAAACACTAACCGGTTTAGAGCTTGGTGGCAGCATGGCGGTGAACGGGGCTTGCCTGACAGTCACCGACTTTACCGCTGATTCGTTTTCCGTTGATGTTATGCCGGAGACGCTAAAGCGGACCAATCTGGGTCTCTTGAAGGCCGGGGATGGCGTTAATCTGGAACGCCCGCTGACTCTGGGTGGACAGTTAGGTGGGCATTTAGTCCAGGGGCACGTGGATGACACTGGAAGGATAGCTTCGGTTGTCTGGGATGGCGAGGCAATGCGGCTTGGATTTGAAGCTCCGCTTGAAGTGATGCGCTTTATCGTGCCCAAGGGATTTATTGCCGTTGACGGAGTTAGTCTAACCATCACCGATAAAGACACTAGCTCATTCTGGGTTTCAATTGTTGAGTATACCCGGCAGCACACCATACTGGGTAACAAAAAGGTGGGCGACCTGGTGAATCTGGAAGTGGATATCATTGCCAAATACGTGGAGCAACTCAGCCAGCCTCACCGCACCAGGATAACGGCGGAATTTTTAGCGGAGCACGGCTTTCCAGTAAAGTAATCCATCTTGATTAAATTAGAGGTGAGCATGGGACTAGCCAGCATTCCAGAAGCCATTGAGGATATCAAGGCAGGCAAGTTCATCATCATCGTCGATGATGATGATAGAGAGAACGAAGGTGACCTAGCGATGGCTGCCGAGAAAGTCACCGCGCCAGCGATTAACTTCATGGCGCGGCAGGGTAGAGGACTCATTTGCCTGCCCATCATCGGCAAACGGCTGGATGAACTGAAGATTCCCATGATGGTAGCCAATAATACCTCCAAGTTTGCCACCGCCTTTACGGTATCGATTGAAGCGAAACACAAGGTAAGCACCGGTATTTCAGCTGCCGACCGAGCCAAGACAATAAAAACGGTACTTAATCCAGCGACCAAGCCCGATGACCTCGTCCAGCCGGGGCATATGTTCCCACTACGCGCCCGAGAAGGTGGTGTTCTGGTGCGAGCAGGGCATACTGAAGCGATAGTTGATTTAGCCCGCTTGGCTGGTCTCTATCCCGCCGGGGTTATCTGCGAAATTTTGAGTGAAGATGGCTCGATGGCACGGCTGCCTCAGCTCAAGGTAATGGCCAGGCGGTTTGGGATTAAAGTCGTGTCAGTGGCTGACCTTATCGCTTACCGTTATCGTCACGAAAGGCTGGTGCACCGGGTCGTTGAAGCCAAGCTACCCACCGTTTACGGTGAATTCACCGCCATTGCTTACCGCAGTGATATTGACCCTGATGAACACCTAGCGCTGGTGATGGGAGATGTCGCCACCGATGAACCGGTCTTAGTCAGAGTTCACAGTCAATGCCTTACCGGCGAAGTATTCAGCAGTCTTCGCTGCGATTGTGGTGAGCAGATTAATCTCGCCATGAAAAGCATTGCTGATGAGAGACGAGGCGTTCTCCTCTATATGAGACAGGAAGGACGAGGCATTGGTATCCACAACAAAATTCGGGCTTATGCCCTTCAGGATAAAGGACTGGACACTGTTGAAGCCAATCTATCCCTAGGTTTTGCCCCCGACCTGCGCGACTACGGCGTCGGTGCCCAAATTCTAGCCGAACTGGGCTTACGCAACATCCGCTTGCTGACCAATAATCCCAAGAAAGTGATCGGATTGGAAAGTTACGGACTAAAGGTGGTAGAGACAGTGCCGATTATTGCCTCTCCCAACCCATTTAACAGTCGTTACCTGGAGACAAAACAGAAAAAGTTAGGCCACCTCTTAAAAATACCGAAGACTACCCCAGATAATTAGGGTTAAGATAAATAAAAATCAAGGAGAAGATAATGGGTAAACGCTTTGAGGGTATGCTACAAGGCAAAGGACTGAAGTTTGGACTGGTCGTCTCCCGCTTCAATGAATTCTTTACCCAGAAACTGCTGGAAGGAGCCCAGGATGCACTCCTCCGCCACGGAGTCAATGAAGAAGACATCGAGGTCGCCTGGGTACCCGGTTCCTTTGAAATCCCTCTGGTGGCGCAGAAATTAGCCCAGTCCAAAAGATATGATGCTGTCATCTGCCTGGCCGCGGTGATCCGGGGTGGCACGCCTCACTGGGAATACATTGCTGCTGAAGTTACCAAGGGTATTGCCAGAATAAACCTGGAGAGCGGTCTACCGGTGGCCTACGGCATCATCACCACTGATACTCTGGAACAAGCTATCGAACGGTCTGGAACCAAAGCGGGCAATAAAGGCTTTGATGCCGCGGTGAGTGCCATTGAAATGGCCAACCTCATCAGAGCCATCGGCTAGTTCAACCTTAAAACCCGTAAAAAGTAACAATTAGATAAGGTCTCGTATTGGTCTAATTCAGTCGGTAACTTTATAGACGGTATCCCCTCGTCTTACCCGCTCGCTGACCTTGACCCCAACGGCGTCCCCGGCTTTAGCTTCATTCACGTTCACATTGTTAATCTGCATCGAGCCAACGGTGAGTTCCATATCAGTAGTGTGCCCCTTGATATGGATTTGGTCACCCACTTTCAGAGTCCCGGTTAGCTCAATGCCAGCGACTACCGGGTGGGCAAAGAAGTCACTTACCTTGCCGATTTCTTCCTCAGGCATCTGACTCCCTCCTTGCAAATCAGTCTAAAGTTTACTGCCTCGTTTTTTGCCATTATACCCCTCCCATCATGACAAATCAACCGTTGAAAAAGAGACTATTTCCTGACCTACCCCCTTGATCCCCCCTCTCTTTAGGGAGAGGGGGGAATTTATTTTAGGAGAGAGAGCCAAGAAAAGGCCAGCCTTAGCTAACCCATCTGATTTTAACAGAGTTTAAATGCTGATTTTATGGGCAATTAATTCTGGTAGCCTAAGATGAAAGTGAAGTGAGCCGAACGAATAGATTAAGAAGTCTATTAATATTGCTGGTCTGTCTGCTAACGATGTACGCACCGATAGAGCTAAGTCGGGTAATAGTCCGATGGGGATTAGCGGCTGAGTTCATCTTTGAACTTACCTTTATATGGCTATCTTATGGGCTAGCCCTATTCCTAGTCTCAGTGATAATTCAGCGGCGGATAAAAGAAAAATAAACAAAAAGTAAGGAGGGTGAAGTGATTAGAACAATTATTAGGCTTAAGAATGACATGGTTATGGTCTTAGATGTCGAGGGAGAGCAAGTACCTGAATATCAGGGTCAATATGAGGATGTGAAGGGGAGTATTTTAAGAGACGCTCCACCAGACGCCGTATTCACTCATTGGTTTGGTTATGACGCTGAACCAGAGATTATTTACCGGGAAGGATGGTAACCCGATGACACATTATGAACAAATAAGCAATATGTTAACTACCGGCGATGTAGCTCGCCTTCTCAATGTGCATCCCAGTACCGTAAGGCGGTGGAGTGACCGAAAACTAATCAAGACGTATCGCATTGGGCCCCGGGGGGAGAGAAGATATCGGCGGGACGACGTGGCCATTTTCTTCCTGGAGCGAGCCGTGAAAAGATATTTAAAAGGCTAATTAAACTTTCGTCACCATCCTTCCGAACCTGACCTTCTTCTTTGTCTTATTTTGTGTCCTCTGTCATTTCAAAACTTTACTATAACGAGCTTAACACTCGCTGAATAACTACACCTGTGATTGCCTATTGACAAATTATATGCATAAATAATACAATTGGCATATAAGTAAACAGGGGTGTAGCACTCGATATGGAGAGTAAGGTTACCGAGCATGAAGCAGCCGTTATTGATGTACTACTGGAGAAGGTGCATAGAGATGGGGGATATGATTTCCGAGATTATAAGCGCGGCACGGTGATGCGCCGTCTGGAGAGAAGGCTTCATGCCACTGGAGTGAAGACCTGCCTGGAGTATATACGATTTCTGGATACCCACCCCGAGGAGTACCAGAAATTCGCTGAGTATCTCGCCATAAAAGTGAGCCGTTTCTTCAGAAGTCCCTATACTTTTCAACAAGTAGACAGATTGGTGCTACCCGAACTGGTCTCCGACAAGAAAAGCCGGGGGAAACGGAGCTTGAGGTTCTGGAGCACCGCCTGTGCCCGGGGTGAAGAGCCGTATTCTATCGCCATCTTGCTGGCCGAATTTCTAGCGCGTCAACAGCTAGACTTTGACATCTCAATCTACGCCACCGATATCAGCCGAGAGGCCTTGCAAGAAGTGCAAGCCGGGAGGTACTCTCTGGAAGATGTCGAAGGTCTTCCCAGTTCCATCCTAGAAAACTATTTTACCCATCATGGTGAGAACTATGAGCTGAGGGCTGATATTAGGCAAATGGTCAATTTCTCCCCTTTTGACCTGACTTCAGTGATACATCAGTCTCTCTGGGACCTAGACTGCATATTTTGCTGCAATGTTTTGATCTATTTCCAGAGGCAACTTCAGGAAAGAGTGCTGGGTATGCTGTATGATTCGTTAGCTACCCCTGGTTATCTGGTTCTGGGAGAGGCGGAGATGCTGGCCGGAAATCTGAGCGGGAAACTGGAATG
>JBHIDQ010000051.1:0-10388 GCA_046760155.1 Dehalococcoidales bacterium | reverse complement strand
GCTCGGAGAAAGAAGCCCAGATTATGCCGTTAGACGGAATAGTAGCCAAGCTCAAGGAGCTCATTAGAGATTAGTTATCTACCTCTCCCCCTTAATCCCCCTCTCCTTCAAAGGAGAGGGGGAGAATATTAAAAAGAGGGGCTTCGCCCCTCTTAGACACCCGCTAAGCTAAAGGGTAGAGGAATTAGCATATAAGAGAGACCTCGCCCCTCCAAACTTCTTCTGATAAATGTTCCTAGGCTAATATCAGCTACGTAGTGTAGCTCCAAGCTGCTGAGATAGCTTATTCAGGATTTGCTGTTGAACCTTATTCACCTCTTCATCGGTCAGGGTATGGGTTGGTGACTGGTAGGTAATCCGGTAAGCCAGTGATTTTTTACCCGCCGGCACTTGTGCCCCGGAATAAACATCAAAGATAGCAACCTGACTTACCAGCGAGAAACTTTTGATGATGTCCAGTACTTGCTGGTGACTTAGGCTGGTATCAACAATCAGAGCAATGTCTCTGACCGTGGCCGGGAAGCGGGGTATGGGCTGGAACATTTTGTGGTCGATGGTGAAGGGTAAAAGTTGAGTCACGTTAATTTCAAAGAGATAAGGAGTTTCGACAATATCAAAAGCCTCGGCTACTTTGGGATGTAATTCACCGATGACTCCAAGTCGATTGTGGTTAACTACGATGGCGGCCTGTTTCACGGGGTGAAAACTTCCATCATCACTGTGTTCGAAACTCACCGCTATACCCAACCGACTAAGTAAACCTTCTACCACTCCCTTGGCGTCAAAGAAATCAAATAAGTCGCTGTCACCCTGCCATGATTTTTCCACTCTCGCCCCGCTGAGCAGGCCACAAAGTACCTCAGGCTCATCGGGTAAGTCCTTCGGCTGAGGCAAGTATATCTTGCCCAGTTCAAAAAGCCGGATACCGCCCTCTTCGTGTCTCCGATTTGCTGCCAAGATAGCCAAAAGGTTGGCCCGCAGAGTGGTGCGGAGATATTCCTGTTCGGCGGTCATCGGGTTAGCCAGGCGAAGGGGTGTTGGCGCAATGGGGTGAGCTTCAGGAGTCAACTTAGTTAACATTTCCAGGCTGGTTAAGGAGTAGGTGATTACCTCCTGGAAGCCAAAGCCAACAAGGTTGTCTCTTATTTTCCGTTTAAGACTGAGGATAGGTTCCGGATTTTGTTGGGGTAGTGGTTCGCTGAGCATAGTCGTCGGAATCTTATCGTAGCCAATGATACGAGCAACTTCCTCGATAAGGTCAACCACCTGCTGGATATCACTTCGCCAGTATGGTGCGGTCACCCAAACCTCCGAAGCTGAATCGGCGGGCTGACAAATAAAACCCAATGAAGTCAGAGTATTTACTATCTGGTCAAGCTTAAACTCGACACCCAAGACTTGTTTTACTTTGTCGGCGGAGAGCAAGATGGGCTCAGGTTCTCGCTTACCGGGGTAAACATCGGCCACGCCCTTGGCAGCCTGGCCACCGGCTAGTTGCATCATCAACTGCGTCGCCCGTTTCAGTGCCGGCACCGTCAGTTCAGCACGAATCCCCCGCTCAAATCGCATCGAGGCTTCACTCGGCAAAGCTAACTGCCGGCTGGTGTAGTGAATGCTGGCCGGGTTAAAATTAGCTGCTTCCAGCAGGATTGCCGTTGTGTCATCGGTGACCTCACTGTTGGCACCACCCATGACCCCAGCAATCGCCACCGCCCGCTCCGCATCAGCAATAACCAGCATATCAGGCGAAAGAGTTCGCTCCACTCCATCCAGACTGACGATAATTTCACTATTGGTAGCCCGGCGGACAATAATCTTTTTAGCTTTGATTTTCTCGTAGTCAAAAGCATGCAGGGGCTGTCCCAGTTCCAGCATGACATAGTTGGTAACATCAACGATATTATTTATCGGGCGCATACCGCAAGCCAGTAATCTTTGTTGCAGCCATGGGGGAGACTCGGCTATTCTGACCCCGGTGATTAAGCTAGCGCAGTAGCGGGAGCACAGGTCAGGGTCAACGATTTCAACGGCGATTTGCTGGTCGATGGGAGGTTCGGCTTCCTCATAGCTGACCTCGGGAGGGTGTGGGCTCTGGCCGGTCAGGGCAGCTACCTCTTGGGCAATGCCAATGACGCAGAGGCAGTCGGGGCGGTTAGGAGTTACGTCCAGGTCAAAAATAACATCACCGAGATAATCAGCTAGTGGGGTGCTTACCGGTGCCTCCGGCGGCAGAACCAGAATCCCTTCGTGGCTATCCGAGATACCGAGCTCTTTTTCCGAGCAGACCATGCCGCTTGATTCAACACCGCGAATCTTGGCCGCTTTCAGTCGCATTAACTGACCGGTGTGCCCATCTATCAGCTCCGCACCGACACGGGCAAAGGCTATTTTATCACCAATCCTGAGATTGGGCGCTCCACAGACAACAGTCTGCTGCTCGGTGCCCAAATCTATCGTCGGCAAACGCAGACGGTCGGCATTGGGGTGGGGGTTAATCGCCACGATCTGGCCGACAACGATATTCTCCCACTTGCCGCCAAGGACCTGGGTCACCTTAGCCTCAATACCCGCCATGGTCAGCTTTTCGGCTAGTTCCGCAGGCGGCAGGGCAATATCGACGTATTCCCTAAGCCATTTTAACGGGACTTTCATTTCACCAACTCTAAAATTGCCTTAGAAATCTAAGGTCGCTGCTGAAGAACAACCTGATGTCATCAATGCCGTAGCGAAGCATGGGCAGGCGCTCAATGCCGATACCAAAGGCAAAACCGGTGTAAACTTCCGGGTCAATACCGCCGCGTTGCAGTACCTGTGGGTGAGTCATCCCGGCACCCAATATTTCGATCCAGCCACTATCACCGCACAGGCGGCAACCTTTTCCATTGCAAACCAAGCACTCGATAGCCATCTCAACCCCGGGCTCGACAAAGGGAAAGTAGTCACAACGGAAACGTACCTTCCGGTCCGCACCGAAGAAACGACGGGCAAATTCATAAAGCGTTCCCTTCAGGTCAGCCATAGTGATATTTTTGTCTACAACCTGCCCATCAATTTGATGGAACATAGGAACATGGGTAGCATCGCTGGCTTCGTACCGGTAAACCCTGCCCGGCTCAATGGCTCTTATCGGGGGTTCCATACTCTCAATTATGCGGGCACTTACCGCCGTAGTGTGGGTACGTAGTAGCATTGCTCGCTCACCACTGTCCGTCTGATAATCAATCCAGGATGTTGACATGGTATCACGGGCCGGGTGTTCTTTGGGAATATTCAGTGCCTCGAAATTGTAGTAGTCCCACTCGACATCTGGTCCCTCGACAATCTGAAAGCCCATCGAGACAAATATGTCACCTATTTCATTAAGCGTTTGGGTAATCGGGTGCAAGCGGCCAATCGGTAAAGGACGTCCCGGCAGGGAAATATCAATGACTTCTTTTTCCGTACCGGCAGCTAGCTGTGCCTCACGGAGTGCCTGCTCTTTTTGTCTTAAACTGTCCTCAAGATTGGTCCTAACCTGATTTGCCCGAGCGCCAACCGCCTTCCTCTCGTCCAGAGGTAATGTCGCCAGGCCGCGTAGTATCGTGGTCAGCGAGCTTTTCTTCCCCAGATAATGAACTCGCCAGGAGTCTAATTCCTTGGGGTTGCGCAGTTTTTCTAGCTCTTGTAATGCCTTTGACTTCAGTTCTTCAAGCGGTGCCAACATTTTCTTTCTTAGATTTTTTTCTAGAAATGGAGAGATAAAATAGAGATGGCCGTGTTTCGGTCTATATTTTCAAGCCTGGATTCTCTCTTTGACCGTGGTTATCAAATTAGCCAAAGCTTCCGGCTCCCTGACTGCCATATCAGCGAGCATTTTACGGTTGATTTCAACTCCGGCCTTTTTTAAGCCGTCGATAAACTGGCCATATTTGAGGCCATGAGCTCTACTGGCGGCATTAATCCGCAAAATCCAAAGTCGCCTCATATCGCCCTTCCGCTCGCGACGATGGCGGTAGGCATAGCTTAGTGACTTAAGCATAGACTCGTGGGCCCGGCGATAAAGGGAATGCTTGGTTGCCCGCTGTCCTTTGGTCATGGCCAATATCTTTTTATGTCGGCGATGGGTGGTGACACCTCTCTTGACTCGTGGCAAGTGAAAATTCCTCCTATCTAGCTAACTCCATGGGGTATCAGCCTTTTTATTCTGGCGCGGTCGGTAGAACTAAGGGCAATCTTCTCATCGAAAAGGCGTTTCACCCGCTTGGCTTTACGGCGGCGCAAGTGGCTTTTAGGACCTTTAGTCCGCATAATCTTGCCACTACCGGTGACATAGAAGCGGCTTTTTGCCCCTTTATGCGTTTTCAGTTTTGGCATCTTGAACTTCCTTTATTTCTTCCTTGGTTTTCGTTTTCACTGTCGACGCTGGCACCAGGATTATGTTCATCCGCTTCCCTTCCATCACTGGTTGCCTCTCCAGAGCAGCGGCATCACCCAATGTCTCGGTCATCCGCTGCAGCAGCTTCCAGCCAAGTTCGGGGTGGGTGATTTCACGTCCCCGAAACATTACCGTTACCTTGACTTTAGCCCCGTCAGCCAGCAGTTTGCGGGCAGACCTGGCTTTGGACTCAAAATCATGATTACCAATCTTAGGCCGCAAACGTATCTCCCTCAGTAAGGAGACCTTCTGACTCTTCCTTATCTCTTGCTCTTTCTTGGCCTGCTGGTATTTATACTTGCCGTAATCAAGAAGGCGACATACTGGAGGCACTACGGTCGGAGCTACTTCCACCAGGTCAAGGTTATGCTTTCTTGCTGTCTCCTGTGCCTGGCTCAAGGGCATAATCCCTAACTGCTCCCCCTTTTCCCCCACGAGGCGAACTTCCCTGGCTCTAATCATGTCGTTGACACGCAGTCGTTTAATTATGTCCTTATTTACCTCCTCCAAGCACAAGTATCTTACGAACAAAAACTATACCACGTTCTTGGCGACTAATCAACTCATAGAGACTATAGAGCAACCTCACTCCTTCAAATTTCCCTTATCAGTGGTGTCATCTATGTCTTTCGCTTTCCTGGCGATAGCCATTTTGACCATTTTCCTGAAGCTATCAAGGGATTGGGCAGCGATTTGTTTTCCGCTGCGTAAGCGGATGGAAACAGTATCGGTCGCTACCTCTTTATTACCTACCACCAGCATATAGGGTATCTTCTCCAGTTGTGCCTGCCGAATTTTGGGGTTTATCCTTTCCGCCCGAGCATCAACCTCGGCACGGATACCCTCACTTTTGAGTTGGGCTTCTAGCTTACGGGCATAGTCCAGGTGGCGGTCGGCCACTGGAATCACCCTTGCCTGAACCGGTGCCAGCCAGACCGGGAAAGCGCCGCCATAGTGTTCCAGAAGCGTGGCCAAGAAACGCTCCATGCTGCCCAGCACCGTGCGGTGCACCATGACTACCGGATGTTCCTGTCCGTCCTCACCGATATAAGTAACCTCGAAGCGTGGTGGTAGATTAAAATCGACTTGAATTGTCGGCCCCTGCCACGCTTTTCCCAAGGCACTTTCAAACTTGATATCTATTTTCGGTCCGTAAAAGACGCCCTCTCCCGGGTCTATCTCATAATCAAGCCCGGAACGCTCCAGAGCCTGGCGCAAGGTATCGGTAGCTTCATCCCAGACCTGAACCGTGCCGGCGTATTTCTCCGGTCGGGTAGAAAGCAACAACTGGTAATTGCGAAAACCAAAGGTGTCAATCATGAAGAGGGCCAGGTCAAGCACGCCGACGATTTCTGCCTCCAACTGGTCAAGGCGACAGAAAATGTGGGCATCATCCTGAGTAAAACCCCTGACGCGAGATAGACCGTGAAGCACTCCGGAGCGCTCGTAACGATAGACCGTGCCCAGTTCGGCGTAACGAATCGGCAGTTCACGGTAACTGCGTAGCCTGGTTTTATAAATTAAAATATGCCCCAGGCAGTTCATTGGTTTCAGAATATATTTCTGCCCTTCCACGTCCATCGGACTGTATAAATAATCCTGATAAAATTCCAAATGCCCGCTGGTTCTCCATAAATCCATGCGGGCAAGATGAGGCGTATAGACAATCTCATAGCCACGCTTGACGTGTTCATCTTTCCAGAAATCCTCAATGACACGGCGAATAATGGCTCCCTTGGGATGCCAGAGAACCAGTCCCGGGCCAAATTCGTCCTGGACACTGAACAGGTCAAGCTCTCTGCCCAATTTCCGGTGGTCACGCCGGGCGGCTTCCTCAAGTCTTTTCAGGTGCTCGTCGAGGGTCTTTTGGTTGTCAAAGGCAACGCCATAGATTCGTTGCAGCATTGGACGGTGCTCATCACCACGCCAGTAGGCACCGGCAATATTAATCAGCTTAAAGGCTTTGATTTCGCCGGTAGAATTGACATGGGGCCCACGACACAAATCAAGGAACGAGCCTTGCTGATACAAGCTGACCTTTTCATCGGGAAGCTCATCAATCAGCTCCAGTTTATAGGGCTGGGCGGCAAACAATTTCCGCGCCGCTTCCCTGGTTACTTCCTTTCTGACAAAAGGCCCATCGGCGGCGATTATTTCCTTCATCTTATTCTCAATGAGTGGTAAATCATCTGGATTGAGGGCGCGGGGTAAATCAAAGTCATAGTAGAAGCCATTTTCAATCGCTGGGCCAATGCCAAACCTGGCATCAGGGAAGAATGACTGAACCGCCTCCGCCATAACATGAGATGTGGAATGCCGCATTATCTCTAACTTTTCTTCTTTAGCTTGTTCTTTTTTGGTAACCACCCTGAAACTCTCTCGGTCTATAATGAAAACCTCTCACCCTGTCTGGGGACGAGAGGCCATACCACCCCATTTAACTAGCCACAAGTCTTATTATAGCAGTGACCGATAGTGAGTGCAATCACCCCCGCCTCCGGAGATAATTAACTCAACTTGTCAGCTTCGCTAGCAAGGCGCTATAATGTTTCCAGTCTGCATGATAAAGAAAGTTTTCCCCATTTTGGCTCTCTCCATCTTTTCCTCAATGTTAGGCTCCGGCATCGTCGTTCCGCTTTTACCCCTTTATGCCGAGAGTCTGGGGGCAAGTGGGTTTTGGCTGGGGGTAATCTTTGCTGCGTTTCCAATTTCGCGTACTCTATTTACGCCTGTCTTTGGTAGACTTTCTGACCGAAGTGGGCGAAAGCCTTTCATCTGTATTGGCCTTTTTTTCTATGCTTTAATCTCACTAGGTTTTATCTGGGCGAATAGTGTCTACCAGTTAGTCTTAATCCGTCTGGTGCATGGCGTGACTGGTGGTATGATTTTACCCATCGCTCAGGCTTATGTTGGTGATATTTCCCCTGAGGGCGAAGAAGGCAGGTGGATGGGTTACTCTAATGCTGCCTTTTTCAGTGGTTTTGGCTTTGGTCCTTTGATGGGTGGGGTATTAACCGAGCAACTGGGGATGGATTTTGCCTTCATCACCATGGGTGGTCTTAATTTGCTGGCTTTCTTCATCGCTGTTTTCTTCCTTCCTGAAATTAGCCGTAAGAAATTGGCGGCAAGTCCGCCTCTCTCTTTTAAAGAGATGAGCCAAAGCGGTACGATGGCTGGTCTTTTCAGTTTTCGCCTGGCACTTACCTTTGGCCGAGCCTCCTTTTTCACCTTTTTACCTATTTTGGCGGCTATCAGTCTTGGTTTGCGCCCAAATCTTGTCGGGGTCCTGCTGGCAATTCACATCTTGCTACTATCGTTACTCGGGATTCCCTCGGGCAGGATTGCTGACCGATTCAGCCGAAGGCTTCTGGTAGTTCTCGGCTGCCTGGTCAGTTTTACCTATCTGGCTTTGATTCCGCTGGCGCAAGATTTCTGGCAGTTATTGGCGCTTTGCGCTTTGGGCAGTCTGGGTAGTGCCATTGCCGTTCCGGCCGCTTCCGCCCTAACGGTAGAGGAAGGTAGAAAATACGGCATGGGCTCGGCTATTGCCGTGTTTACCATGGCACTCAGTATAGGTATGGCGGTGGGACCAATTTTAGGCGGAGCAATCGCTGATTTTACCAATATCAACTCGGCATTTTACTTCGGTGCGGTTATGGCGCTGGTGGGGGCTGGTTTATTTATCTGGTTTACCCGCGCCAAATAGCCCCTATTGTTATCTCAGCATCAGCTAATCGTAACTAGGTAAAGTTTGCCCCCCTCACCACGCTCTTTGACCAATTCAGAATGCATCAGCGGGGTCAGCTGGGCATCAATCTCCGCCTCAGAAAGATTTAGCTTTTGCTTTAATTCTTCTCGGGCGACCTTGCCTCGGCTCCTGATGAACTCGTAGACTTTCTTCTGCAATTCAGTAAGCCCCTCGGCGCCCTGCACTCCGGCTCTTTCCTTGCCGGCTAAATAGGTTGCCCACGGTTCACATTTACCGGCATGCAGACCGATTTCTATGAGGCAATCCTCACAAAATATCCGACCTTGTTGAGTGTAACTTTCTCTCTCGGAGATTTCACGTCCACACCGACTACATTTCATGGTTCTCTCTTTACTTAGCTTGGATAGCTATATTGTATTATCTAAGGTAGACGCCAATGCGCCCATTTATTTCTATCTACTTCTCCATTGTAGGCTGATTTAGGTGTTACCCCTCTGGCGATAGCCGCCGCCAGAACCGCCTTGGTAATGTCACCGGCAACGAACGGGATAGCTCCCATCATGAGCAGCCTGGTGAAGCCAACTGGTTCTCCTTTTACCAAGTTGACCCAGAGACCAAGCTGAAGGAGACCAGGAAGATAGATCAGGATAAAGTTGGCGAAGAGCATGAGCCCAAGCATGCTCAGAAAGCTTCTCGACCGGATATACTTATCCGTGAAGTGACCCAGGAAAAGAGCGGCGAGGATAAAACCAATAATGTACCCCCCAGTGGGACCGGCAAGGTAACCCAGGCCGCTGCCCCAGCCAGCAAACCAGGGGACTCCAACAACGCCTAGCCCGGCATAGATACCCAGACTTATGCCCCCCCACCACCTTCCCAGAAGGACACCGGCGAGGAGTACGGCAAAGGTTTGTCCGGTCACTGGTACCGGGCTCCACGGGAGTAAAACTCTAATCTGGGCAGTAAGTCCGGTAAGGCAAGCTATGCCCACGGCTAGAACTAACTTCTTCGGAATGCTTAGCTCGTACCGCCACCGGAAGACCTCATATTTGGTTTGGTTGATTCTAGCGGCTATTGCCATGTTCGCCTCCTTCGTTTATTTATTGGGTATGTGTAAGTTTAAGTACATCCTGGAGAACCATAAGGGTAGATTAATTATCCTCTAAGATTTTATATCTCGGTGCTATTTCCTTGGTTTCTCGATACCGATAAGGGCAATCTCTATATTCTGACCGCATTTGGAACAGGTTACATTAAAAGTAATCGGCTGCTTCATTACCCGTTCGGCAACAGCGGTAACAATCGAATCGATATTATCTAAACGCTGGTCCAGCATATCCAAGCGCTTTCTAATCTGTTCAATATCGCGCGCCTGCTCTTGAACTACCGAACTGGATTCATTATTCTCCGCCAAGATGGCACCCTCCAGCAGACTATAATTACCTAATTATACGTATCAGGCGACAATATGTCAAAAGTTATTCGGGAGTCAGGTCAATAAAGGAACTCACTGGGGATTTTTTATCAGCTACTTGGCTTTGTGTTATACTAATTCAGAGCCAGTGTAGCTTAGAAGTGACCTATTGTTTCAACTCGCGGAGAGTCGAATGAGCAAGCTGATAGACCGGTTAAATCAGGTAACCAAAGCAGTATCCAAGCCTATCGGGTTTGGCAGGGCACGACCCGCCACAACGCAGGCAAAAATGCTACTCATTGCTAGTCTGACTCAAACAACTGGCGTTGGCCGTCTGGCTGATTATACCAAGAGTGCCGATGCCGTCCTCTTTGCCAAAACGGGCTCTGGAGCTAAGAGCCTTCAGAGAATAGCTCAATCGGTGTCTGATATTCCCTGGGGTTTATGGCTGGGAGATATCGGCGGCCAAGGAATAAAAGCGATGGTAGAAGCCGGTGGCGATTTTATCGTCTTCCCGGCCAGTAGCACGCTAACCGTACCTGAGAATGAGAAAGTAGGTAAGATTCTGCAAGTGGGGGCATCACTCAGTGAAGGTTTGCTCAGAGCAGTTAATGAATTACCCGTAGATGCGGTGCTTATTGCCGACGAACCGGGAAAGGAATCTTCACTTACCTGGCATCACCTTATGCTCTTCCAGCGCTTTGCTGAGCTACTGACCAAACCTCTGCTAGCCTCCGTACCATTAAAAGTAACCGCCAATGAACTGCCGATTCTCTGGAAAACTGGGGTGGATGGCGTGGTCGTAGAAGTGGGCATTGGGCAGCCGGTGGCGAGATTAAAAGAGCTGTACC
>JBHIDQ010000050.1:0-10676 GCA_046760155.1 Dehalococcoidales bacterium | reverse complement strand
ATGTATAAGATACTGCAGAGGGAAGACCTAGTGCCCAATATCCATCTCTTTAAGATTGAGGCGCCGGCGGTGGCGAAAAAAGCACAGCCCGGACAGTTTGTAGTTATCCGGATTGATGAAAGGGGTGAGCGTATTCCATTGACGGTGGCGGACTGGGACCGGGAAGAGGGCAGCGTCACCGTGGTATGTATGGAGGTGGGGACGACTACCCGTCGCTTGGCGACGCTGGGCACGGGTGATGCCATTGCTGATTTTGTGGGGCCATTAGGAATACCGACGCATATTGAAAAATTCGGTACCGTCTGCTGTGTTGCCGGTGGCTTTGCCGTGGCGGTGGTGGTGCCTATCGCCAGAGCGCTGCAGCAGAAAGGCAACAAGGTTATTTCCATCCTCGGGGCGCGCAATAAGGACCTGCTCTTCTGGGAAGACGAGCTACGCAGTGTCAGCGACCAGCTAATCGTGACCACCGATGACGGCTCGTATGCGCGTAAAGGGCTGGTAACGGAACCACTGAAAGAACTGGTGGAAAGCAGTGAGAAGATTGACCGGGTCATCGCCATCGGGCCAAGCATCATGATGAAGTTCTGTGCCAAAACCACCGAGCCATTCGGGGTGAAAACTATTGTCAGTCTGAATCCAATAATGGTTGATGGCACCGGCATGTGCGGTTGTTGCCGGGTATCGGTTGGCGGGCAGACCAAATTTACCTGTGTCGATGGGCCTGATTTTGACGGGCATCAGGTGGACTGGGATTTGCTCTTTGCCCGTCAGAAGACCTACCTTGAGGAAGAAAAGCGGTCTCTCGAGCAGTGGCAGTCTCAATGCGGTGAACATGCTAAATTGGCGTCCGGAGGTAATTAGTAGCCATGGCGAAAGTTAATTTAAACCGAGTGGAGATGCCCAGGCAGAAGCCGGAGGTACGGGCGAAAAATTATAATGAAGTGGCTTTGGGTTATAGCCTTGAGCAGGCTATGGAGGAAGCCGAGCGCTGCATCCAGTGTCCCAAACACCCCTGCAAGGCAGGGTGCCCGGTGGAGGTAGATATTCCCGAATTTATCCTTGCCTTACGGGATGGCAATATGGAGGAAGCGGTCAGGATAATGAAGAGCAAGAACTCATTACCTGGCATCTGCGGACGGGTTTGCCCTCAGGAGACGCAGTGCGAGGAGGTCTGCACTCTAGCGAAAAAAGGCGGGCAGGTCGCTATCGGTCGTCTGGAGCGCTATGTGGCGGACTGGGAGCGGGAGCATATGGGAGCTTTACCAGTAAAGCCAGCGCCACCAAGTGGTAAGAAAGTGGCCGTAGTTGGTTCGGGGCCAGCGGGACTTACCGCGGCGGCGGACCTAGCCAAGCTGGGGCATGGCGTTACCATCTTTGAGGCACTGCATGTGGCGGGTGGGGTGTTGATGTATGGCATTCCCGAATTCAGGTTACCGAAAGACATAGTGCAAAACGAAGTTAATTATGTTGCCTCTCTGGGAGTGGAGATTCAGTTAGATTCGGTAGTCGGTAAATTGGTCACCATTGACGAGTTGCTCAGCAACGGTTATGAAGCCGTTTTCCTGGGCACTGGCGCGGGACTACCCATGTTCCTGGGTTGTCCCGGTGAAAACCTTAATGGTATTTACTCGGCCAATGAATTCCTCACCCGGGTCAATCTGATGAAGGCGTACCTGTTTCCTGAGTATGATACTCCAGTCAGAATTGGGCGCAGGGTAGCCGTGATTGGGGGTGGCAATGTGGCCATGGATTCCGCCCGGTGTGCTCTGCGGCTTGGTGCGGAAAAAGTCTACATTATCTACCGTCGCTCTGAGGTGGAACTGCCGGCCCGGCGTGAGGAAGTGGAGAATGCCAAAGAGGAAGGTATCATTTTCAAGCTGCTGACTAACCCCAAGCAATTTTTTGGTGATGAGCAGAACAATGTGGTTCAAATGGAGTGTTACGAGATGGAGCTGGGTGAGCCTGATGAGAGCGGCCGGCGCCGTCCCATCGTGAAAGAGGGTAGTGAGTTTACCATTGATGTTGATGTGGTCATCGTGGCGCTGGGTACCACCCCCAACCCCCTCATTGCCCAGACAACTCCGGGTCTGGAAACTGCCAAGCGAGGCACCGTGGTGGCTGATGAGACCACGGGCATGACAAAGAAAAACAAGGTTTGGGCGGGTGGTGACATTGTGACCGGCGCGGCGACAGTGATCAGCGCCATGGGTGCTGGTAAGCGCGCCGCCGCCGACATAGATAAGTATTTAAGGGGCGAGTAGTTTCAGATCAATATTACGAGGGGTGTTCAAGAGGGGCGAAAGCCCCTCTTTCTTTGTCTTCCCTCTCTTCCCGGCGGGTCATTGCGAGCGAAGCGAAGCAATCTCATACAATTGCCGTTAGAGATTGCTTCGTCGCTCCGCTCCTCGCAATGACAAGAAAGTTTGAGGAGAGGGGGACTAAGAGGGTGGGGTAGACAAGAGAGATTGCTTCGCCCTTCTGCGGAAGGGCTCGCAATGACAAGAAAAGTGGGGTCAAACAGTCAAAAACTGAAGAGGGTGGGGTAGATAAACACCCCTTTTTTAGCCAAAATTTTTGGCAAAACTTCGCCAAACACCAGTAACCAAATGGTTTCTTGGTCGTTTTATATAGTGAAAGGAATTGAAACGGGAGGCTAAAGGCAATGCGAGATAAATCGCTGGGCATATTGCTGATGGTACTATTCGGTATAGCGGGCATTACCGTTTTGTTGTTAGCCTGGCTATGGCCAATGCCGGGGTCGGAGAGAATCATGACCACTTTCGTTGGCGTCTTCGGGCTTGGTGTGGCTTTAAGCCAGGTAGCTTCAGTTAAATCGGCAAAGCCCAGAGCAGACACAGAACAGGTAATGATAAAAGTTCTGGTTCAAGATAAGCCTTAAAATAGATTAGCCCCCGTAAAGCGATAAGGAAGCGGGCAATAACTCGCTTCCTTTTATTTTAGTTTAAAATTCTAGTAGAATAGACTCAAGATGAGAGAAGGTTCAACTCCCATCCGGCAGCAGTATCTCAGGATTAAGCGGAAATATCCCCAGGCAATTGTCCTCTTCCGCCTGGGAGATTTCTACGAGACCTTTGATGAGGACGCCAAAATTACCTCGCGGGAACTGGAGATTGTGCTGACCTCCAGGGAGATGGGTAAGGGGAATAAGGTGCCGCTGGCGGGTATACCTTACCATGCTCTGGATAACTATCTGGCAAGGCTAATCAATCGTGGGTACAAGGTAGCAATCTGCGAGCAAGTAACCAAATCAGGTGAGACCAGAGGACTGGTCGAGCGTGAAGTCGTCCGACTGGTAACGCCGGGTACGGTGGTTGAACCAGGCCTCCTTGATAGCAAGAAGAATAACTATCTGACCAGCCTGGTGGTGGGTGAGGGGGCGGTGGGGCTGGCCTATGTCGACATCACCACCAGTGAGTTTGCCACTACCGAGCTACCACTAGAGCGAGTAGTTACCGAATTGGAGCGGCTTAAACCATCGGAGGTCATTGCCGCTAAAGGTGCCGAATTGTCTGATTTAGGCTTAGCGGCACCGGTAACCCGCCTTGATGATTACTGGTTTGAACTGGAGATAGCGCGTCAAACTTTGCTTGACCACTTTGGCGTGGCGACTCTTGACGGTTATGGTTGTAGCCATCTGCCGCTGGCGATAAGTGCCGCGGGCGCGGTCATCCATTATATTCAGGAAACACAGAAGGGTGGTCTGGGGCAAGTCAGTCGCCTTGCTACCTATGCCACGGCTGCATTCATGGCGCTGGACGTGCAGACCCAGCGCAACCTGGAGCTTTTCCAGACCAGTCGTACTGGAGCGGTTGAGGGCTCGCTCCTGTCAGTTATTGACCTGACCAAGACGGCGGTCGGGGGTAGATTGCTCAAGAGGTGGTTGGGTCAGCCTTTACTTGACATAACGGAACTAATTCGACGGCAGGATGCCATTAGCTGGTTCAGTGATAATACCCTGGCGCGCAATCAGACGATTGCCTTGCTGGGGGAGGTGGCTGACCTGGAGCGGCTGATTAATCGGGTGAGGAGTAATATTGCCATTCCCCGCGAGTTAGTTACCCTGCGGCACAGTTTAGAAGTAATACCCAAGCTGAGTGAAATACTGGAGAACGGGAGCGGTAGGCAAGTAGACTGGCTCAAAGATGAACTCAAGCCCCGCCCGGAGGTGATTGATTTGATTGCGGAGGCAATCGTCGACGAGCCGTCTTCCAGTCTGGGTGAGGGTGAAGTAATCAGGCAAGGTTTTTCCGAGGAACTGGACAGCCTGCGTCTGGCAGCGAAAAATGCCAAGCAGTACCTGGCCAATCTGGAGCGCCAGGAGCGGGAAAGAACCGGAATAAAATCGCTGAAGATAGGTTTCAACAATGTCTTCGGCTATTATATTGAGGTATCTAAAGCGAACCTCAAGCAGGTGCCTCAGGACTATATCAGGAAGCAGACGCTGGTGGGCGGGGAGCGTTTCTTCACCGCAGAGCTAAAAGAATATGAGTCGCTGATTTTGAATGCCCGGGACAAAATTGCGGAGTTAGAGACAACCCTGTTTCAGCGAGTCTGCCGTCAGGTGGCCACCGCCAGTGAGCGCGTCTTGGCGGTAGCCAATGCTCTGGCGCATCTCGATGTTTTCTCCAGCCTGGCGGAGGTAGCCGTACGCTATAACTACGTGCGCCCGGAGTTGACCACGGGAAGCGAAATCAGCATCAAGCAGGGACGCCATCCGGTGGTGGAGAGAACCCTGATGGAGAGCAGCTTTGTACCCAATGATGCTTTTCTGTCCAATGAAGAAGCGCAGCTGATTGTGCTCACCGGTCCCAATATGTCGGGGAAGTCCACCTACTTGAGGCAGGTAGCCCTGATGGTACTGCTCGCCCAGATTGGTAGCTTTGTGCCTGCGGACAGCGCAAGGATTGGCGTCGTTGACCGTATCTTTACTCGAATTGGTGCCGGGGAGGACATCGCCGCCGGTCAGTCCACTTTCATGGTGGAGATGATTGAGGCAGCCAATATCCTGAATAATGCCACCCCCCGCTCGCTGATTATCCTTGACGAGATTGGGAGGGGCACCAGTACCTATGACGGACTTTCCATTGCCCGGGCGGTCGCCGAGTATATCCATAACTATCCCCGGCTTGGGGCGAAGACCCTCTTTGCCACCCATTACCATGAGATGGTAGAGCTAGCCAGTTATTTGCCCAGGGTGAAGAATTTTAACGTGGCGGTGAGTGAGGAGGGCGGTGAGGTTACCTTTCTCTACAAGATTGTGCCCGGCGGTGTGGATAAGAGCTATGGTATTCATGTGGCACAATTAGCTGGTTTACCCAAATCAGTAGTGCACCGTGCACAAGAGGTTTTAGAAGAACTCGAGGGGGATAGTCGGGCAGCCAAGCCGCCAGTGCGGAGACGGCGTAAAGAGGTGCCGGTTCAGCAGCTATCTTTCCTCGGGCAGAAGTCACCGCTATCAGAGGAACTGGCAAAGCTGGACATAGACGCAATGACGCCGCTGGAAGCCCTGAACAAACTATATGAGCTAAAGAAGAAGGCGGAAGAAGGATAGCCGGGCAGCGAGGCGAAGGTTTGCCGGGTAGAGGGCGGTCATGTTAAAATAAAAGCAGTGGTGTAAGTCTGGTGCCACCCTTACATCAAGTGAGGGTGTTTTTTTATGCCTTTTTTACAGCATTTTTATGCCATTTTAACTTTTTCTTAAGATGGGCATGGTTTAATTGAAGTGGAATATTGATGAATCGCGAAGGCGGTATGGATAAGAAGATAGACAGCCGGCAGGTAAAAGTCGGGGGGCTTGATATTCACTACCTCAGCGGGGGGCAGGGCGAGCCGTTGATTGTCATCCATGGCGGCGGTGGCAATGGCGCCCGGGCCTGGATGAAAAATATCGAGGCGCTGGCGGAAAACTATACGGTGTATGTGCCGGACCTGCCCGGCTTCGGGTACAGCCAGCCGATGGCGGGCGATTATTATATCCCGGAACTGGTGCAATTCGTTGAGGAGTTTTCACGCAGTCTGGGACTGAAAAGTTTTTATTTGATGGGACATTCGCTCGGTGGTGGCGTTGCCCTGGAGTATGCCCTCAAATTCCCCTATAAGGTAAGCAAGCTGGTGCTGGTGAACAGCCTGTGTCTGGGCAGGGAAATTGCCCTTTGGGTCAGGTTTCTATCCAACTGCGTGGTTAGCCAGAGTATGGGGAAAGCGGTGCTGGCGATGCTGAAGGCGGTGAAATGGGTGGTTGACAAACTGTTTGCCACCGTTGAATTTGTCATTCCGCTGTCCAGGTTCAGTTTCTCGGTAGGCAGGAAGGTAACCACGCTCAGGGAGCAGAGCACGGTATTTGTCAACCGGCTTTCCGAAATCATGGTGCCGACACTGGTAGTCTGGGGAGCCAAGGACCCAATTTTGCCGGTGGAGCAGGCTTATGCGGCGGCGGAGCTGATTCCTGACTGTCGGGTGAAGGTCTTCGAAGACAGCGGGCACAGCGTCTACCGTGACAAGCTCGCCGAGTTTTCACTGCTGCTCATCGCCTTCCTCGGCTCAAAGCCTCTTTAAGCTCTTTTCTTCATTCCGGTACTTCAATTTCAAAAGATTTAGACTCAAATCTTTCGCCTTCGGCAAAAGCTACTAATTTGACAGTATTGGTAGTATTACTTCAATCTCAGTCCCCCTAAAAACAAAATCCCCCTCTCCTTATCAAAGGAGAGGGGGATTAAGGGGGTGAGGTCACCAAAATTAAAAAAGTTAAGTATTTAGGGCTCTGGGTTGAAAGCACCCAAACCGAGCTCCGGATCCACCCGGCGTATCATCTTGGCGTCGGTAAGTTCGGCAATCATGGAATCACACGTTGCCAGGACAGGATTCTGACCCATTACCAAATGCCCGCCGAAGACCTTTCCCTTCTGGTCGGAGAAGGTGCCGTGAATGTGAAGCAGGGTCTCCTTGCCATCTTCGGACTGGAAGATAATGCCGCGGATGCCAACGATTTCTATCGGGCCGGGGATGACTTCGGGCTCAGTGTAGCCGGCTCCCCAGATTGAGTCCTTCTTGGGCACCAGTACCTGATAGGACAACTGGCGGAGACTACCGATACCAAACAAGATTGCCCCATACTTGACGCCGTGTTCTTCGCAGACCTTCTTGAGGGCTTCCATAACGTCGGTACCGGGACGCACCCTTGCCGGTATCATCCGGCCAAACTTGCCCGCCACATGCGATACCCTGAGTTCTGCCATACTTTTCCCTCCTTCTTTCTTAATGCTTTTACCCTAAAAGCGAGGTTTGCAGAGAATCTCCTTGACTCTGAGGTCAAAGAACTTTTGCGAATTGACCGGGGTGAGCACCACCGCGGTATCAGCGCCTTTGCCAGTGCCGGCGATAACGACAATCTCCTCATCGGTGCGCACCAGTCCAGCGTCAGCCAGCATAAGCGCCATTTCACAAACTACCTTCATTCCCTCACCGAGGACACGCAGGACGCTGGCAACGATGTCTCCAATAAGGTAAGTATTAAATTGATTGCGCACCGCCCGACTAACGCCGGCAAAAGCATGGGTGGCGGTAAAGACGATACCCCCCTTGCTTTCCACGAGCTGGCGGTTTTCCGCGGTGAATTCCTGAGTATCTGGCTCACGCCAGCCGTGACTGTGGGTGACGCAGATGACTCTAAGTCCCGGGAAGGCTTCCATCGCCCTGACGGCGGTATCACCCCGCGTCGATGCCAGCACCACTGTCCTGATACCTAACTCCTCTGCCCGCTGTCTGGTGATGCGGAAAACTTCTTCGGTGTTCTCTTGTCCGGGCCGGTCAAAGTAAACGGTCTTTGTTTCCATTTCTAAATCTTCGGGGTAACCAGCGTGGCAACTAGGCGACGTAATTGCGCAAGGTGCCGATATTGGCTATCTTTATCTCGATAGTATCGCCGGATTTCATCGGACCAATGCCAGCCGGAGTTCCGGTGGCAATAACATCGCCGGGAAGCAGTGTGATTACCCGGGAGATATAGTTTATCAGTACCGGAACGGGAAAGACAAGGTCGCTGGTGTTAACCTGCTGCTTACGTTCGCCGTTGAGGTAAGCTTCGACAAGGACGTTGCCCGAGTCGAGTTCGGTCTCGATACAGGGGCCAACGGGAGCAAAAGTATCGGAACCCTTGGCCCGGCTCCACTGCGAGTCCTGAGCTTGCCAGTCACGGGCGGTAACATCATTAAAGCAGGTATAACCAAGAACGTATTTCAGGGCTTCTTTCTCTGATACCTTTGAGGCCTGACTCTTGATGACTACGCCCAGTTCAGCTTCATAGTCGAGTCGCTCACAGCCGGGGTCTATTATTTTGTCTTCCGGACCGATGACTGAAGTTGATGGTTTGAAAAACATGGCTGGTTCTTTGGGGACGGGCTGACCGACTTCTTTGGCGTGGCTGTAGTAATTGAGTCCGATGGCCACAATCTTGGTGGGGAGGCATGGTGCCAGCAGCCTGACTTCACTCAGTTTGTGGTAGCGGTCAAGTTTTTTAATCTGTTCAAAGGGCGAACCATCAAGGCTCTGAAGCTGCTCACCCACCAAAATCCCGTATTCAATCCTTCTGTCGATTATATAGCGTACAATTTTCATAGCGGTTCAGTCTATCATTAGTTGGTCAGGAATGTCAATACCAGTAGAGATGGTTAGTAAGGGAGCTACTCCACCGATGATTCCCGGCGGTATAACCTTTCTTTCCACTGAACGCCAGCACCGACGGCGCGCTGAAAAACGGCATAAAAAGCGGCGAGGAAAAGGAAGGCAAAGCCAACCGGATGCAGCAAGGTGGAAACGACTGGCGCCTTGAAGCGATTATCCACCCGCCAGCGCATAAAGAAGATCACCGTTACCTGGAAAATGATGATAGCACGCCAGCCCGTGGGTGCCGCCACCACAAATAATCCTTGCCAAAGCGAGTAAAACGGAGCCAGGAAGAAAATATAGGCGACTATCATCATAATAAACAGGGCTGCCATAGATAATGAAGCCACCGAATATATCCACTTGACAAAGCCCTCCCACATTGTCGCCACGCTATGATACATATGGCACGAAACTACCGGTGATAAATCAACGACCACATGCCGCCCTCGGTGGCGGTTTACCTCGACGCCGAGCCAGACATCTTCCAGAATGCGGGACTTTACTTTCTCATGTCCACCAATACGCCAGTATTCTTCCCTGGGAAAAAGGAGGAATTGGCCAATCGCCAGAGACGGTTTCGGCTCTCTGGAGCGCTGTAGCCACCATAACGGGAAAAGGCTGAAGATGGTGAAGTACAGTACCGGGATGGCTACTTTCTGGGGCAAAGAAGTCGCCAGCTGGCGTGGGAATCCAGAAAGCAGTGAAGGTTTGGAGCGAAGCGCCTGAGCAAGAACACTACGCAACATGCAAGGAGCATGGGTGGTATCGGCATCAACAAACAGTAACCAGGCACCGCTGGCTTGCTTAGCCAACTGATAGCAGGCGAACGGCTTACCAGCCCAATCTTTAGGAAGTGGGTCGCCACGGAGCAACTGGATGCGCCTATCCTTGGCGGCCATCTGCGCCACAATAGTAGCCGTATTGTCTGACGAGTTATCATCAAGGACCAGAATTTCAAAATTAGGGTAGTCCTGTTTCTGGAGAGACTGCAAACAGGTGGCGATATTTACCTCTTCATTTCGGGCCGGAACCAGGATGGAGATAAGGGGTGTTGGTTCCGGTAATTTATCATCGCCGCGCAGTGTTTTCAGGTTTCTCAGGTTTAAGGTAAGATTAAGCATAAAGATAACCAGACCAATGGCGATGATTCCCTGATACAGCATTTTTCACCTCTCTATTGGCAAGTTAAACTTCTCGACTTCTTGACTGGTACCATTTGATGAGCCTGAGTCTGAATCGGGGAACTGTCTTCAGACTATCGTAGTGTTTTACCGCAAGTATGATGAGCACACCCAGCATGAATAGCGATTCCCAGGAACTTCCTCGGCTAATCAAGAGATAGGTGAGCGTGCCCACCGGAGCCAGCATTACCATCCAGGCATCAGGTTCAAGGCAGAGAAAACCCACCAAGATAAAGATAATAAACACCATCAGCAACTCAGGCTGAGGTAAGGCCAAGAGAACACCAAAAGTAACCGCTATCGCCTTACCACCTTTCAGGCGAAGGAACGGGGAGAAGGCATGTCCCAATATGGCACTCAGCCCTACTGCCATAGTAACGATGCCAGTAAAGCCAAAGAACGAGTGGACGATGAAGACAAAAGGGAACCCTTTGGCGACGTCCAGAATTAAAGCGATTGAGCCTGATTTGACATCTCCGGCCCGGAAAACGTTGGCGGCACCAGGATTGCCATCGCCGTAATCTCTGATGTCTTTACCCAAAAGCCACCGCCCAACCCATACCGAAAAGGGACAGGCGCCCAACCAAAAAGCGGCTATGGCCAATAATATGGCCGGTAAAACTTCTGTCATGGCAATATTACTTGGGTAATAGTATAACCCGTAATTTTATTTCCGTAAAGTATGGCTTCAGGTTAGCAGTGCTAACAGGGATGAGGTAGATAATGAAGAGTTTGCTTCGTCGCTCCGCTCCTCGCAATGACATTAAAGTTCGAGGAGGGGGGACATGGGGGTGAGGTCAACAGGCTAAT
>JBHIDQ010000049.1:0-10801 GCA_046760155.1 Dehalococcoidales bacterium | reverse complement strand
CTAAGATGGAACATGACTAAACGGACGAATGTTACCTAGCTGAACATTCTGAGTAATTGTTGAATGGTAGACAATCTCGACAATATTGACACGGATACAGCCAGCGTCAGCCTTGGTGGCTTCAGCAACCTGCCCACCGAGACAACCGAAATCAGCAGAGAGAATAGACGGGGCAAGCTTGACCTGAGAATTATTTTCCACCCTTAGCACCGACTAATTTCTTAGCCCTAGCCAAAGCCCGCTCCACCTGCTTTGGAGCAGTGCCCCCAATAATATCTCTAGCGGCGACAGATGATTCCACAGTGATGGAGTAGACATCGTGCTCAAATAATGGTGAGAACTTATTATATTCGGCAAGGCTAAGCTCGGTGAAGGGTTTATCCCTTTCCATAGCGTAGCCCACCAATTTAGCCACTATATCATGGGCGGTGCGGAAGGCTTCCCCCTTCTTGACCAGATAGTCAGCCAAGTCAGTAGCTAGGATATAACCCCGCTCCACCGCCTGCCGAGTATTGTCCGGTTTAACCTTGAGGGTCTTGACCATTCCGGTAAATACCTCCAGACTGGGTAGCAGGGTATCTACGGTATCAAACAAGCCCTCCTTATCTTCCTGCATATCCCTATCATAGGAAAGGGGAAGGGCCTTCATCGTGGTCAGCAGAGTCATAAGCCTACCATAGACCCTTCCCGTCCTACCTCGAGCCAGCTCGGCAACATCAGGGTTCTTCTTCTGGGGCATAATACTTGAGCCAGTGGTATAAGCCTCATCAAGCTCAATAAAGTTGAACTCAGCCGAGGACCACAAAATAACTTCCTCTGCCAGTCGGGAGAGATGCATCATACACAGGCTAGCTGCCGCTTCATACTCCAGCACAAAATCCCTATCCGAGACAGCATCCATACTGTTCCGACTGAGCTGGCTAAAACCAAGCTCACGAGCTAAAAACTCACGGTCAACATTATAGGCTACGCCGCCGAGGGCGCCACTGCCTAGTGGCATAACATCGGTGCGCTTTAGACAATCGCTAAATCGATCAAAATCGCGCTGGAACATCTCAAAATAGGCGAGCAGATGATGATAATCTAATCCTATTGCACGATAGTCACGAAAGAAGGCTGAGAATCAAAGGGGACAGCAAACTTGTTGCCCAGGCAATAGCTGAAAAGTACGGTGACGAAGAAAAGACAGGCACTATCAGTTTATCGGAACTTCGCAATCTACCTGTCATTGACCACAGAAGGCAATATCGGCTAAAGGATTATATAGACGATTTGGTTTTCGCATTATACTTCAATGTTCCTTTGAAAGAACTCAGTTTTGGAAAGGCAGGGCAAGTTCGCAGGGCTTGCTCACAAAGTAAGTATTACCAACTTTTGTAAACCTGTTGGATGCCTGAGCCTCATTTGTCTTCGTTCACGCGACAGATGTTCTTACTATAATAGGCTATAGGCCATATCTAACTGAGTGCACATTACGTCATTTTGTGCATCTCACCTTGTAGCATCTTTCCTCTGCTTTCGTTTTAGGCTCGATTGCCACCGCACGGCCACAATACTTAGCCACGACTTGGCGCGTGTTGCGGTTTGAGCCAGCAGGGTCTCAGACTTTTCCCTCACACAGGCGCTCGGTATAGCTCAAATAGTGGTCCAGGAGTTCCATAAGTCTCTCAGCCTCGGGCCCACTCACTTCCAGCTCTAACTCTGCCAGCACCTTTGATGCGTCTTGCATAAGGCTCTTGACAACACCTTTGAAATGCCGTAGCTCCTGTTCTGGCGGCAGCTCTTTTCTGTTTTCTTCCGGAAATCTATCGTTACTTTCCATACCTTCGTTCCCAGTTCGTCTTTTGTATCTCTTCGTCAGTGAGATTCTACTCCCTATACCATAGACTCGATAAGTAGCCTGTCACGGTAAGTCCTGAGTTACGTCTTCTTGGGTATCAACACACCCACTGGGCACCGAACCACACACTCACCACATGATGCACATCTCGACTCATCTCCGAAGAAACCGATTTTGGTTCTGTAGCCACGCTCGACAAAGAAAAGGGAACCCACCCCGTGGATATCTTCGCAAGTCTGGACGCAAATCCCGCAAAGCACACATTTATTTGGGTCATAATCGAAACAGGGATTTGAGGTATCCAAAGGTAGCTCCTCTTTTGGCTGTCTGAGGCGCCGCACTCGTCTCCTGTCAATACGAAGATGAGCCATTATCTTTTGTAACTCACAGTGCCCGCTGCTGGGGCAACCCCGACAACTGACATGATGGTCTGCGATTAAGGACTCCACAATAGGACGAACCGCCCTGTCAACTTCCGGGCTTTGAGTCCTCACCACCATCCCTGGCTCCGCTGGTGTTCGGCAGGAGGTTACTATTTTCCCGTCATCAACCTCGACCATACACAGCCGGCAAGCTCCGCGCGGCTCTAGCGCAGGATGATGACACAGATGCGGAACATAAATATCATTCTCGAGGGCTGCTTCCAGAATGGTCGTCCCTTCGTCCACCTCAACATCCATGCCATCAATGGTGAGCGAGACCCTCTCCATCAGCCGACTCCTCCAGGGGCAAGCAGCTGACATACACCAGCTGGACACTGCTTTTCGTGGATGTGAGCTTCATACTCGTCACGAAAATAGCGGATGGTAGTGAGCACGGGGTTCGGCGCAGTCTGCCCTAGAGCGCAAAGGGAACTGCGTACCACCGCTTCGCCGAGTTCCAGAAGCACGTCAATGTCATCTGGCTTACCCTGCCCTTTGGTAATGTCATCCAGGATATCAAACATTTGCTTTGTTCCTACCCGGCAAGGAATGCACTGACCACAGGATTCCCTTCGGGTGAAATCGAGGAAATAGCGAGCCACGTCAATCATACAGGTATCCTCATCCATCACCACCATTCCCCCTGAGCCCATCATTGAGCCGGCTGCAGTAAGTGAGTCGAAATCCACTGGCATATCCAATAGACTGGCGGGGAGACAACCACCCGAGGGACCGCCAGTCTGGACTGCTTTAAAGGCTTTGCCTTCAGGAATTCCACCACCGATACCGTAGATAATCTCACGCAGCGTAATCCCCATCGGCACTTCAATCAGGCCGCAGTTAGCAACCTTACCAGTGAGCGAGAAAATGGCCGTTCCCTTGCTTTGTTGGGTACCCCGGCTGGTAAACCACTGCGAGCCGTGAGTGACAATAAGTGGAATATTGGCAAAGGTTTTCACGTTGTTGAGCAGGGTTGGCTTGGTCCGTAACCCTACTTCAGCAGTGCGGGGTCGGGGCATGGGCTTAGGCAGCCCCCTTTCGCCCTCGATTGAACGGACTAGAGCCGTCGATTCACCACAAACGAAAGCCCCAGCTCCCTGAAAAATCTCGATGTCAAAATCGTGCTGGCTACTCAAGATACGTCTGCCAAGAAATCCGTTTTCCTTAGCCTGGCGAATGGCAATTCGCAGGCGCTTTACTGCCAGCGGGTATTCAGCCCGTACATAGATTATTCCCTGCCTCGCTCCTATAGCGTATCCCGCTATAATCATCCCCTCCACGACGGAGTGTGGGTCTCCCTCCAGAACCGACCGGTCTTGAAAGGCACCTGGGTCACCTTCATCTGCATTACAGATAACGTATTTCTCATCTCCCTGTGCCCTGCGACACGCCTCCCATTTTCGTCCGGCGGGAAAACCGGCTCCTCCCAACCCCCGGAGTCCAGACTGTTTCACCTCTTCAATGACCTGCTCGGGTGTCATTTCAAGGAGTGCCTTTCGCAGCCCCTGGTAGCCACCGACCACAAGGTAATCACCAATGTCCTCCGGGTCTATGTTTCCACAATTCCGGAGTACGGTGCGCTGTTGCTTTTGATAGAAGGGTATGTCACGATATTTTGGTATAGGGCTATCGCTGACCGGGTCGCGATAGAAAAGGCGTTCGAGAGGTCTTCCGCCAGATAGGAGCGACTTGGCGATTTCCTGCACATCGTCTGGTTTCACCTTTGAGTAAAAAATACCATCGGGCTGAACAACAACTAGAGGACCTCGCTGGCAGAAGCCATGGCAGCCGGTACGCTTGATTCGCACATTCCCATTAAACTGCCGCTGGGCTATCTCCTTCTCCAACGATGTGTAAACGTGCTCCGCTCCACCAGATATGCAGCCTGTTCCTTGGCAGACAAGGAGGGTACATTGCCTATTCGACATGTTGATTTCCCCTGCTCACAAGAGAGAAAAGCGCCTTTGCCTTCTCGGGGGTCATCTCACCATGGACTTTCTCATTGATTCTGAGGCAAGGTGCCAGAGCACAGCAACCAATGCAGGCAACAGTCTCCAGCGTATACTCCAAGTCTGACGTCGTTTCCCCCTCCTTAATGCCCATTCCCTTTTCTACCTCGGCCAGAACCTGTGGGGCACCACGGATATGACAAGCAGTGCCGCGGCAAACCGTGACCCGGCGCTTGCCAGGGGGCAAGAGCCGAAACTGACTGTAGAAAGAGGCTAGCGAATATATTTTCCCTTCTGGTACATTGAGAAAGCGGGCAATCAGCCTTCTTGCTTTTTCAGGTTGATAACCAAAATTGGTCTGAACCTGAAGTAGAATTGGGATTAGTTCGCCCTTCCTACCTTTGTAGAATGACAGAATCTCTCTCAGCAGTTTTTCTTCCCTGGCTTCCACACTATTCCTTCACTCAACGGTAATCCAGTCGGAGGAAATCCACGGTCTTCTCTGTTCAAGACGCCTGTCTTGACTCCACGTCATGCACATCATACGGCAGATACCACATCGGTTGCATTTGTCAGGGTCAACGTACACGTTCTTTTCTTCCTCTGCAATGGTAATAGCGCCAGAAGGACACGAAACTTCACAAAACGGCGAAGGGCAGTATTTGGGGCATATCAGCGTTGCCATTTTCTCCTCCTTTTAGCCTAGTATTTTCTCAGCCTCTTCCATATCTGCTTCCATAACATACGGGATGCCTGACACCTCAGCCGCTTCCCTAGTGAGAGCCATGAGATCACTTCTATCCAGATACTTGAGCGCGAATTTCCGCTCTCCTGCCATGAGCTGTCGCAGGCCGGTAGCCAGCCGGTCATAGTAGGTATAAATGCCTATCGCCGCCGGTGGTATCTTAGCAAAATCATCCCCCAGTTTCTCCTTAAGCTGCTCCGCACCAACGAAGGTGCGAAGCAGGGCTTCGCGGTACTCCCGGCTACCCTTACCGTAGGTCTCCTCCATAAGCTGTCCCTGGGTCTTGCCGACCATGGCTGCGGTAAGGGTGGCTCTGCCCATGCACACTGCATCTATATAAGGAGCACCCAGGGCTATTGCCTTGAAGACATGATCCTCAAGGGCAATACCACCAGCAATGGCACAGCTGGGAATAAACTGCCCTTTCTCATCGAGCCGCTTCAGGAACTTGTAAAGAAGGCTCTCAATATATATGGTGGGTATGCCCCACTCGTTCATCATCCGCCACGGGCTCATGCCGGTGCCACCACCAGCACCATCAACCGTAAGCAGATCGATTTTGGCTTCTGAAGCAAATTTCACTGCCCGAGCTAGATCCGAGGCCTTGTAGGCGCCAGTTTTCAGCGTGACATACTTGGCACCTATCTTTCGGAGCCGTTCGACCTCTTTCAAGAATGTCTCCTCATGCACCATGCCCAGGCGGGAGTGCCTCTCAAACTCCCTTATTCCCCCTAACCTGTGCGCTTCTTGGACGTACGGGTTATCGGGGTCTGGGTACACAATGTAGCCTCGATTCTTGAGCTGCTGCGCCCGCTCCAGCGCTGGCAGCTTGACCTCGCCGCCGATATCTTTTGCCCCCTGCCCCCACTTTATCTCAATACCCTCAACGCCAAGCTTGTCAACAACATACTCGGGAACGCCAAGGCGGGTGTCTTCGACGTTGGCCTGAACCAGTAGCGCCCCGTGGCCGTCATACCAGGCCTGGTAGGTCTTGACCCTTCTCTCCATCTCCGGCGACTTTACCACCCTGCCATCCCTAATCTCAGCAGCCGGGTCCATGCCGCAGACATTCTCACCACAGACGAGGACAGCGCCGCATATGGCAACGGCAATAGCGGCTCCCTCCCAGTTTACTCTGGCTATTTCCGTTGAACCCAGGGCTCCAGTGAAGAAAGGAACCTTCATCTTAATCTTTCGTCCTTCGGCACCAATCTCGGTTGACAGGTCAACAGCAGCAAAAACAGCTTTGTCTGGGTCAGCTTCAATACCTACTGCCCCGACACAGCTCCCCTGGATATTGAAATGGGAGAAGTCCACCGGGTAGTCTTTCTCCGCCCCCGCTATGACTTTACCGAAGGGTTGCGGATAGATTATCTCCCTCCCCCTCAGGGCTGACCTCCCGACTTCACAATAGCCGGGGCAGCCGTCAATGCAGGTAACACACAATCCGGATATGGGTGAGGGTGCCACCCTTGTCGTGGTTACTGTTGCTGGGCTGGCGTTTGGTTTGCTTAATGACATAATTCTACCTCCTTAAATTCTTACGGGTATTCCCCTTTCTTTTAGATATTCCTTGGCTTCAGAAATAGATATCTCGCCGAAGTGAAAGATAGAAGCAGCCAATACCGCTGCTGCTTTTGCAATGGTTACCGCTTCATAAAGGTGCTCCAATTTGCCAGCACCACCTGAAGCGGTAACCGGGATGCTAACTGCCTCGGCCACGGCTTTAGTCATCTCCAAATCATAGCCCTCCTTGGTGCCGTCGGCGTCCTTGCTAGTGAGTAGGATTTCCCCGGCCCCCAATTCCTCAACGCGCTTCGCCCATTTCACAATATCCATTCCCGTTGACTCAGTGCCACTCTTAACCACTACCTCCAGGCGGGGAAGATTGCTACCCGGCTGATTCTTTTTCCCATCAATAGCCACGACTAACTTTTCTTTGCCAAACTCCTTCGCCGCCTTCTCTATAAGCTCAGGCTTTTTCACAGCAGCCGTATTGATTGAGACCTTGTCGACGCCGAGGCTAAACAGCTCCTTCATATCCTCAATGTCGCTGATGCCACCGCCAACGGCGAAAGACACGCTAACCACATCACATACCTTCTTAACCCAGTCAAAGCGCGTCTTTCTATTCTCTACGGAAGCAAAGATGTCAAGGAAGACAAGTTCGTCTGCTCCCTCCCGACAGTAGACCTGCGCCGCCTCCACCGGGTCACGTGCGTCTCTCAAATTAACAAACTTTACGCCTTTTACTACCCTCCCCTCTTTCACATCTAGACAGGGTATAATTTTTACCTCTTGCATTTTATAACTCCTTGAATTTGATTAAGCGCTGATATTCCATCACGGTGCTCATCCCGTGATTTTCTGCCTCTATCCCGGCTTCCACGGCAGCAGCTACCGGATTCAAACCATTGTAAAGAATTATGCCAATTTTATTGAGCTCAACCCCGATTTCGCACACCGGCTCGCTGGTACCACCCATGACCAGCAACGCGTCTATCCCGGCGCTCTTAAGTTTAGCCACCACGTCTTCTGCCATCGCTCGGCAAGGTGCCGGTATCTCGCGATATGTAGCCAGTATCCTGCCGTGGCCAGTGTTGGCCACCTCTCTCACTGAGGTCATTCTCGCCCGGATGAATACCTCCGAGGGGTCTAGAGAACAACCAGCATACTCGATCAGCTCAATAAAGCGAAGAGGTCTATTATTTCTAATCTGAAGGATGCCAGAGAACCTCGAAGTCATGGGGACGCCAGCCTTAAGCAAGGTACCATTGACCAGGATGCTACAAACCGTAGCCAGACCGACCTTACCGTTGGGAACAATTAGGTCTCCTAGAGCTTCTCCCTCAGCAGCTACGGCTACAAGGTTACTCACACAAATTCCAGCTTCGAAAGCAGGTTTCATTGCATCAATTGCCCGGCTGAACATGTCCTTTGAGAAAAACGAGACATTGACGGGAACCAGACCGGAGGGCTTGTCCGGGTCAAATGTAGTGCGAAACGCCAGTAGCTCAATTCTCGATATTGCAAAACCTACCTTGTCTTTCACCAGAGCGCTGTCCACTTCCTCGACACCCCGCTCAGTGAGCACCCGACCGTCCAATCGGCCTAGAAGATGAGTAAAACCACGCTCATCCATCAGCTTGAGGTGGTATCGCACTGCCCTTTCACCAAGCTCAATCCCGTAGTCCTTCAGACGCTGTGCAATAACCCTGGCTCCAAGCGGCTCTGGCGAGTCCCTCAGAACTCTCATTATAGCAATCGTCTTTCTTTCAACATCCTGTGTTTCGAAACCCAAAGGAATACTCCGGACTTGTAGTCATAGGAAGCCGTTTTCCATGCTACACTACCAGATAATGTTTGTCAAGTACCGATAGTCTGCCTTAATTCGTGGATTCGATAAGCAGTACAAATTCCACCTAGGTGGTGATAGACTTTCAGCCATCTTGTTACGAGCGTCCCACGGTGTTCTCGGAACTTCTTTGTTGGCCGAGGCCGGCGTAACAGCCCGCTTGCATGCCGACAGCTCCATCGTGTAGTATTGTGGTAGAAAACAGCCCGAAACTTGGTATAGACATTGAGGCCTGCCCACATGAGGCAACCGAACAAGGCTCAGTGGAAAGAATTATATCAAGCAGCGATTGCGTTCCAACAAGCTGCGCCATGGGAATGGATGGCCAATGAAGATATCTTTGCAGTGGTCAATCCTATTGATGCGCAGACTGGCTACTGTTCCATCCTAGGTAACGGTGGTGAGGAGTTCGGGTTAGGCATCTTTCTCGGCGATGCCGGGCTGCGCCGACTGATCGCTTTGATTGAGGAGCAGGAAGATGACGAAGCCTCTGCGGCCATTATGACACCAGGGCTTGTGTTCCTGCTGGCAAATCGTAGCGAGCTGGACGAGGAAGACAGGAAAATCATCCATTCTCTTGGTCTGAGTTTTCGCGGCCAGAATGCCTGGCCGCTGTTCCGCAGCCAAAGGCCGGGGTATGCCCCATGGTTCCTGGAAAGAGACGAAGTCATTTACCTCACTGCTACCCTGCGACAGGCTTTAGAAATAGCCGGAAAAGTAAAGGCTGGAAGCCTGGACCTACGACAGAATCTGATGCGCGGCAAGATAATTACTTGCTACTCGACTGAAAATGGCTGGCGGGAGAGGTGGCATACTCTCCGCTTGGGATCTCTAGCTGATGTCAGTAAGGGAGAACCTCTCGGAGCCGCCGACGAAGCTACGCTCTTTCTCTTAAGCAAGAGGATAAAGGAACGCTCTGGCTCGTGGGAATTTGACATTTTTGTAACACCTGCCCGCATAGGCCCCACTGGTTCCCGCCCCTACCATCCCTTATGCTTCATGGCTGTGGATCGCGAGTATGGTCTGGTTGTGCAAATGAATATGGCTCAACCATGGTTAAACGCATCCCAGAAGCGAAAAGAAGTTATCCATCTCCTTGAGAAGTCAGAGACATTGCCTGAGGAGATAAGGGTTAGGTCACAAAGCACAAGGGCGCTATTAGAGCCGATAGCACATGCCTTGGGTATGAGGCTTCGCGTTTCGCGGCTGCGCTTGCTCGAGGATGCAAAAGCCAGCCTCTACGAATATCTTTCTCGGGGCAAGAAGTAGTCAACAGATACATTGGTTCCTGGTTCACGACCTTGTTGCATCGTCTCTCTATAAACAGCACTCTTCTTCAGACTCAATTATCAGCCTGTGCCACCGGTAGAAAGGATACTATTGCACCTTTCATCTAAAAATGACCTTCGCTACCGGTATAACAACCAATGAGAATTGCCCTTGGCGTGGTATAATACAAAATATGCTTAATATATCAGTGAGAAGGACTTAACAAAAGTTATACCTTTCATACCTCTCCTTCAAAGGAGAGGGGGAGGGTTTAAGAGAGGGACTTCGTCCCTCTTGAACTCCCTATTTATTTTTAGAGGCTTCGCCTCTCTTTAACACTCGTTTAATTTTTTACGTCTTCTCTCTGAGTTGGGGAAACAGGATTACCTCACGGATTGATGGCTGGTTGGTCAGCAGCATCACCAAACGGTCAATGCCAACCCCCAGCCCGCCGGCAGGAGGCATGCCGTATTCCAGTGCCAGCAGATAGTCCTCATCAATGGTCTCGGTTATCTCATCTTCCGTCCGGCGCTCCTTTTGCTGCTCGAGAAAACGCTGCCGTTGTTCCTGAGGGTCGTTGAGTTCGGTGAAGGCGTTGGCAATCTCCATCCCGCCGGCAAAGGCTTCAAAGCGCTCCACCACCCGCTCTTCACCGGGCTTGGTCTTGGCCAGTGGCGACATTGAGACCGGGTAGTCCCGAACAAAGGTAGGTCGGATGACATTGGGCTCAACAAAGGTGGAGATAAGCTCGTCAACCAGGCGTGCCCAGTTCTTTTCCGGGTCAACGGTTAGCCCCAATTCCTTCATCTTGGGTCTCATCCTCTCTCTCAGCCCATCTGCGGTGGGATATTTGACGAAATCAATGCCGCTATACTTCTCAACGGCTTGGCGCAGGCTGAGGCGCGGCCATGGCGGCTTTAAGTCCATAGTATTTTCACCAAACTGGATTTTGGTGGTGCCCAATACTCTTTCACTGATGTGGGCTACCATCTCTTCCAGCATCGCCATGACGTCATTGTAGTCGGCGTAGGCTTGGTAGCTTTCCAGCATGGTGAACTCGGGATTGTGCTTGGTGGAGACGCCTTCATTGCGGAAGATACGCCCCAATTCATAAACCTTGTCTAGGCCACCGACAATCAGTCGCTTGAGGTGGAGTTCGGGGGCACTGCGCAGGTAAAAATCCTGGTCAAGGGCATGGTGGTAAGTGACGAAAGGACGGGC
>JBHIDQ010000048.1:0-10998 GCA_046760155.1 Dehalococcoidales bacterium | reverse complement strand
CAGGCGCTACTTGACCCGAAAGCCTATCCACACTTGCCACAGAAGGTGGAGTTAGTGCAAACCCAGATGTCATTCGTCTTTTTGGCTGATGATTACGTGTATAAGGTGAAGAAGCCGGTAAATCTGGGTTACCTTGACTACACCACTCTGGAAAAGCGCCGTTTTTACTGCCAGCGGGAAGTCGAACTTAACCGGCGGCTCTGCCCGGATGCCTATCTGGGAGCAGTACCAATAGTCAGGGATAAAGGGCATATAGTGCTGGGAGGACAGGGCAAAGCGATAGAGTATGCCGTGAAAATGCGCCGCCTCCCCCAGGAAGCGATGCTGAATGTCCTGCTGGCCAATGATCAGGTATCACCGCAAATGCTAACCGGCGTGGCGGAAAAGCTGGCCGAATTTCACCAGAAAGCAGAGACCAACGCCCGCATCAGTGCCTTTGGCAGTCTTGATACTATCACCGAAAATACCGGGGAGAATTTTGTCCAGACCGAGCCATACATCGGCAGGACCATTTCTCGGGAGAAGTATCAGCGTATCAGGGCTTATACCAACCGTTTTATTCAGAAAAATGCCGCTTTATTTCACCAGAGAATCGCCGATGGCCGGATAAGGGATTGCCATGGTGACCTTCACGCTGCCCACATTTGTTTCGGCGATGGCATCTGTATCTACGACTGCATTGAATTCAATGACCGGTTTAGGTATTGTGATGTTGCCTCTGAGGTTGCCTTTCTGGCCATGGATTTGGACCATTACGGGAGGGCTGACCTGTCACGCCACTTCGTTAATACTTACGCCGCCCAAAGTCAAGATAAGGAACTGACGGTTTTGCTTAATTTCTACAAGTGCTACCGGGCGTATGTGCGGGGTAAGGTGGAGAGTTTCAAGCTGGATGATCCCCATATTGGCAAAGAAGAGAAGGCAGGAGTTTCAGCTATCGCCAGGAACTATTTTGAGCTTGCCGAGTCGTACCTAAAGGGCGATTGAAACTCACAAAAAATAAGAGGGGCAGTAATACCAAAGAAATGAGTAATGCCAAGGAAATGAGCGCATAGAATGCTACCAGTATATTTTGTTACTTTCTCCTGTCATTGCGAGGAGCGCTTGTGACGAAGCAATCTCAATAGACAACCCAGATGGACAGACAGTACTACATTTATATAATGACCAACAAAAGGAATACGGTAATTTATACGGGCGTTACCAACGACCTAAAAAGAAGGGTTTATGAGCATAAGGAGAAACTGGCTGGAGGATTTACCAAGAAATATAATATTACTAAACTTGTGTATTATGAGGTATTTGAGGACGTAGAGAATGCTATTTTGAGAGAGAAACAGATCAAAGGTGGTTCAAGACAGAAGAAGATTGAGTTAGTCAATAGTATGAATAAAGAATGGCGAGATTTGTATGAAGAATTATGAGAGATTGCTTCGCTTCGCTCGCAATGACCTAGTGAGACAAAACTAAATGGTAGGGAGGTGATGGATTGAAAGAGCCATTTAGAAAATTCATCGAAACCGAGCTGGGCTCAGGTTTTTTGCTAATTGCCTGTGGTCTTCCCGGTACCTGGAAAACAGAGACGACCGAGGAAGTAGCCAAAATTACAGGCTATCCTCTCCTCCGTTCTGACCTGATTAGGCTGGAGGTGCTGAAGGACGAGGATATTTTTGACGAAAAAGTTGCCGCTAACATGGAGAAACGAACCATGGTCTATGACGAGATGTTCCGACGGGCAGAGGAAAGTCTGGGCAGGGGTGGTGGGGTGATACTGGATGCCACCTTTATTACCCAGTCATTAAGAAGGCGTGCGGCGGCAATCGCGGCGAAACACAAGCTGAGGTTTGTCATCCTGCAAACTGACTGCCCGCAGGAGGTAGCCATCGGACGTATCCTAAAGCGGACCAAAGAGGACTATGAGTCGAATGCTCTTACCGAGCAAGCCTATCACAACAATAAAAAGAGATTCGAAGAAGTGGACCTGAATGACCTGAAGAACTTGTACCCGAACCTTGAAATCACTCACTTGATAGTTGATACCCGGCATGACCCGCCGGAAGATTGGTACATCACCGGTGTGGCAAAGAAATAGGAGTGACTATATATTTTCTTTCTGATAGGCTCCGCGGTAGCCTTCGGTTTGCTGAGTTAGCCGCAGAAAAACGAGTTGCACGATTCTGGCATTTCGCTGCAGGCGAAACCCCTGAGGATTATAAACTATGAGCAGAGATTGGGAGCGGCCTGAGTAGCCAGCGTCCCAGACCGCGGTGTTTATCATGACACCACAGCGGAGCAGGCTCGACCGTGGTGTGGCCAGGGCCATAATATTCTTGGGTAGGTGCACAATCTCATTATAGGTAATAACGTAAGCCCCGGGCATCAGGTCAATAAAACCCATGCCATCAAAGACCAGAGGAGCTAACTCAGATACCAGCCTCTGGCTATTCTCAACTGTTATTCTACCCGCTGACTGGAGTAAAGCCACCTCACGCAGGGTAAGGTCAAAGCCGTTAGGCTGCACCTGCTGCTCAAGGTCAACCCAGCCTTCAATCAGGGGCGGTTTTACTTTTAGTAACTGCTGAATTTCCGACTTGGCTAAAACGGCGGCCATTGCAAGCTCCTTTAATTAGCTACTGTCTAGTATACACTTTTACCCGGCAATTTGTTTAATGACGGCACGCCATGATATTATTTCTAACCACATCCCCCTTTATCCCCCTTCCCCTTGATAAGGGGAAGGGGGAGGGAGTTAGATAAGAGAGGCTTCGCCCCTCTTTGACTCCTTTACAGACGGGAACCACTTCATTTACAATAGCACTGTTCTAACCAATGAAGGGAAATAATTATAATGATTAAAGCCGTCTTTTTCGACCTTTACCAAACCCTAGTTCGCTACGAACCTCCCCGAGAAGAACTCCAGGCGAGAGCATTAAGAGAGTCTGGCATTGAGGTAAGTCCAGAGGTTCTTCGTCGACCTCTGGTCATTGCTGACGAATTCATCTATCAAGAGATTGCCCGTTCTTCCTTTAGTCAGCGGTCAAAGGAAGAGCAGACCGCGGTATTGGTTCAATATGAAAAGATATTACTCAAGGAAGCCGGGATAGAAGCTAAGGAAAAAGTCCTCCTTGGTCTGCTGGGCAAAATGCGGCAGTTTGATATGAAGCTGGTGCTCTTCGATGATGTCATGCCGGCACTGACTGACCTCAAAGGCCGAGGGTTAATTCTGGGGCTTATTTCAAATGTGGATCGTGATATAACCTCGCTTTTGAATGAGCTGGGACTGACCTCATGGCTTCAGGTGGTGGTGACCTCGCAGGACGTCGGCCATAACAAGCCACAGCCGGAGATATTTTGGGAAGCGCTGAAACGAGCCAGAGTCCGGGCTGCGGAGGCAATGTACGTCGGTGACCAGTACCAGATTGATGTTGTCGGGGCGAAAAAGGTGGGAATGGAGGGAGTACTGCTTGACCGTGGCGGCTACTTTAGCGAGATTAACGACTGCCCACGCCTCCAGAACCTCTATCAACTGAGGGAGCACTTATCTCAGTCCGGTTCCGCCTAAAGGACAGCCGTGGCAATTCCCTTGCGAGCACAGGTTATTATAAATGTGGATTAGTCCTTGTTGTCGCCGGGCTGAATTGACCAAACTACGGCTTAACCCAAGTTGCTTGCTCATATGCCTTTCGATGGTATTTGTTACCAGTTTAGGGTAGTGGTAATAAAGCGCCAAAGCCTTTCTGGCGAGTTCTGGCTGAGCGGTAAATTTGCCCCAGGCAACAGTGAAGGGTAAGAGCACATTGACGGCAATATCAGCGGCGCGGCCACTGCCGAGAAGAGTCAGGTTTCTGAGACTACTGACGAAGCCAAAATCAAAATGGCTTGCCCAATAACCGTTGCTGGTTATCCGCAGCGCTTTTTCCAATTTATGGCGTTCTTTACTTACCGCTGCTTTTTTTAGCTGATTCACTAACCCGTCAAAGATTCCTTTTTCTCGATAGCGGAGGGTGAGGTAGCTCATCGCCGCTAACCGCCGGACGGGGGAGTTATTTGGTCTGACCTTAAACAGATGCCAGTTATTCTCCGACATTACCTCGGTCTGGTGAGCCGAAGCCCACAGTTGCTCCAGTTTTTCGACCCACCGGTCATCTATTCTATTTTTCTGATGCCAACTGGGACGCTGTGACGGCAGCAGTCCGGCAGTACCCAGCAGCAGAGCTTGTTGACGGGCAAGGCATTCCTCAGCCGACATTTTACTTTGTGTCAGTGACTCCAGAACCTGAAGTGGCAACCTACGGGCCAGTTCTAGGAAGGGGAGTTTGTTCTTCGAGTAACCCAGGGCACCCATTATTCCCTGGTAGAGGGATTGACTGGCTTCCGTTTGCGTTAAATCAGCCTGAAACTTGGCCGCTTTGGCGAGAAACCTTTCTTTCCCGGCGCTATCTAGAAATTTGGCGAGAATACCCGTTGGCAAGTTTTCCCCAGTCTGATGACAGGGCAGGTCTAAAGTGTCGGTAGAATAGGCTAGATTGGTCCACTGGCTAGTTAGCGTCCCGATGTATTTGTGTAGCGCTAGAGTAGGAACTTTGCCTCCATTTAGGAGATTGGAAATTGCCTTGGTGTCATGCCACATCACCACGTGCAGGATTACCCGGTTATAGCTTTGGTCTTGGTAGTGGCGGTGAGCACGCCAGTCGCTCGATTTGACATGAATTTCCACGTCTCCCTTTAGCAATCCTTGATTGGTGGCAATAGCTGCATCCAGCAAATCAGCACCCTGGTCGTCATTAATCCTTCCCGGGTAGATTATCTTTATCGGTTCACCCTCTTCTGTGGTCAGGTCAGTCCTACCCAGCAACTGGTGTTGCCAGATTTTAACGAGCAAGTCCTCCGAAAGACTGTTTAGCAACCCTTCCACCTTTACTCTTTAATATCTAACACGGAAACGTGTTAGATGTCAAGACTTTTTCGGTGGTTTTTGGGGTGGGGCGGCCTCATATTTGAATTTGGCCTGTTCGGCAATGATAGCTAGAAGCGTGGCTGAAGCACCCCGGGGCTGATACATTCCGGTTTCCCATTCACTGATAGTTTGCTGCCGTGTCCCTAATCTGTCGGCTAGCTCACGCTGAGTTAAACCCAGATGGCGCCTTAAGGCTTGGATTTTCTGGCTATCCCACGGAGTTTTCTTCGCCTGATACTGATTAGGCATGACTTAATGCTACACGATTTAGTGTAAACTGTCAAGGTTTGCCGGAATTGATGAAGTTAAATTTAAAGAAAATAAGCGTTCTATGAAGAAATAAAGGTTTATATGCTATATGAATGACTCATAGCGGTTTTGGTTGACTGTAAATAGTTATTTTCTGAGTTGCGAACATAGCTTAATTTGCGCTATGATAAAAGCGGTTAGCACTCTCAGGGCGAGAGTGCTAACAAATTGAGTGAAACTGGTGAGATTTTAATTTATTTACAAAAGGAGGACAGGAATGGCAGTCAAGTTGCAGCCGTTGGCGGACCGGCTGGTGGTCAGACCGATTGAGGTGGAGGAAAAAACGAAGACCGGAATCTACCTGCCGGATACGGCTAAGGAAAAGCCTCAGGAAGGCGAGGTTATTGCGGTTGGTCCGGGTAGACTATCCGAGGATGGCAAACGGATAGCCATGGAGGTCAAGGTGGGTGACATCGTGGTTTATGCTAAGTATGGGGGTACGGAAATAAAGATTAACGATGAAGAGCTGATGATTTTACGCGAGAGTGATATTCTGGCGAAAAAGAGTAAATAAGCATAGAAACATAATAAGGAGGAGACAATGGCGAAACAGATTATTTTCGATGAGGAGGTTAGACGTTCTCTCAAGAAAGGAATAGATACTCTGGCCGATGCGGTCAAAGTGACCCTGGGTCCCAAAGGACATCCGGTGGCGCTGGATAAGAAATGGGGGGCACCATCAGTCATCGATGATGGCGTTACCATTGCCAAGGATATTGAGCTTCCAGAACCTTTTGAGAACATGGGAGTGCAGTTAGTCAAGGAAGCCGCCAGCAAGACCAATGATGCTTGCGGTGATGGAACGACTACCTCGACGATTTTGGCTCATGCCATTATTACCGGTGGTTTCAAGAATGTGGCGGCGGGTGCTGACCCTCTGGCGCTGAAAAGAGGCATTGAAAAGGCAAACAGTGCCATTATTGATGAGCTCAAGAGGGCGTCCACCCCGGTCAAGGATAAGGAGCAGATTGCTCAGGTGGCGACGATAACGGCCAAAGACCGTCAGATTGGTGATTTGATTGCTGAGGTAATGGACAAGGTAGGGAAGGACGGCGTGATCACCGTTGAGGAGTCCAAGGGCATTGCCTTTGAGACGGAATATGTAGAAGGCATGCAATTTGACCGTGGTTACATCAGTCCCTATTTCATCACCAATCCAGAGCGGATGGAAGCGGAGATTGAAGACCCTTACATTCTAATCACCGATAAGAAGATATCGGCAGTGGCTGACCTCTTACCGGGACTGGAGAAAATACTGCAGGTGTCAAAGAACCTGCTGGTGGTGGCGGAAGATATAGATGGTGAGGCTTTGGCTACGCTGGTGGTCAATAAATTGAGAGGTACCATTAATGTGCTGGCGGTTAAGGCGCCTGGCTTTGGCGACCGGCGCAAGGCGATGTTGGAAGATATGGCCATTCTGGCTGGTGGTAAGGTGATTTCAGAGGAGGTGGGGCGGAAGCTGGACTCGGTTACCGTGGAAGACCTGGGTCGGGCACGCCGAGTGACTGCGGATAAGGATAAGACGACTATCGTTGAAGGCAAGGGCTCGGAAGAGGATATTAAGGCGAGAATCAAGCAGATTAAGGCTCAAATTGAGGAGACTACCTCTGATTTTGACCGTGAGAAACTGCAGGAGAGGCAGGCCAAGCTGGCCGGTGGTGTGGCCGTAATCAAAGTAGGTGCGGCGACTGAAGTTGAGCTCAAGGAGAAGAAGCACCGGGTTGAGGATGCATTATCGGCAACCCGGGCGGCGGTGGAAGAAGGTATTCTGCCCGGTGGTGGTGTTGCCTTGCTCAATTCACTTTCGACTCTGGATAAACTTGAGGTCCAGGGGGATGAAGCCACCGGTGTTGATATTGTGAAGAAGGCGATAGAAGAGCCAATTCGCTGGATTGCCATCAATGCTGGCCGCGATGGCTCGGTAGTCGTCGATACGGTCAAGAAGAGCCCGCCGGGAACCGGCTATGATGCCGAGGCGGATGACTTCGGTGACATGGTGAAGAAGGGTATCATTGACCCGACCAAGGTGGTGAGGAGTGCGCTGCAAAACGGGGCGAGCATCGCCTCGATGGTCTTGATTACCGAATCACTGGTTACCGATATTCCAGAAAAGGAGAAGGCACCGCCAATGCCACCCGGTGGTGGTATGGAGGGAATGTACTAATCTAGCCTCGACAGGTTTAGTTACTAAAATAGCCGTGGTCTTTGAGGCTGCGGCTATTTTTATTTATAACTCTAGCAGTTTTTCCAGAGGTTCATCCGGCTTAACCGGACCAACTACCGCTAGGCGAAGTTTATCACCAACTAATAGTTCCTGAGCTATTTGCTGCAGTTCTTCCGCAGTAATAGCATCAATAATGGAGATTACCTCATCAACACTAAGAATGCGCCCGGTGAGAATCTCCTGTCCACCCAGCCAGCCAGCCACATTGCGGCTATCTTCCATACGGAGCAACAGGTTACCTTTGGAGAACTCCTTGGCCTTGTCTAGTTCTGATTCAGGGATTATTTCCCTGAGCTGGGAAAGTTCCTTCAGGATAGCCTCGATAGCTACGGGCAGATTTTTTGTTTCTACCCCGGCGGAGATGACAATCGAGCCGGTATCAAGCAGGTGGTCGGCATAGCTATTAATACTATAGACAAGCCCCAGTTTATCGCGAATTTGAGTGAATAAGCGACTGCTCATACCCCCACCGAGGATGACGTTAAGCAGGTCAAGTGAGAAGCGTTTGGGGTGAAGGAGTGGCAAGCCGGGTAGTGCCAGGCACAACTGGACCTGTTCCGTATCTCGGGTCTCAATGCGCAGTCGTTGCACCGGTTGCTCCTGATAAGCCAGATACTCAGGGTGAGGCAGTTGACTAGCCCATTTAGCCAGCATCTGGCTGACGGCGCTTACCATTTCCCGGTGCTGGATGTTACCGGCAATGGTAATCACGGTATTACTGGGCTGATATTGACCGGCCAGATAACCAAGCAACGTGTCTCTGGTAATGGTAGCTACTGATTCTTTGCTGCCGGCGACATCACGTCCTAGAGGATGTTCCGGCCAGAGTAGCTCATCAATGAGCATCGCCACCCGTTGTGCCGGGGAATCATGGCTCATATGAATCTCTTCAATGATAACCTGACGTTCCTTTTCAATATCGGCCGGGTCAAATCGGGAATTGAGGAGCATATCTACCAGCACATCAAGGGCGGTCTGAAAGTAGGGTTGCGCCACCTTGCACCAGTAGACGGTTAGTTCTTTGTCGGTGCCCCCATTGAGGATGCCACCGACACCTTCTATGGCGGTGGAAATTTCTCTGGCGGTGGGGCGCTTGGAGGTGCCTCGAAAGCACATGTGTTCCGTGAAATGAGAAATACCGGACTGTGCCTCAGTCTCGTACCTGGAGCCAGTACCAATAAAGAAGCTGATGGCTACCGAGCGAGTATGCGATATATTGGCGGTAAGCACTCGCAGTCCGTTGTCCAGAGTGGTCTTTTGATACAATAACTCACCTCTTTCATTCGATTATTTGACATAACATCTCACTATCGAGGGCGTTCCATAGCTTTTCGGCATTGGTCTAAGATGGAGATGACCTCGAATGGCTCCTCAATCAAAGGAAAGGTTGGCACGCCTCTGGGTTCCAAGAATGCCTTGGCGGCTTCCATATGCTTTTTCTCGGCGCTGAAAGTGACATAAAGCAGCTTTTCGGGATACTTTTTGGCTAAGGTAACCAGAAAGTCCAGCGGCGGCACGCCAACTTCGTCGGCAAGCATGAGAATCGGCACGATAGCGTCGATATTGGGGTCTTTCATCAGTGCCTCGATTGCCTCCCGGTAACTGTATTCGATGCCGTGGTCCAAAGCGGAGGGCCAGATGTCCACCGGATTGCGCATCCGGATATAAGACGGACTAATCTCCTGCAGACGTTGCCGGGTTACCTCCTCAAGCTCAGGAACATCCAGACCCCACTGCTGGTGGCAGAGGTCAGCCAGGACTACCAGCATGGCACCCGAGGGTGCCAGGAAACTCACCCGATTTCCCCTGGGCAGGGGCATACAGGCGAGGGCTTTGGCGGCCAAGACAAGGTGAGAGTACTGATAAAGTCGGATAATCCCGGCCTGTTTAATAGCACCATCGAGAATCCGTTCATCCGATGCCATAGCGGCGGTGTGGGTCACCGCTGCCTGTGAACCTTCACTGGTACTACCACCCATCAGCAGGAAGACCGGTTTGATTCGGGTCACCTCACGGGCAATATCAATAAAGCGTCTTGGTCGCTCGATACTTTCCAGGTACATAAAAATGGCTCTGGTCTCCGGGTCTTTGGCGTAGTATTCCAGTACCTCGCTCTCATCGATATCTATTTTGTTGCCGAGTCCGGTAACCCTGGCGACACCGAAATTTTCTCCGGTGATAATGTAGCGCATGGTGTGGGTGGCGAAGTTTCCCGTCTGGGCGATGTAAGAAATATTTCCTCTGGGAATCTTACCCAGCGGGAAAAGGCTTGAGGTGAAGTGATGTGGGGTGGAAGTGTGCCCTGAGGTATTGGGGCCGATGACACGAACACCAGTTTCAGCAATGGTTTGGGAAAGCTCCTGCTGTAACTCCTCTCCCTCCCGGTCTACTTCGGAAAAGCCACCGGCGGAGAGAACGATTGACCTGATGCCTTTAGCGGCACATTCTCTGACTGCCTGAACAGTAGCCCTGGCGGGTATGACAATAATGGCCAGGTCAATGCCCTCGGGCAGGCTGGTGATTGACGGGTAAGCTGATACACCCAAGATTTCACCGCCTTTGGGGTTGACCGGATAAAGTTTCCCGGTATAACCATTGGCCAGGATGTTGCGCATGACCACATAGCCGGCTTTGCCGGGAGTAGCTGAAGCCCCGATTATGGCCACGCTGTTTGGCTCAAAAAACTGGTTTAAATCTTTACGCTTAATCAATTCCTTTGATGGCTTCTGGGAGGGTTGCTTCTTGGGGCTGCCAAGCGTAACCAGGGCATCTACCGCCACCGGCTTACCATCGGGTCGAATCTTCAGGGGATTAATGTCAATTGACTGAATTTCTTCATGTTGTCGTCCAATTTCCCCTAGGGTTACCAAGATTTGAGACAGTGATTTCAAGTCAATGGCGGCTTCTCCACGGAAGGGTTCGATAATCTTCTGGTGCCGAATCTCCTTCACCATTTCCTGAGCATCCCAAGAGGTTAGAGGTGCGACACGGAAGACCACGTCTTGAAAGACTTCAGTCAAGATGCCACCGAGGCCAAACATGACGCAAGAACCAAAATGAGGGTCTCGGATTAGGCCACAAACCAGTTCCCGGTCACCCTTGACCATCTCCTGAACAAGCAAAGCTTCACTTCCCGGAATTTTGAGCAGACGGTGACTTTCTTGCCTGACCTCTTCTTCACTGTTCAGGTTTAAGGCAATACCGCCCACTTCAGTTTTGTGAAACAGGTTTTTTCCCGATGCCTTTAAGACGACGGGAAAGCCGAGCTTTATCGCTTTGGCTACTGCCGAATCGGCATCATAGACAAGGGCTTCACGACATACCGGAATGCCAAAAGTGGCGCAGAATCTTTTTGCCTCGTGCTCGCTCAACGTGGTCTGGCCCCTGGCTAAAGTTTCCTTGATGATTTCCATGACTTTCTTTCCAATTACCATTGAGGTAACTTTTCGGCACATAAGATTATTACACAGTAACCCACCTGTGGCAAGGTTTTGGGTTTAAATTGACT
>JBHIDQ010000047.1:0-11086 GCA_046760155.1 Dehalococcoidales bacterium | reverse complement strand
GCCTTCTCCACCATCTCCGGGACAATGTCCTCCCAGCCCACCGCCATAATATGAATACCGTGTACTCCCGGTATCTTCTTGAGTTGCTCGATGATTTCCAGAATTATCCTTAGCCCCTCTTCCCTGGCGCTCTCCGCCTGCTCCATTCGAGTAACTATTGCGTCAGGCACGATAACACCGGGAACGTAATCTCTCATATAACGCGCCATACCGACCGACCTTATCGGAATTACCCCGGCCAGAATGTGTGTCTGTTTATCCAAGCCTCGCTCTCTAACCCCCTCCATCCATCTGGCAAAGCGGTCCAGGTCATAGACTGCCTGCGTTTGAATGAAGTCGGCACCAGCTTTAATCTTCTTCGCCAGCCGGCTTACCCGGTATTCAAAGGGGTCAGCGAATGGATTGGCCGCCGCACCGATAAATAAAGGTACTTCTCCGGAGATATCATCACCGGAAATGAATTTCTTCTCATCGCGCATCTGTTTCAGGGTTTGAATCAACTGCATCGAGTCAATATCAAAGACGCCCTTGGCCGTCGGATGGTTGCCAAATTTCTGATGGTCACCGGAAAGACAAAGGATATTGCCAATCCCCAGAGCGACCGCACCCAGCACATCAGCTTGAATCGCCAGTCTATTTCTATCCCGAACCACCATCTGCATCACCGGCTCCACACCCTGCTGCTTTAAAAGCATGCAGCCGGCGAGACTGGACATACGCACAATAGCCGTCTGATTATCGGTGACATTGACCGCATCACAGCAGTGACGAAGCAGTTCACCTTTCTTTTGTATTACCTCAGTATTAGTTCCTTTCGGTGGACCAGCTTCAGCAGTAACGGCAAATTTTCCGCTGTCTAAAACTTTCTCCAGTTTGGTTCCTGCTTTCATCGGCACTGCCTCCTACGAGATGCTAGTACATTCCGCCTCGACATCAACCTTCCGCGGTCCTCCAGAAACGCTGACGCTCCAGTCTTTGACCGGCTCAATCTCCTCCATCTCATCCAAACGACCCATCTCCGCCAGACGGTCGTAGATCAGTTGCCAGGCGCAAGGAATATCCGGTGACACTTCACACTTGCCCTCCGCTGAACCACCACAGGGACCATTGAGTAAACTCTTGGAACACCTGACCAGCGGACATATCGCTGCTGTCCGCCCCAGCACACAACTGCCACACTGCAGACAAACTTCAGTAAAGTGACCCGGACTCTCCTCCATACCGATAAACAAGGTATTCAGCGCCGGATAAACCGGTTTAGCATCCTTGAGATGGAGGCTTATCATTTGCACACCAACGGCACAGGTCATCGCCAGAATACAATCAGCCGCCTTAATTCTCTCCGCCTCTTCCTCTAAGGCATACTTGGTGAGTTCATCACAAGCAGTCGGGATTACCATCCAGCCGGTAACTTTCTTACCGTTGGATTCAAGCTTGTCTTTCATCTCTAAAACCTCAGATTTGCCGCCGGTATGACACAGGGTAGCACAGGTGCCACAGCCAATAAGGTACACCTTCTGGCATTTCTCAAGATATCGCCTAATCTCTTCTTCAGGTTTCTGTTCCGTAATTGTTTTCATAACGACACCCCCTTAATTTCCAGCGACCCGGCTCTCATAAGCATCTCTAAAATACTGCAAACTATCCATTACCGCATTCGGTGCCGCCTGGCCCAGGCCGCACAGCGAAGAAAGCATCATGACATTGGATAAATCCTCTAAATCTCTGATTTCCCTCTTTAACCCCTCACCATGATAAAATCTCTCCAGTATTTCCACCATTACCTCGGTTCCCTGTCGACAGGGAGTACACTTCCCGCAGGACTCCTCAACCAGGAATTCCATGGTTCGATAGACCATATCAACCACATCCCGGCTTTCATCGAAGACGATCACCGCACCCGCACCGAGGACAGTTTCAAAGGCAAGGGGAGTGTTAAGTTTGTCATAGGGTAGGATTCTGCCGGTAGCACCACCTATCTGAACCATCTTGATGTTTTTGGCTGAAGCTAAATCCTCGACCAGTTCCCGCAGCGAACTCCCCAGGACTAATTCATAAACACCCGGTTTTGCCACATCGCCACTCACCGAGAAGACTTTTGTCCCTTTGCTCCGCTCCGTGCCAATTTGACTGAACCAGTCCGCACCGTTAAGTATAATTTGGGGTATATTCATCAAGGTTTCCACGTTATTAATGATGGTTGGCTTTCCCCACAAACCAGACGTGGTGGGAAAGGGAGGTCGATAACGAGACTCACCTCTTTTACCCTCAATGGAGTCCATCAAAGCCGACTCCTCACCACAGATGTAGGCGCCGGCACCTTCCCGAATCTCAATACTGAAATCATCCAAATATCCCGACTTTCTGGCTTGATTGATGGCGTTTTGCAGTAAATCAAAGAGGTGATGGTATTCGGCGCGTAGATAGATGTAACCTTGCTTCGCCTCGATAACGTAGCCAGCAATCGCCATGGCTTCAATCAAAGTAAAGGGGTCTCTTTCCAGAATATATCTATCCTTAAAGGTGCCCACCTCACCTTCATCGGCGTTGCCGATGACATATTTCTCGTCCCCGGGTGCGGTCCGGGCGCCCTCCCACTTGATGCCGCAGGGAAAGCCAGCCCCGCCCCTGCCCCGCAACCCCGAGGCTTTTATTTCATTGGTAACATCTTCCGGAGTCATCTCGCGCCTGACTTTTGCCAAAGCCTTAAAGCCGCCTTCTTTTAGATAGCTATCAATGTTCTTTGGGTCGATAACTCCGCAATTTTTTAAAACAACTTTTGCCTGTGGCATTTAAATGTTCTCAATCCTTTACTTATAGTTTGGCAAAATTTTTACTATCTTCTCCGGTGTCAAATCACCGTAAGCATCGTGGTTAATCAGCATGGCCGGCGCGCGGTCACAAAGACCGATACAGTTGGTTAGTTCAAAGGAGAACTTGCCATCTGGAGTCGTCTCGCCGGGCTTGATGCCAAGCTCTTTCTCCACCGTTTCAATTATCGTTTGACAGTGTTTAAGGTAGCAGGGCAGACTTTGACAAACCCGGATGACATTTCTGCCCAGCGGCTTGGTGGAAAGAAAGGAATAAAAGCTGGCTACCCCGTACACTTCATGTATTGGTAAATTCAAAGATTCGGCCAGCTCCGCCATAGCCCCTTCCGGCACATAACCGAATTTGTTCTGCGCCTCTTTCAACAGCTCAAGCAGGTCTTCTCGTCCTCTTGGTTGTGTCGAAATTCCTTCCTTACTCATCCTACTTCTCTGCGGTTAATAATCAGCCTTTGATGATTAAAGCCTTTTCTGCCCTCTCTTCGCCAATCTTTCTCGGTTTTCGCAATGCGCCTGAGGGACACAGAGCAATACACTCATCACAGTCCTGACAAATTTCATCACCTACTGGCTGGTCGCAGCCAAAGATAACCTTGCTGTCAAAACCCCGGTAAGCGATGCTGAACATTGGCTTCTCTTTGGCGTCCTTGCAGGCAATGACACACCGCCAGCAGGAGACACACTTGGACATATCACGGATAATATAGGGATTCTCATCTTCTATTGGATAATAGTGCTTTCTGGCTCTGAAGCGAGGCAGCCCTACTTCCAGGTCAGCGGCAATCTTACGCAGTTCGCAGATGTTAGCCTTATCACAGATTAAACAGACATCGGGATGGCTCGCCAGCATGAGCTCGACCAACATCCTGCGTGTCGCCAAAACCTTGGGCGAATGGGTATGGACGACCATACCTTCGGTGATTGGCGTATGGCAGGAGCCAACCAGAGTGCGGGAACCTTCCACCTCAACCACACAAAGTCGGCAGGCGCCAATCGGGGTTAAACCCTCAATATAACATAAAGTGGGAATATCAATGCCATTCTCTTTGGCGACTTCCAGGATGGTCATCCCTTCACGACCACTCATCGGCAAGCCGTTTATGGTTAAATTTATCTTCTTCTCCATCTTACCCACCAAACCTCATCGTATTAGGGCTCGTCCCCGGCAGGTATTCAAGAACAGGCTAGAACCAGCGCTTCGTTTGGGCTAAGAATTGATTTCTGGTAGGGTAATTAAGAATTCGAGCATTACTGGGGCAACTACCGAGGCAGGCAAAAATATTGCGACCACCTAAGGTAGCCGCAATCTCCTTTATGAAGCTCTTCATACCCAATCAAATATTACCACAAAGCTACCTATTCGGCAAGTTTGTTTGCCGTTACTGTCTCTACTATGATAAACTACAAAGGCTTCAGATGAAAATACTGGTAACTAATGATGACGGCATCTTTGCTGAAGGACTGTGGACATTAGTCAGGGAGCTAAGCAACATTGCCCAGGTAACCGTTGTCGCTCCCGATAGAGAGCAGAGTGCCGTCGGTACGGCGGTTACCCTCTGGCAGCCACTGAGGGTCAGAAAAGTAAATCCGATGGTGCCAGAAGTAGAGACCTACGCCGTGGAGGGCACACCATCGGATAGTGTCATGCTGGCTCTCGGCAATCTGGTCAAGGATAAGGTAGACCTAGTTATTTCCGGCATCAATCAGGGTCTCAATCTGGGTGACGATGTCCATATCTCGGGAACGGTAGGTGCTGCCTTACAGGGTTATTTGCACGGTTTCCCTTCCCTGGCCATCTCAACGGCTCGAGGGAATAGCCTTTATCTGGATAATGCGGCTAAATTAGCGGTATTACTCGCCCCCAAAATCATCTCCAGTTCCCTGCCGTCTAATCTTTTTCTCAACATAAACCTGCCTGACTTACCGTTAGCTGAAATCGGTCGGATTCAAATCACCCGATTAGCCAACGAGAGCCACATTAACACCGTTGAGGAAGGGCACGATGGTAAGAGGAAATACTACTGGCTGGTACGCCAGAAGCAAAACAAGAATACCGACAAAAAAACCGATATCTGGGCAATAGAACACGGCAACATATCGATCACTCCCCTATCTCCCAACCTGCCCGGTAAACTTTCAGCCTCCATTTTGGATAACCTGTGCTCTGACCTATTTCATGAGCTAAAAAGTGCTGAGCGGTAGGTTTTGATGGCACATTACATTGGCATCGATATCATCGAAATAGCCCGTATCAAAGAAGCGATAGCCCGTTGGGGTGAGACTTTCCTGCGCCGAGTGTATACCGATGCGGAGCTTGAACGATACCGGGAAAAGCCTGCCTCTCTGGCGGCCCGCTTTGCCTGCAAGGAAGCGGTAATGAAGCTACTGGGCACGGGAAGAAACGGTGTTCGCTGGCGGGAGATTGAAACGCTTTCTCACCCCAGTGGCAAGCCCCTGCTCAATCTTTACGGTGGCGCCCAAAGCCAAGCCAATAAATTAGGCATAACCGAGATTGCGGTCAGCCTTTCCCACTCTAAAGAATACGCCATCGCTTCGGTGGCTGGCATTCCGAAAACAAATCACCCGTAAGCTGTCATAGCTCAGTTTTTGGAGAATAACATAGAAAAAACGCCTCTTTCAGAAAAACCACGGGTCTTTTATGGCTATTGGATACTGGTAGTCGCTTTTTTGTCTCTTTTCCTTTTCTCCGGCTGTAGCGTTGGTGTCTTTAGTCTCTTCGTAAAGCCGCTGCAATCTGAATTTGGCTGGGGCAGAGGCGATATAATGGTTGCCTTCTCGCTTCTTTTCCTGGTCATGGGCCTTTCGGCACCTTTCATTGGCAGTCTGATTGACCGCTACGGAGTGAGGGGAGCTATCTCAATAGGTTCTCTCGCCGCCGGTCTTGGCTTTGCCTCACTAAATCTGATGCAGCACCTCTGGCATTATTACCTCGCCTATACCGTCATCGGGGTAGGGATGGCAGCGCTCGGTCAGGTGCCGGCAAGCGCGGTGGTTTCAAATTGGTTTATCAAACGCCGCGGTACCGCTATCGGCATCATGTCAACCGGAATCGGTGCCGGGATGCTAGTTCTGGCGCCACTTTTTGGCGGCTTCATTATCCCCAATTTTGGCTGGAGAGCATCTTATTTAGCCCTCGCCCTTCTTATCTGGATACTTATCCCTTTAGCCTTATTTGTGGTCAGGACAAAGCCGTCCGATATGGGACTCTACCCTGATGGTATGGCAAGCCCTGAAGATGTTGCCGCCGCACAAGCATCCCGCTTCACTACCAAGGGACTCAGCCTAAAAATGGCCTTGGGCACCTCGGCTTTCTGGTTGATTGCAGTCCCTTTTTTCATCAATGGTTTCAGTCAGCTCGGTGTTATCCAGAACCAAGTCCCTCATCTTCAGGATATTGGTTACCCCTTGGAAAGGGCGGCTGCCGCGCTTACTGCTCTTGGTCTCGGTAGCGCCATCGGCAAATTCATTTTTGGCTGGCTCTGCGACCAGATACCAGTAAAATACGCCTGTGCCATTAGCTTCGTCCTTCTGGCAATTGGCACGATTATATTTATCAATATGGAGCCAGCGTCTCCTCTGGCAATTATCTGGCTATATGCGATTATTCTCGGACTGGGCGCCGGTGCTTGGCTGCCGACAATGTCAATGCTGATCAACACTTACTTTGGCTTAACCTCCTATGGCACTATCTTTGGCATGATAACCCTCGTTCAGAGCGTTGGTGGTGCCATTGGCCCTCCCTTTGCCGGATATATGTATGACACCATGAATACTTACCGGTGGGCTTTTCTTATCTTCCTGGCTCTATACGCCGTAGCACTCCCCGCCATCTTGGCAATACGTCGTCCTAAATCAATGCAATAAGAGGCACCCAAAGTTTATTCCGACAAGAGTTGGATAAACGAGTGTGCTCGCTTTAGGCAAAAGAAAACTTCCGCAAGGTGCTATTGACAAAACATGCTTTTTGGCGTATAAGTACGCCACTTTTTTCTTGTTGGGAGCGTTCGGTAGTACCAATTTCCTATCCCTTTCAAGACGAATGGGTGATTGTAAGTCATGTGAAAATCAATGTAGAATGGGAGCATTACAAAAAATTCGGTAAAGAAAGGGGGTGAGAAAGGATGAAAAAATGGATACTGGCTCTGGTGATTTGCATTTCAATCGTGGCTCTTACCGCTGGTACCGCGCTTGCCAGCTGGGGAGGTGGCACCGGTGACGATGCAGTGCAGGTAGAGGGAGATGTTACACTAGTTGACACCAAGTACTCCATCACTGGCACCTTAACAGCACTGGGCACTAACTCGTCAGCGACGGTGCTGGCGGCTGTAGGGTCAGGTACCTGGGAACTGGACTTTGGAAGACAGAACTACTACTTACCAACCGGATTTGGGGTAGGGACACACACAATCCAGGGCAAGCTGTGCCAAGGCGGTGAGATAGACGTGTACGTGGTAGACAGTGTTTCAGTCGGCAGAGCAGAGGGAGGCCCGCCTCCCTGGCATCCCAAGGGCGGCCCACCGGGCCGGTCGTAATAGTCCGCTCTTAACGCACTAAGCAGAAGCCTTGATCAACCCATCAAAGCGAGTGGGAGTTAGAATAGCTCCTACTCGCTTTTCTGTTAACCAATTGCCCGGCCTCACTGCCGTCAAGAACACCTTGCCACCAGACTCTTTTGCATATACAATAGAAATCAAATAAAGTTTACGTCTTGCTCGGAGAGCTAAAAGGGATAAAACCAACGACTCTGGTCTTTAGCAGAGCAATGATAAAAAGACAAAAACGGGAAACCACCTCCACTCTATCTTTCCGCTGGAGATATATCGCACTGCCGGTAGCCATTCTCCTCCTGTCGCTAATTCTGACCGCCTATTTCTATCACCTGCTTCCCACTGAGGTAGCCTATCACTTTAAAGATGGCTCACCGGATAAATGGATGAGCCGTGGCGCCATTATTGCCTGGATGCTAACGCCACAATTTTTCTTGACACTGCTGGCGGGAGCCATCGCTTGGGGAATGACCAAACTGAGTACCAGATTCCAGCAGGCAGCGCCTCGATGGGCCGAAAAATTACTGTCACTTATGGGTAACATGATTGCTTTACCCCAACTCATTCTCGGCTTTGCAATGCTCGATATTTTCAGCTACAATGCCTATCAGATACATCTTATGCCCTGGTGGGTATTCGCCTTGATTGTCATGGGGTTGGGAGGAATCATTCTAGGCATCTTCTTCACTCTTGCCATACGGCAGGTCTGGAAGACTGGTCGAGGCAATACCGGATAACGGTGCTAAGGAGCAGCAGCTAATGGCGGAACAAATATCAGGCAAGACCACTATGGAAAAGCTCGTCTCCCTCTGCCAGCGGCGTGGCTTTATTTTCCCCAGCAGTGAAATCTACGGCGGCTTATCCAGCTGCTGGGATTACGGACCGCTGGGGGTGGAGCTGAAACAGAATGTGAAGCAAGCCTGGTGGTGCGCTGTCGTCCAGGAGCGTGATGACATGGTGGGGCTGGATGCCAGCATTCTGATGCATCCTCAGACCTGGGTAGCCAGTGGCCACCTCCAGCAGTTTGCTGACCCGCTGGTCGAGTGTAAGCGCTGTCATCTGAGATGGCGCACTGACGAATTGAAGGACAATAGTTGCCCCTCCTGCGGCGGTGAAGTAACCGAGCCGCAACTGTTTAATCTGATGTTCAAGACCTTCATGGGGCCGGTTGAAGAAGAAGCTAATGTCGTTTACCTGCGACCGGAGACCGCCCAGGGTATCTTCGTTAACTTCCAGAACGTGCTCAATAGCACCCGCAAGCGACTGCCCTTTGGCATCGCCCAGATCGGTAAAGCCTTCCGCAACGAGATTACCACCGGCAATTTTATCTTTCGCAGTCGGGAATTTGAGCAAATGGAAATCGAGTACTTTGTTAAGCCGGAAACTGCCGATGAATGGTTTGACTACTGGCTTGAGGAGCGCCGCAACTGGTATGTGAACTTGGGCATCAAGAAAGAGAATCTCCGACTACGTCCCCATACCGAGGAAGAACTGGCCCACTACGCCCGAAAATGCTATGACATCGATTATCTGTTCCCGATGGGCTGGGCTGAATTGGAAGGCGTTGCCAATCGTGGCGACTTTGACCTGGTGCAACACGCCAGCTACAGTGGCAAGAGCCTGACCTACCATGATGAAGAGACCAATGAGCACTTTGTCCCTTATATTATTGAGCCATCGGCCGGAGTCGACCGCTCGGTGCTGGCTTTCCTGTGCGATGCCTACGACGAAGACGTAGCTGAGGGCGAATTAAGGGTGCTGCTCCACCTCCACCCCACTCTGGCCCCCATCAAAGTGGCGGTATTGCCCTTAAGCAAGCGAGAGAATCTGGTGCAATTCGCCAAAAAGATATATGCTGACCTGCGCCCCTGCTGGATGGTACAGTATGATGATACCCAGAGTATCGGCCGCCGCTATCGGCGTCAGGATGAGATTGGCACTCCTTTCTGCGTTACCATTGACTTCCAGTCGCTGGAAGATAACCAGGTTACCATTCGAGAGCGCGACACCCTGAATCAAATCAGGTTACCCATCGCCGAGCTTAAGAATACCTTAGCCGCCAAGCTTGCCGGTGAAGAACTGTTCGTGCTGCCTCCCGGCGGGCAGATATGGAAAGGAGGAGAAAATGCCTAAATATACGCCCCTTAGAGAATGGTTGAAGAGACACCCTGAGGACAATGTAGTGGTAACTTTTTCTGAAATTGAGAAGATTATCGGTGAGCGCCTGCCTCGTAATGCGCGGAAATATTTTAAATTTTGGGATAATACACAAGGCACCATGGCAATTCACGCTATACGTAGCGCTGGCTTTCAGACAGTAATGGTAGATAGGCAAAACGAAACGGTAAGACTTAAGCGAACTCAGGGTGTTTAAGAGGAGCGAAGCCCCTCTTTTTAATATCAATTCCCCCTTCCCCTTATCAAGGGGAATGGGGATAAAGAGGGATGGGGTTAAAATATAATGAAAATCCTTCACTTTGCCGACCTGCATCTCGGTGTGGAGAGCTACGGACGCATTGACTCAGCTACCGGGCTGTCCTCACGCCTCCTCGACTTCCTCTCCGCCCTTGACCAGGTCGTTGACTACGCCATAGAGAACAGCGTTGACCTTGTCCTCTTCTGCGGCGATGCCTACAAAACCCGTGAGCCCACCCAGACCCAGCAGAGAGAGTTCGCCAAGCGCATCAATCGCCTTTCCACCAATAACATTCCCGTCTTTCTCCTCGTTGGTAACCACGACCTGCCCAATGCTATCGGCCGAGCAACCACCACCGAAATTTTTGATACTTTAGCCGTGAAAAACGTTTATGTCTCCAATCGCCCCGATATTTATCCCATTCAAACCCCCAGCGGCACCGTTCAAATCGCTTCCTTACCCTGGCTGAGGCGCAGCGCGCTGTTAAGCAGAGAGGAGACGAAAAACCTGGACTTCGACCAGATTAAAGAGAAATTACAGCAGACGCTGACCAAAGCCATTGAGCTTAATGCTTCCAAACTTGACCCCAGCCTCCCCTCCATCCTCGCCGCCCACGTCTGGGTGGCCGGTGCCCAGATCGGCTCGGAAAAACAGATGACCATCGGGCAGGAGCACGTTCTGCTGCTGAGCAATGTGGCTAACCCGGCTTTCGATTATATCGCCTTGGGGCATATTCATCGTCACCAGGTCTTGTCCGAGAGCCCACCTACCATCTATGCCGGCAGTCTGGCGTGCCTTGATTTCAGCGACGAAGAAGACGAGAAGGGATTTTACATGGTGGAAATTGAGCCTGATGGGGAAGCGGGTGAAAGACAGGTATCTTTTGAATTCCACCCCATAAGCGGACGACGCTTCCTTACCATCAGCGTTGACCTTGAGGCTCAGGACCTTGACCCCACCGCCACCGTAATCAAGTCGATTGCTGGGCAGGAAGCAAAAGTTAAAGATGCCATCGTGCGACTGAATATCACCCTGCCGGTGGAGATTGAGGGGCAGCTAAGGGAAGGCGACATCAGAGAGGCACTGAAAGAAGCCCACTACTTCACCATCGCCCGTGAGATAGTGCGAGAGGCGCGCCTGAGACTGGGGCAGTTCACCGCCGAAGAAATCACCCCTCTGGATGCCCTCAAAGCCTACCTGGAATCAAAAAAGGTCTCCCCGGAACGAGCCAAAGTGCTGCTGGAATATGGGGAGAGGTTGATACGGGGGGAGGA
>JBHIDQ010000046.1:0-11232 GCA_046760155.1 Dehalococcoidales bacterium | reverse complement strand
TCCTCAACAATCCCTGCTTTTCCATCTGTTCACTATTTCAGACAGGTGTGAGACTTTCGTAAAAGTCGTCGCGATATTTTGGTATCAATTCTACTATAAGATTAAATGAACAGTCTACTTACTACTGTGGTTAAAATAACTTTAATGTATTCTGTTTAAAACGTCTAAGAACCGGGTTAAAAAATTGAGAGAATAGGCCTAGGATTATCGATAATAAGTATCGACCACGAGTATCAAAGGCAAAACAAGGTCTTTTTAAAACACGAAATGCTTACTTTAGCGTATTGAAAACCAGACAAATTTGTTGTAAATTTTCATTAATTGAATATAATTTTCACTGGCTAAAAAAATTATGGAAAGACTCGAGAAAGCGCTTGACGTTTTAGAAATATTCTTGCAGCACGAAGGCGAACTTAGAATATCGCAATTGGCAAGTCTAAGTGGGCTGAATGTCAGCACCGCTTATAGACTTGCTTCGACTCTTGTCAAGAGAGGTTATCTTAGCCGACAGCAGAAGAGGGGAAAGTATTCTCTGGGTCTAAAACTTCTGGGCTTTAGTAGTGCTATTAAGAAGAAAGTCAAAGTTAGAGATGCAGCACTTCCTTTTCTAGAGAAGCTAAATGCGGCAACAGGTGAAGCAGTAAATCTCGCCATTTTGGATTCAAGCGAGGCTGTTTATATTGAGCACCTCGAATCCCATTCCTACTTATTGCGGATGTTCACGGAAGTGGGGAACAGGGTGTCTTTGCATTGCACAGGAGTAGGAAAAACCTTCTTGGCCAACATGAGAGAGGAAGAACTGCAAAGATATCTGAATTGTTACGGCCTTCCTCAGTGTACCAGCAAGACTATAACAGACACTGGTAAGCTGAAAAATGAGTTACTAATTGCCAAGCGAGACGGTATCGCAGAGGATGATGAGGAGACCGAGCTAGGAGTAAGGTGTATTGCATCACCGGTAAAGGATGGCAATGGAAATGTAGTGGCTGCAGTCAGTATTTCCGGGCCTTCGGCTCGTCTAAATAGCGATCGAGTGCGCGAGCTAAAATTGTTAGTCAAGAATTGTGGATTGGAAATTTCTCAAGCGATAGGATATCGAGGTGAGTGAAGTTTACTTCTTATGAACAAGCAAGGAAAAATGAAACATGCAGGGGGAAGAAACTGACCGATAGGCAGGCTCTGCTAGGGGAAAATAAAGATTTTATTTATGAAGGTAGGTGCTGGTGCCCCTCCCGAAATAACGATGTGGGAAATCATCAAGTCTACCATACCTTTCCTCTTCCTTCAGTTTATAGGCTTGGTTATTGTTATTTTCTATCCCCCATTAGCTATGTGGCTTCCCAATATTACATTTTGCCCCAGGTAAATTTGGCGTATAACCAACAAGACACTATCAGAAAGGGAGTAAGAAATGAGTAGAATGCAAGCCGCCGAAGCAATGGTCAGAATACTGGAAGATGAAGGAGTGGAGGTTATTTTTGGCATTCCGGGGGCAGCCATATTACCTTTTTACAGTGCTTTAAGAAAGTCAAAGATAAAGCACTATTTAGCCCGTCATGAAGAAGGTGCCTCCCACGCTGCTGATGGCTATGCTAGGGCCAGCGGCAAAGTGGGCATATGTGCGGGGACCTCAGGACCAGCGGGGACAAATATGGTAACCGGACTATACGCGGCTAAAGTAGATTCTATTCCCATAATTGCCGTCACCGGACAGGCAGTTGTTGCCCAGTTAGGGAAGGAAGCCTTCCAAGCTGCAGAAATAGCTGATATTGTTAAGCCTATCACCAAAAAAAGCTATTGCGTTACGGAAGCCAGCCAGCTTCCTTCTATCACCAGGCAAGCGTTTCGCATCGCCAAAGAGGGGCGTCCGGGCCCAGTTCTTATTGACCTTCCCCTGGATGTTCAGCGACGTGAAGTGGAATATGATGCCAGTATTGACTCGTCTCTAGAGATTCTGAAACCGGCACCGGATAATCGTAAAATCAAGAAAGCCTTGGAGATGATACTGGAAGCAGAAAAACCATTAATGCTCTTGGGGGGTGGAGTGATAATTGCCAACGCCTGTAGTGAGTTCATTGAACTAGCGGAGTATCTCTCTATACCCGTGGTTACTTCACTTATGGGTAAGAGCGGCATTGCTGCTGACCACCCTCTCTATGCCGGGCAAGTGGGAACTTCCTGCAACACCCCGTATGGTAATAAAATTTTCCTCGAATCAGACTTGGTATTGGGGGTTGGCTGCCGCTTCTCTGACCGCCATACTGGTACCCTAGATGTCTACACTAAAGATAGGAAATTCATTCATATTGATATTGAGCCAACTCAAATTGGTCGTATTATTCCTACCGACTTAGGCATCGTCGCTGATGCCAAACTCGCCTTACAAGCATTACTTGAAATGGCCAAAAGGATGACTCCACAAAGAGAATCTAGTGAGCAAATAGATGCCATACCAAAAATGCGATTACAATATGAGCGCCGGTTAGATTTTGACCAAATTCCCATTAAGCCACAGCGGGTGTTTAAAGAAATAAATGAGTTCTTTGATGAGGATACGGTATTTACCACTTGTATTGGTCTAAATCAAATCTGGTCATCACAATTTCAAAGGATATTCAAGCCCCGCCACTATCTTTTACCGGGTGGTGCCGGCCCTCTAGGTTGGGACCTACCTGCAGCGATAGGAGCTAAGGTTGCCCAACCTGAGAAAATTGTAGTTGACATAGTCGGTGATTACGGCCTGGGATTTTGCGGTGAAGAAATGGCAATGGCAGTAATGTATAATATTCCTATCATTGTTATCGTAATTAACAACGGTTATCTAAGCCTCATTCGCCAGCAGGAGAAATACATCTATGATATGAACTTCGAGGTCACTACTTGGTATGAGGGAACGATGGTGGACTTTGTCAAGTTTGCCGAGGCTTATGGTGCCTATGGTCAGCGAGTAGAAGATCCCGCTGAAATAAAACCAGCGCTAAAGAGAGCCGTAGAAGCAAATTGGCCATCAGTTATTGAGATTATAGTGGACCGGGAAACCGATGCTTCTATGGGAACGAGCCTAGACAAGATTGTAGAGTATGAACCGCTACCGACAGAAGTGGCAATGGCAGCGGTGTCTTAAAGAAATATGACTAGCGTGGAATACTCCTATAGCTACGGCAAAGCTAGTGGCATACTTTCGACATTTGAAATTACTGATTCTCACTTTCAAGGCTTTGGGCTACATTGCACACACGAAAAGCAACTGCTCTAGTCAGCTTTAGTGGCGTCCCTGGAGGGATTCGAACCCACGACCCGCTGCTTAGAAGGCAGCCGCTCTGTCCAACTGAGCTACAGGGACAAACAGTTTACCTTCAAATGTAGCACGAAAAAAAGAGAAGGTCAAGGATGAGTCTTTGCCGTTCTAGTTTTTCGTCTTGGTGTGTTTTATGTGTCGATAAATATAAAGGGCAACCAAGGCAATGATAAAGGCGAAAACTAACGGGTCAAAAGGACGCATAATCGTTCGTATTTGCTCCCAGTGCTCACCCAGTCGATAACCTCCGTAGGCCAGTCCAATACTCCAAACGAAAGAACCAAGGAAGGTATAGACTAAGAACTTAACGAAATGCATTCTGGCAATCCCGGCAGGAAGACTAATAAAAGTGCGCACCACTGGTAACAAACGAGAAGTAAAGATTGACCAACTGCCGCTTCTGTCAAACCAACGGTCAGCTAGATCAAGGTCATGTCGCGAAATAAGAATATATTTGCCATATTTTTCCAAAAAGGGGCGGCCACCCCACATACCAACACCGTAGGCGATAGCCGAGCCAATAGTATTCCCCAGCGCCCCATAGGCACCAGCTGCGAGTGTATAAGTAACGGCTAGAGACTGTTTTTTTATCAGCATCCAGCCGGCAAGGGGCATGATTATCTCACTGGGTAAAGGAATACAGGCACTCTCTACCGCCATAAGTAACACTACTCCTGGCCATTGGATCAGACTGTAGGTATAACTTATGAACTCTAGTAACTGATGTTCTATGGATAGCACTTCGGCAGTGTAGCAAAAGGACACTCCCAGCGTCAAGAGGGTTTACCTTGACATCGTTTAACTACATTGCTAGTATTGAGATTAAGTAGCTCTTTCACGATATGAGAAACTGATAATGCCAAAGTTGTTAGACGGAATAAATAGTCCCGCTGATTTGAAGGGATTAACCCCACAAGAGCTTGAGCAACTAGCGGCAGAGCTCAGACAGATATTAGTGGCCACGATAACTACCACCGGTGGTCATTTAGCCTCTAATTTGGGTGTCGTTGAGCTTACTATAGCTTTGCATCGGGTATTTGACAGCCCGCGAGATAAGATTATCTGGGATGTAGGACATCAAAGCTATATTCATAAACTGCTTACTGGTCGGAAGCAGCGCTTTGCCTCGCTGCGTCAATACGGCGGTTTATCCGGTTTTACCAGTCCTGATGAGAGTCCACATGACCCGTTTGGAACTGGTCACGCCAGTACCTCAGTTTCGGCAGCTCTCGGTATGGCGATTGCTCGTGACCTTTGTGGCGATGACTACCAAGTGGTAGCGGTTATTGGCGATGGTGCTATCACTGGTGGGATGGCTCTTGAGGCGCTTAACCAAGCAGGAAATCTTGGCTCCAGACTGGTTGTAGTTCTAAACGATAATGGGATGTCAATTTCTCCTACTGTTGGCAGCCTAGCTAAATTACTTAATAAAATGCGGTTTAACCACCGCTATCACCTGGCCAAGGAAGAAAGTAAACGGATACTTACCGCGCTGCCACTAGGTGATAAGCTATGGCAGGTAAGTCAGCAGGCTAAAGGTAGATTCAAGGGGTTGCTTATGCCCACCATGGTCTGGGAAGAACTTGGCTTTACTTATATTGGACCTATTGACGGGCATAATATCACTGACCTGGAAACGGCGCTCATTCAAGCCAGAGATTATCGTCTCAAGCCAACCTTTGTTCATGTTATAACAACTAAGGGCAAAGGCCATCGTCCTGCGGAGAGCAACGCGGTCTATTTTCATGGCGTGCCAGCAAAGCAGGTCAGCACCAAAGAGATACCAACTTACAGTGAGGTATTTGCGCAGACGGTGCTCCGATTGACTCGCGAGAACCCCAAATTGGTAACGATTACCCCAGCGATGCCAGAAGGGAACTGCCTGAGTATTGTCGAGGCCGAGTTTCCGAAACGCGTGTTTGATGTCGGCATCTGTGAACAGCACGCGGTTACTTTTGCTGCCGGATTGGCGACTCAAGGTTTCATTCCCATTGTTGCTATCTACTCCACCTTTCTGCAGCGTGCTTTTGACCAGATTATCCATGATGTTTGCCTTCAGGGTCTACCCATTGTTTTTGCTATTGACCGAGGCGGTATCGTTGGTGATGATGGTAAAACCCATCAGGGAACGTTTGACCTCTCTTACCTGACACTAATTCCTAATCTAATTGTATCGGCCCCCAAGGATGAAAACGAGCTTCAGCACTTACTTTATACTGCAGTGAAATCAGTGCAACCTATGGCAGTACGGTATCCCCGCGGTGCCGGGGTAGGAGTAGAATTGGATGAAGCGCTACGGGAAATTCCGATAGGGAAATGGGAAATAGTCAGACAGGGGAAGGATGTAGCTATCTTAGCCATAGGTGCTATGGTGGCTCCTGCCCTTGAGGCCGCCCAGGAGTTGGCTTCAAAAAAGATTGAAGCTACCGTGGTTAATGCTCGTTTTGCCAAGCCACTTGACTCAGCACTGATAATAGATCTTTCCCGTGGTATTAAACGCATGGTTACTGCTGAGGAAAATACCCTAAGCGGTGGTTTCGGCAGCAGCGTCACCAAGTTTCTTCAGGATTCGGGCATTGGTGACCTACAGGTAAAAAGCATCGGTATCCCTGATGAGTTTGTTGAACAGGGGACCCAAGTTACCCTGCGTACTAAGTACGGACTAGATGCCAAAGGAATAGTCCAAAAGGTTCTAAGTTTATTTCCTAGTCACAAGTCCAGTTCCTTATTAGAGGTTAAAGGTAAGGTAGGGACTGTTCCCTAACGATAAAATTCACTCCTACTGACAGCGTCTGATATTTTTTGTTTTTCAGTTTATCTATGCTCTGGAGTGGGGAAATGGATAAGATGACGGTTAGAGACATAGCAGTTAGTGGCAAAAGGGTTCTGCTCCGGGTTGATTTAAATGTTCCTTTGAATGAAAAGACCGGGGAAATAACCGATGACAATCGCATCCTAGCCTCTCTGCCGACAATTAAATATCTTACCGAACAGGGAGCAAAAGTTATCCTTATGTCTCATCTCGGCCGACCTAAGGGGATAGTAGTCGATGGGTTACGACTGGCGGTTGTTGCCCGGCGTCTGTCACAGCTCCTGGGACAATCAGTGGCCATGGCCCCGGATTGTATTGGTCCAGAAGTGGAAAAGTTAGTGGCAAATTTGAAGAGTGGCGATGTCCTGCTCTTGGAAAATCTCCGCTTTCATGCCGAAGAGGAAGCCGGTGACGCCTCCTTTGCGCAAGCTCTAGCCCGCTTGGGTGATGTCTTTGTTAATGATGCTTTTGGTGCTGCCCATCGGGCTCATGCGTCAATATCTGGCATCGCTAATTATCTTCCGGCAGCAGCTGGCTTTCTACTGGAAAAGGAAATTGAAAACCTGAGTAATATTTTGCAGAATCCAGCGCGTCCCTTTGCCTCACTCCTCGGTGGCGCTAAGATAAGTGATAAGGTTAGCATGCTGGAAAACATTATGGGTAAGGTAGACTTTCTTCTCATCGGTGGTGGGATGGCGGCTACTTTTTTGAAAGCTAAGTCCTATGAAGTAGGCCTAGCGTTAGTTGAGACGGAAATGCTGGATACCACGGCCAGATTAATGGAAAAAGCCAATAAAAGCAGGGTACAATTATTCTTGCCAGTTGATGTTGTTGTTGCCGATGAACTCAACGAGGAAGCTAAAATCGAGGTTGTACCCGTCGAAAAGATAGCCACAGAGAAAAGGATTGTTGATATGGGCCCGCAGACGATTAGCAACTTCAGCCAGAAGTTGCAAAACTGCCAGACTATCTTCTGGAATGGACCAGTAGGCATCTTTGAGATACCCCAGTTTGCTCAGGGGACACAAGAACTAGCCAGACTTTTAGCCAATCTTAAGGCAACAACGATTATTGGTGGAGGCTCCACCGCTGAAGCAGTCAATGAAATGGGGCTAGCAGATAAGATGTCCTTTGTCTCCACCGGTGGCGGTGCTTCTCTCGAATTTTTGAGCGGTGAAAAATTACCCGGTGTAGAAGCATTATCGGACAAAACTTCATAATTTGATGGCCATTAGAGGAGGAAGAGTTGCCAAACGGTACCGTCAGTCTGGATATAATCAAGGAAATTGCCATATCCTCGCCATCTAAAATTGTGTTACTGGTCATTGACGGGTTAGGCGGACTGCCCAATCCCAGGACTGGGAAAACAGAACTGGAGACAGCCAATACCCCGAATCTTGACCAATTGGCAGCGAAAGGTATCTGTGGTCTTGCCGACCCGGTTGCCCCGGGAATAACCCCAGGGAGTGCCCCGGGTCACCTGGCACTATTTGGTTACGACCCAGTCAGTTGTATCATCGGTCGGGGAGTTCTGGAGGCTGTCGGTATCGATTTTGATCTGCAATCAAGAGATATTGCCACCCGTGGTAACTTCTGTACCATTGATGAAAAGGGCTTGGTGACTGACCGCCGGGCAGGACGTGTCCCGAACGAAAAATGCATCGAGTTGTGCCAATTGCTGGACGGGCGCTTAATCGATGAGGTTAGGATTTTTGTCAGTCCGGTGAGAGAACATCGTTTTGTCGCTGTATTTCGTGGTGATGGTCTAGCTCTTGAAGTAAGCGACTCCGACCCTCTGCGGATAGGGATAGCCCCGAAATCCGTTGTCGCCTTAAACCCAGAAGCCAAAAAATTGGCCAGCGTGGCCAATGAATTTATCGCTCAAGCGAAGGTGACCTTGGCAGAACATTATCCCGCCAATATGGTTCTGCTACGAGGTTTCTCCCAGTGCCCTCAAATACCCACCATGAGTGAGATTTACAAATTGAAGTCAGCCGCTATTGCCAGCTATCCCATGTACCGAGGACTGGCTAAATTAGTCGGCATGGAGGTTCTGCCCACCGGAACAACTATTGAAGATGAATTTACGACACTAAAGCAACACTACGCTGATTATGACTTTTTCTTCGTGCATATCAAGCCCGCCGATAACGCCGGTGAAGACGGGGATTTTGACCGCCGAGTCAAAATCTTCGAGCAAATTGACCGCAATTTACCTGAGCTAATGAGGCTGGAACCAGATGTTATTGTGGTGGCGGGTGATCACTCAACGCCAGCTATACTTAAAGGGCATAGCTGGCATCCCGTGCCCATTCTTCTGTCTTCTAAGTGGTGCCGTCCCGACCGAGTAAGTGAATTCTCCGAACCGGCTTGCGCTACTGGTGGCTTAGGAAGATTCCCAGCGACACAAATTATGCCCCTGGCGATGGCTAATGCGCTGAAGTTGACTAAATTTGGCGCGTAAGAGAATAGTGAAGAAACACCTCTCTTAGATTAATAACTCGATAGGAGAACAAAATGCGGGTACCAATGATTGCCGGTAACTGGAAAATGAATACGACCGTTGGTGAGGCTATAGATTTGGTTAAGACAATGCGCAAAGAGCTAGATAAGATAAGCAAGGTCGACAAAGTAATTTGTCCGCCGTTTGTTTCTTTAGCTCCAATAAGAGAGATAGTTAAAAAGAGCTCCATAAAATTGGGGGCGCAGAACCTGTATTTTGCCGAAAAGGGTGCCTATACTGGTGAGATTTCACCTTTAATGATTGCTGACCTGTGTGAATTCGTTATTATCGGGCACTCAGAACGAAGACAGTACTTTAACGAGACAGGAGAGATGATTAACCAAAAGGTTGCCGCGGCATTGAAAGTAAGTTTAAAACCTATTTTATGCATCGGGGAAAAACTAGAAGAAAATGAGGCCGGTAAGACTGAAGAGGTAGTGGCTGAGCAGTTAAAGTCAGCATTGGCGGGTATAGACGACCTTAATGGTTTGCTTATTGCCTATGAGCCAGTCTGGGCGATTGGCACTGGTAAGGCAGCTACCGGTGAGCAGGCAAATGAGACGATTGCTTTTATCCGCCGCAATATCGCCCAATTATATGATGATAAGATTGCCCAGGAGATACGTATTTTATATGGCGGCAGTGTGACCGCTGCCAATGCTGCTGAGTTTATGCAGCAACCTGAGATTGATGGGGCTCTTGTCGGTGGGGCTAGTCTGAAAGCCACCGAGTTCCTGAGTATCGTCACTCAAACCGCGGTGATTAAACCTAGAAAATGAACCATCTGGTAGCTATTGTTGGTCCGACTGGTATCGGCAAAAGTCGATTGGCGCTTCATTTAGCTCAGACTTTTCCTGGTGAGATAGTGAATGCGGATAGTCGACAGGTTTATCGGCACATGGATATCGGTACTGCCAAACCTGGCCCGAAAGAACTATCTCTCGTTCCTCACCATTTGATTAGTATCGTTAATCCTGACGAGAGTTTTAGTTTGGCTCAATATCAGGCACTGACTTATCAGATTATCAGTGACATTCAACAACGTCAGAGATTACCCTTATTGGTTGGTGGTAGCGGACTGTATGTCTGGGCGGTATTGGAAGGCTGGAAAATACCCCCGGTACCACCTGACCTTGAATTTAGAAAACGTTTGGAGAAGAGAGCGGCTATCAAGGGGGCTGATGAACTTTATCAGGAGCTGAAGAAAGCTGAGCCCGCCACAGCGCAGAAAATTGACCCTCGCAACGTACGTCGCATAATAAGAGCTCTTGAGGTGCATCGCCAAACAGGAGCTGCCTTTTCTCAGCTTCAGGGTAAGAAGGCACCTCCCTTTAATATCTTAATCATCGGTCTAACTACCGATAGGGCAGAGCTATATCGCCGAATCGATTTAAGGGTTGATGAGATGATAAAGCAGGGACTAGTCGCCGAGGTGGAAAAATTGGTCAATATGGGGTATGATTTTAATCTACCAGCTATGTCTAGTATTGGCTACAAGCAAATCGGGATGTTTCTGAAAAGTGAATTGGCCTTGGCCGTAGCGATACAGCAAATAAAAAATGAAACCCATCGCTTTGTTCGGCACCAGTATGCTTGGTTCCGCTTGAGGGATGATAGAATACACTGGTTTGACATTAAAACTCGGGCAGATTCAGAGATTGAAGCGACACTAACTAAATTTTTGGAGAATGAACCGGGCGAGGCAAGGTGTCTTTTAAAGCAGGTGGCTTGATAGGTTGAAAAAGGGGAGCGAGGTAGTGATGAATTTCACCAAAATGCAGGGCTCAGGAAATGATTTTGTCTTGGTAGAGACCAATGATACACGGCGCGACTGGTCGCCAGTGGCAATAGCCATGTGCGACCGTCATTTTGGTATCGGCAGTGATGGTTTAATACTGGTTTTACCTTCCGACAAAGCTGATTTCGGGATGCGTATGTTCGACCCCGATGGCTCAGAAGCGGAAGCCTGCGGTAATGGAATAATGTGCTTGGCGAAACTCGTTTTCGAAAAAGGACTGGTCAGTGCTGAGGCTGATCAGCTATCAGTAGAAACGATAGCTGGCATTAGGAAACTCAAGCTTAATAAAAGAGAAGGCAGACTAACCAGTATTCAGGCTGGAATGGGAAAACCCGAGTTTGGTGCTGGTGACATTCCAGTAGTGCTCAAGCAGGGTAGTGAAAAGATAGTTTACATAAAATCAATGTTAAGTTATCCGGTTACTGTTGATAGGACAGACCTGCTCCTCAATCTCGTTTCGATGGGTAACCCGCATGCCGTTTATTTTTCACCGCAGCCGGTATCTGATTTCCCACTATCACAACTGGGACCAAAAGTGGAGCACCTGGCCATTTTCCCTAAGCGAACCAATTTTGAGGTCGCCCGTATCATGAACCGACAACAAATAGAAGTTCGTGTCTGGGAACGGGGAGTAGGGGAGACACTGGCCTGTGGTAGTGGCGCCTGTGCGGTAGCCGTCGCTGCTCAAATTCACGGTCATGTTGATAGTAAAGTTGATATAAAACTACTAGGAGGAACATTACAGGTGGAGTGGGATGGCACTGGAGAAGTGTCAATGACTGGGCCAGCAGAGACAGTATTTACTGGAGAATGGCCAGAAT
>JBHIDQ010000045.1:0-11671 GCA_046760155.1 Dehalococcoidales bacterium | reverse complement strand
CAAGGAGAAAACCAAGGCAGGCATTGTAGAAAAGTCCAAAGCAAGCAAGGAGGAAACCGAAGTAAGCAAGGAGAAAACCAAAACAACCAAGGAGAAAACCAAAACAACCAAGGAGAAAACCAAAACATGAAAGAACTCGTAGAATTCATCGCCAAGTCAATCGTTGATGCACCTGATGATGTAAAAGTTGAAGAGGAAACTGACGAGGAGGGCCTGACCACACTCAAGTTACAAGTTGCCGATGAAGATAAGGGAAGAGTCATTGGCAAGCAGGGCCGAATCGCTGAAGCCATGCGCACTTTACTCAGAGTGAAAGCAGCTAAAGCTTCCACCAGAGTTAGACTCGAGATTGTCTAATCCCAATTTGGAATTTATCACTATCGGTCGTATTTTAGCCCCTTGGGGTGTCAAGGGTAAATTAAAGGTAAAGACAGAAACCGATTTCCCCCAACGTTTCGCTTCCGGCGCCAAAGTTTACATTAGCCAACAGCCCATGACCATTGATAGTGCTGAGTGGCATCGTGGGAAGCTGGTGGTCAAGTTTAGCGCCATTGACAGTATTGCCGAAGCCCAAAAATTGCGAGGTAAAACCATAGAAATACCTCACCGTCAGGTTCAACCTCTGCCTGAAGGGCAATTCTACCATTTCCAAATGATTGGGCTAGAGGTACGGACAACCCAAGGGGAACCACTGGGAAAGATCAGCGAAATCCTAACCACGGAAAGTAATGATGTCTATATCGTCCGCAATGCGAAAGGAGAAATCCTGATTCCCGCCATTGAGGATGTGGTGAAATCAGTTGACCTTGAGCAAGGGCATATGGTCATTGAACCGATTGAGGGGCTGTTGAGTCAAAACCAAAAAGAGACTGATTAGCTTAGCCGTTCTGTCTTTAGGCACCTTATCTTCTTCTTCTCCTGACCATCTCTGCCACCTTGAGGCGGGCCAATGAACGCCGTAGCGCTGCTTCTGCCCGAGTTTCATCTATTCCGGGGGCACCCCTTTCGGCTAACCGTTCTTGCGCCCGACGCTTTGCCGCCTCCGCCCGGGCCACATCAATTTCTTCCGCTCTCTCCGCAGTATCAGCCAGAATTACCACCCGGTCCGGTCTTACCTCAAGGAAACCGCCACCAATAGCCAATGACTCTTCCTCACTGCCTCTCTTTACCCGCAGTTCTCCCGCCTGTATCGTCGTCATCAAAGGCGCATGGTGTGGTAAAATGCCCAGCTGGCCTTCAACACCGGGAGCAATAACCATGTCCACCTCTTCCGAGTAAACCATTCGCTCGGCGGTAACAATATCCAGTCTAATACCAGCCATCAGCTATTCCTTCGACTCCTCAGCTTCCTCTGCCGTCTCACTTTCAGCGCCCAACTTCTTAGCTTCCTTGACTACTTCATCGATGGTACCCACCATATAAAAGGCTTGTTCCGGCAGGTCATCGTATTTACCTTCCAGAATCTCCTTAAAACCACGCACCGTTTCTTTCACCGGCACGTATTTCCCCTTTCTACCAGTAAAAACCTCAGTAACAAACATTGGTTGTGATAAAAACCGCTGGATACGGCGGGCTCGATTGACAATAAGTTTATCTTCCTCGCTAAGTTCCTCGATACCCAAAATAGCGATGATATCCTGCAGTTCCTTGTAACGCTGCAGTACCCGCTGCACTTCACGAGCTACCTGATAATGCTCTTCACCAACAACACTGGGGGTAAGTATACGAGAGGTTGAGACCAGCGGGTCAACCGCCGGATACAACCCTTGCTCAGCAATAGACCTTTCCAAGGCAATAACGGCATCAAGGTGGCCAAAAGTAGCCACCACTCCGGGGTCAGTATAATCATCAGCCGGAACATAGATCGCTTGAAAAGAGGTAATCGAGCCTTGTTTGGTGGAGGTAATCCTCTCTTCCAACTCACCCATTTCCGTAGCCAGAGTCGGCTGATAGCCCACGGCTGAGGGCATACGTCCTAATAAAGCCGACACCTCCATACCAGCGAGAGTATAGCGATAAATATTGTCAATAAACAATAAAATGTCCTGATGCTGAGCATCGCGGAAGTATTCCGCCATCGTCAGTCCGGTCAGTCCGACACGGAGGCGAACGCCAGGGGGTTCGTTCATCTGGCCAAAGACCAAGACTGTCTTATCAATCACACCTGAATTCTTCATCTCGTGCCACAGGTCATTACCTTCACGAGACCTTTCGCCAATGCCAGCAAAGACGGAAAAACCGCCGTGCACGGTAGCAATATTGCGAATAAGCTCCATAATGATTACCGTTTTACCCACCCCAGCACCACCATAGGCACCTACCTTGCCCCCTTTAGTAAACGGGGTAATTAGGTCAAGAACCTTAAGTCCGGTCTCCAGCATCTGGGTGGTTGTCTCCTGTTCCTCGAATGAAGGTGGTGGCCGATGAATTGGCCAGCGCTCTTTAGTTTTAACCGGACCGAGATTGTCTAAAGGTTCTCCCATAACATCAAACAATCGTCCCAGAGTGGCTTTGCCCACCGGTACGGTAAGCGCTGCCCCGGTATCGATTGCTTCAGTACCCCGTTCCAGCCCATCGGTAGGTGATAGCGACAGACAGCGGACCCAGTTATTCCCCAAGTGGTCCTGAACCTCAAGCACAATCTTGCCACCACTGGTGGTAACCTCAATCGCATTGTAAAGCGCCGGCAACTCTTCAGGTGGAAATTCGACATCAACCACGGTGCCTATCACCTGAGTTACTTTGCCTTTAGCCATAAAAACCTCCGTTGCTATGTCAGAGCTTCAACGCCACCGGCAATATCAAGAAGCTCTTTAGTAATTGATTCCTGACGAGCCCGATAATAAAGCAAAGTTAAATCGCCAATAAGCTCATTAGCATTATCAGTCGCGTTTCTCATGGCGACCATTCTGGCTGACTGCTCACTGGCGATTGATTCCAGAATGGCATGATAGACCTGCATTTCAACAAACCGGGGTAAAAGCTCACCCAGCACCACATCCGGGCCCGGTTCATAGATATAGTCGACATTCTGCACTCCAGGTATGCTGGCTGGTTCGACCGGAAGCAGCTGCTGCAAAACTGGCGACTGAACCATTGTGGAAACAAACTGAGCATAGGCTAAATAGACCAAATCAACGGCACCCTTACTGTAGTCATCAATAATAATGTGAGATATGGGCAGCGTGTCCAGCAAGCCAGGACGGTCACCAAGCTGAGTAAATTCAGCAAGGATATCACAGCCGTGCCGCCGCATAAAATTCAATCCTTTACGACCAACGGCAATCAGACTAACGGGCACCGTTTGTTCCAGGATAAAGCCTGCCGTCAGGCGGTTAAGATTAGTATTAAGTCCGCCACACAAACCACGGTCAGTAGTGATATGCACGATAGCTACTTTAGCCACCGGTCTTCGCTGTAATAAGGGGTGTAATGCCCTTTCCATCTCAGGCAAAGCCGCCAAGTCAGCGATTACCTGTTGAATCTTCTCAGCGTAAGGCCGTCCGGCTAAACTGCGCTCCTGTGCCTGCTTCATCTTGATAGCGGCAATCATCTCCATCGCCTTGGTAATCTTGGCGATGCTTTGCACACCCCGTATACGACGGCGAATAGCGCGAATATTAGCCAAGCTTTGACCTCACTCCCTTCAATTTGCCTTAAAAAGTCTTCTTAAACTCCGAGACGGCTTTCTTGAGTGCCTCTTCAGTTTTAGCACTAATTTCTTTTGTTTCCGCAATGGATTTACCAATTTCGGGATGGCTATGCGCCATAAAGTCATGGAATTTGGTCTCAAAAAGAGCCACCTTATCTAAAGCCACATCATCAAGATAACCATTAATCGCCACATAAAGAATCATCACCTGCTTTTCCACAGGCATCGGGACAAACTGGGGCTGCTTCAGTATTTCGGTGATGCGCTGGCCACGGTCGAGTTGAGCTCTCGTTGACTTATCCAGTTCACTGGTGCCAAATTGGGCGAAGGTGGCCAGTTCCCGGTACTGAGCCAGCTCCAGTCTCAGTTTGCCGGCCACCTGTTTCATTGCCTTAGTCTGGGCACTGCTCCCCACGCGCGATACTGATAAGCCCACATTCAGTGCCGGTCTGTGGCCGGCATTAAACAGGTCTGTCTCTAGATACATCTGGCCATCAGTAATTGAGATAACATTGGTCGGGATATAGGCGGACATATCACCTGCCTGCGTCTCAATAATCGGTAAGGCAGTTAAAGAGCCACCTCCATATTCCGAGGCGTATTTAGCGGCTCTCTCCAGCAAGCGGCTATGCAGATAAAAGACGTCACCGGGATAGGCTTCCCTTCCCGGAGGACGGCGCAGCAACAAGGAAAGCTGCCGATAAGCCCAACCATGTTTGGACAAGTCATCATAAATAACCAAGACATCTTTTCCCTGCTCCATAAATTCCTCACCAACCGCACAGCCGGCATAAGGGGCGAGATATTGCAGGGCCACCGAATCAGAAGCATTAGCCGCAACGATAATGGTATGCTTCATGGCGCCGTAAGCTTCCAGAGTAGCTACCACCTGCGCCACCTTAGATACCTTCTGACCAATGGCAACGTAGATACAGGTTAAATCACCATCCTTTTGGTTGATAATGGTATCCAGAGCAATTGCTGTTTTACCGGTTGACCGGTCACCAATAATGAGTTCTCGCTGTCCCCGACCGATAGGAATCAGACTATCTATCGCCTTAATGCCGGTCTGTACCGGGGTATCTACTGACTTACGCAGCGCCACATTAGGTGCTACCCGCTCCACCGGACGAGTCTTCCTGGTCTTGACCGCACCTTTGCCGTCTAAAGGGCGACCCAAAGGGTCAACGACCCGCCCAATAAGCGCTTCACCAACGGGCACTTCGGCAATCCGACCCGTGCACTGCACCTCATCACCTTCTTTAACCTTGGTGTAGTCACCAAGGATAATAGCCGCCACACTATCCTCCTCCAGATTCAGCGCAATCCCGATAATCTCATTGGGAAACTGAAGTAGCTCATTATATTTTGCCCCGTTCAGTCCGTGAATGTGGGCAATGCCATCGCCAACTTCAATCACCGTGCCCACATCCACCATCGTCAGTGCAGTGCCAAATTGCTGAATCTGCTGCTTGAGCACCGAAGCAATGTCCCGTCCTCTAGTTGTCACGCAATCTCCCTCCTATTTATCTTCCCGCGCCGGCTAATTCCTTCTTTAAAGTCATTAATTTGTTACGGGTGCTGCCATCGAGTAACTTACTGCCCACTCTAGCGACAAAACCACCGACTAAGGCAGGGTCTACTTCGGATTTGAGGACTACTTTCTTACCGACCAAGGCACCAAGGTGTTCGGCTAACTTGTGCTTATCTTCATCATCAAGAGGAATAGCGGTAATAACCTCGGCTGGCTCTATACCACGGTAACTATTCAGTCGTCGCTGGTACTCATCAGCAATTTCACCGAGCATACTCAGCCTACCCTTGGTTACCAACAAAAGAACCAAATTCAAGGCTAGAGGATTTACCTCCTTCAGCCGCTCAGATAGTAGTTTGGCCTTATCCTCAAAATGAACCTTAGGACTCTCCAGCCAAGCCATAAACTCAGTATCCCCAACGACACTGACCATATTTCTCAAATCAGACTGCCACCGATCTAATTCTTTTGTCTCCAGTGCAATCTCAAACACTGCCTGGGCATAGCGCCCAGCGTGAATTCTCCTAGCCACGTCTTCTCCTTAAACTAACCAATTACCCCTTCTTCAGGGTGGTGCTTTCTTTCAGTACTTTGTCAATAAGCTGACGATGTGCTTTTTTATCTAGCGAGCGGTCGATAACCTTACCGGCCGCCAGTATCGTCAGGTCGGCAAATTCCTTCCGTAGCTCATCAACAGCCTCATCGCGTTCACGTTGAATCTCGGTACGAGCCCGAGTAATAAGGGTTTCCGCTTCCCGCCTAGCCTCTTGCTGTGCCTTTTGTTTGACCTCCTCCCCAAGTTGTACCGCCTGAGCTATTCTCTCTTGTCCCTCCCTACTTGCCGCTTCAAGCTGCTTTTTAACTTCTTCCTCAGCACGGGCGGCCTGTTCCTTAATGGCGTCAGCCTGCGCCATGCTTTCCTTAATTCTTCGCGAGCGCTCATCAAGCATTCTCATAATCGGTTTATAGGCAACCAGATATAAGAGTCCGAGCAGGATAGCCACATTAACGATTTGCGCGACTAATATCGGTAAGTTTATGCCAAGGTCAGTTAAACCACCCATTTCCTCCTCCATTTATTATTATTTTCATAAGCCTCATAGTTATCCGCACCCCAGATTAAGAATGCGGATTCTTTCCCCAAAGGTTTAAGTTACTTCTAAATAGAAAGAACCGCAGCCACCACCAGCCCAGTGAAAATTAACGCCCCTAACACGGCAGCAGCAATGATAACACCGATAGAAAGAGGGATACCATCCTGTCCCATAATTACCTCCCTTTAATACCCTATACAATCAACGCCAGGATAATGGCGATAATCAGAGCATAAATACCGATAGCCTCACAAAAGGCAGTGACCAGAATCATGTTGGTCATTATTGGACCGCTTGCCTCCGGGTTGCGGGCTAATCCCTGCAACGCGGAATAACCAATGAGCCCAATGCCCAGTGCCGGTCCCAGTAACCCCAGACCAGCCGTCAACCCTACTGCCAACATCTTCATTGTTACTGGATCCATTATTTACCTCCTTCGGCTAATTGCCTCTGCAAAAAATATTTTATGTCAAGCCGACTCTTCTCCATGATGCATCGTCGCTACGGTAAGAAATACCAGAGTCAGTCCGCCAAAAATAAGCGCCTGAACAAAACCAACGAGCAACTCAAGCCCGTAGAATGGAATGGCAAACGCCCAGGGAATTAGGAAAGCAGCGATGAGCAGCAATATTTCACCGGCCGTCATATTGCCAAAAAGACGAAAGGTAAAACTAACAATGCGGACAAATTCACTCAAGGCTTCCAGAAAGCCGACAAAGATATGAATAAACCCAGTGATTAGACCACTAAGCCCGGCACGAAGTCGGCCTCTAGCTACCTGGCCAAGGCTGTTAAAAAACTGTCCCACATTAAGGAACTTTCTCAGATAACGAATCCCCAATGACTTTAGCCCAAAGTACTCAACAAAGGCGAATGATACCAGCGCCAGAGCCAAAGGCATGTTAATGTCAGTATTGGCACCCCGGAATAAGTGTACCTGATGGCCCTCGGCAGTAGTTACCGTTATTGAGCCGAAGCCAGGAATGAGGCTCAGCCAGGCATTAAAGGCAACAAAGAGAAAGATGGTTGCCACCACCGGAAAGAACTTACGCCCATTTTCCTCACCGGCGACCCGCTGACAGAGGTTATAAAGCCAGCCAAGCAGAAATTCAAAGGCACTCTGTAATCTACCCGGCACCACTTTCATCCGGCGAGTAACCGCATAGGAAAAGCCCACCAGAAAAATCATGGTCAGCCAGGCAGCAATAATACTATTGGTGATTGGAAAACCAAAAAGATGGAAAACTACCTCCGCCGGAAGCTCAACTTCTGGTTGAGGAACACTGAGCCAACTAGGTAACCCAAGGTCACCGAGCATGCTTCTTCCCAAAGGACCAGCAATAAAGCCAACAACCAAGAGCAAGAAGAAAACAAGCAGCACTCCAATGACAACGGGACGTGAAAGACGTAAGCCACCTTGTTTTGGCATTAACTATTCTCCCTGTCTTGCTTTTTTACAATGGGCAGCAGCATCTGGTAAACTCCCCAAAAAGCAACCGCAATCCCAAGAAACAGCCCAACTAGTACCAAAATGGGACTGGTATTAAATTTGCTATCAAGCCAGAGGCCAGCAATCACACCGAGCAGAATAGAACCACCAATGAAAAACCCCACACCTACCAGCCTTAGAGCGGCTACCCATCTGCTCATACTAGCCTCAATATCCCAACCCTGAAGCAGCATATCAAATCTGCTACCCTTGGTCAAGCTAGTTTTCAAAAATGGCTTACTAACAAAAGAGCCCTGACATTTTTCAGTTCTAGGGCTCTTTACCATCACAGCATAAATTGAAGAATAACCTTAATCCATCAAGACTACTCCGGACCAAAAAGCCGGGAGAAATCCCCATCAAAGTCCTTCAAGAAATGGTGCATAACCAAGACATCTTCTGCCTCAATGAGCTTATCCTTGGATTCATTCAGTTCGGTTTCAGTAAGGTCGGTAACCGTCCCAGGCTTTTCACCTTCTTTGACTACCGCTGCCACCAAGCACTGGGTATGACACACGGAACAAAGCACTCTCAAAAACCACATATCTTCACGGTGACCAATAATATCAATATTATACACTTCGTAGTTTTGCCCACAAGATTCACACTTCATCGAAGCCATCAATTTTTTGATCAGTCTCTCTTCCATTATTTTAAACCTCTGAAACCACAGAGCCCTAGCTTAAGATTTCCGCTTATCAAAATCATCTAAATCAAGAGTGTTGATAAAATCATAGAAAGCTGACATTTTCCTCATTTCCTCTTCACTGACCTTCTTGTCCCTGCCTTCAAAGCCTTCTGTCTCCTCGAAAACTGGTTTTCCGGTCTCCTCATCGAGTAGAATGCCAGCTTTATCTAAAACCGCTTCGTCGGCATAAATTGGTGCGTCAACCCTGACTGCCAGCGCCAGAGCATCGCTAGGACGAGAATCAACCTCCATTTGTTCCCCATCTATACTAAGGATAATTTTGGCATAGAAGGTATCACTTTTAAGGTCACTGACAATAATCGAGTCAATAGTAGCCCCTAAGGAATCAATAACTGAACTCAGTAAATCATGAGTTAAAGGTCTGGGCACGGTAACACCCTGCAATTTTACGGCGATAGCATCTGCCTCTGCCGGGCCAATCCAAATAGGTAGATAACGTCTGGCCAACTTCTCCTTCAGAATCACCACCCGCTGGTAGTTCATCAAACTAACCCGAATACTATCAATAGTCATCTCTATCATAGTTGAACCTCCCTATCTCTCAGCCAGTATTCTAATTCTACGCTAGCCAACTATCGTTGTCAACTGGGAATAGTCCCTATTGCTGGTGATTAACCTCATCCCCTTTATCTCCTCTCCTTAAAAGGAGAGGAGAAATGATTTTAGAGAGGGGATATGGTATAATATTTAATGCCGGATAATCGCTAGAGTCGAAGAGAGATTAAAAAATTTTGTGATTGGACAGCTTAATATTCGCCAACTAAGTGAGGAAAGGGAAGAAAGCCTTTCACCTTATGCGGTGAAAAGTAAGCTGTCACGGGGCAGAGTTCGATACGAAGAACCCTGTCCAATACGAACCGCTTTTCAGCGTGACCGAGACCGCATTATCCATTGCAAGGCTTTCCGCCGTCTCAAGCATAAGACACAGGTTTTTATTGCTCCACTGGGTGACCACTATGTAACCCGGCTAACTCATACCCTAGAGGTTTCTCAAATAGCCCGCACCATTGCTCGAGCGCTAAATCTTAATGAGGATCTGACCGAGGCAATCGCCCTAGGGCATGACCTGGGGCACACGCCTTTCGGTCACGTAGGTGAGGATGTTTTAAATGAACTTTGCCATCAGGGGTTCAGACACAACGAGCAAAGTCTGCGGGTGGTTGACCTCTTAGAAAATGATGGACAGGGACTTAACCTCAACTGGGAGGTGAGAGACGGCATTCTCAACCACTCCAAGTCAAGAGGAGAAATCTTGGGCGAGGGGTGGGACAAAGTAAACACTCTTGAAGGTGAGGTGTGCAAGCTCGCCGATATCGTTGCCTACATTAACCATGATATCGGTGATGCCATCCGGGCAGGCATCATTACGGAGCGTGAGCTACCCCTTTCCGCAGTCAAATCATTGGGTATGTCACATTCGCAACGGATCAACACCATGGTCAGTGATATTATTGACAACTCGTGGGCAGTCAGCGGTGGTGATAAAATTATAGTAGATAACCCGACGATAAATATGAGTCCTCAAATTCTGGAGGCAGCTAACGTTCTCCGTGAATTTCTGTTTGAGCGGGTGTATAATATGCAATCAGCACAGGAAAAGGCGAAAAGAGCCAGAGAAGTAATCTGTCGATTATACCAATACTTCAAGGAACACAAAGACAAGTTACCACCAGAATATCGCGCCTACAGTGATGATACGGAACGGAGAGTGGTTGACTATATCGCCGGTATGACCGACCAATATGCATTAAGGCTGGCGGAAGAGCTGGAAAAGTAATTTCAACAAGGGTTAATGCTCAGATGAGCGTGATTGATGAGGTAAAGCAAAGAACTGATATTGTCGATGTCGTCGGTCAGTACGTCGCTCTGAAAAAAGCAGGACGGAACCTGGTCGGGCTATGCCCGTTCCATAGTGAAAAACATCCCTCCTTTTTCATCTATCCGGAGCAGCAGAGCTGGCACTGCTTCGGCTGTAATAGCGGTGGTGACGTGCTTTCCTTTGTTATGAAGAAGGAGAGCATGGATTTCGGTGAGGCACTGCGCCTTCTAGCTCAAAGGACAGGAGTTGCCATCCCGTCAAGATTGGAACGAGAAGAGGGGAAAGGGGAAAAGGAACGACTATATAAAGTTAACGAGGTTGCCGCCCAATACTTTCATAATTTACTGCTTAACTCCCCGGAAGGGGAGAAGGCACGAAGCTACGTCGCCAGCCGCGGGTTCTCCGCCAAAACCGTGGCTGATTTCCAGCTGGGCTTCAGCCTGAATAGCTGGGACGCACTAAAGCAATACCTGTTGGAGAGAGGTTATACGGAAAGTGAACTGCTGACCGCGGGATTAGTGGTAGAAGCCGAGAACGGCAAAACTCATGACCGATTTCGTAATAAGTTAATGTTTCCCATACTGGATATCAGAGGGCGTGTTATTGGCTTTGGGTCAAGAGTGCTTGATGATTCACTACCCAAATATATCAACTCACCACAGACACCAACCTTTGATAAGAGTAGCAGTCTCTACGCCATAAATCTGGCGGCGGCTAACATCAGACAGCAAGATACAGCAGTGATTGTTGAGGGATACATGGATGTTATCACCGCCCACCAGAATGGCTTCAATAATGTCGTTGCTTCAATGGGAACTTCAGTTACCGAGAAACAGGTGAGTTCTCTAAAGAGGCTAACAAGGAATATAGTTTTAGCCCTTGATGCCGATGTTGCTGGAGCGGAAGCCATGCTTCGGGGCGTAAGCTATGAAAACATTCTTGAGGCTGAAGTAAGGGTTATCACATTGTCGGAAGGTAAAGACCCCGATGACGTTATCAAAGAGAACAGAGAAACGTGGCAGAAACTTTTAATTGAGGCTTTGCCGATAATGGACTATACCTTTAATATAGTTACTGCGAAACTTGACCTGACTACCGCCAGAGATAAGTCACAAGCGGTAAAGGAGCTTGGACCGATTATTAATGGGATGAAAGATAGCGTGCGCAAGGCCCACTATATACAAAAGCTAGCTCGATTGGTTAAGATTAATGAGCGTAACATTGAAGCTGAATTAAGTAGAATTAAGCCCGGTCCCGATAGACGTCAGACGCAAGCACCGAGGGAGAAAGCAGTAACTTACGTCTCGCGCTCACTTTTATCCAATCCCCGTGAGGAATACTGTCTGGCTTTGCTCCTGCAGCGCCCTGAGCTTA
>JBHIDQ010000044.1:0-11859 GCA_046760155.1 Dehalococcoidales bacterium | reverse complement strand
GAGAGACCGAGCCGACCGATGGTAGCGCCAATTCTTTCTCTGCCTTCACCATTGGTCTGGTACCACTCCATGGTCTTCTCAATAATGGAGAAACATTCCTCATCAGAGGCGAACTGAGCTATCTCATAGGAAAGGAGAGGATGTTTCCCGTGCTTTCCGCCAACCCGGACGAGCCACCCTTTCCTTGCCTCTACCATGGCATCCACCGGGCAGACTTTGATACAATCACCACAGTAGATGCACTTGCTCGTATCTCTTACCGGCAGGTCACGGACCAGGGTAAGTGCCTTTTCCTCACAGCTAGAAACGCAAAGCCCACAGCCGTTACATAACTCCTCTACCAGCTTCGGCTCGACCATTCCCTGAAAACCTAAGTCAGCGTCTCTAGCTCTGGGGCAATCAATGGGGCACCCGGCAAAGCTTATCTTGAATTTATGGTGGCCGGTAGCAGTGCCAAAATAGCGTTTATCCACCTCCAAGCACATGGTCTGCGAATCCATGAGACCATTGGGATTATAAGTGCAGCCAGCACAGGCAGTGGGTACCCTGATGCGTGGGCCGCACGAGGCAACCGACCAATTAACTTCCTTCAGCTCAGCAACAATAACGTCGAAGTATTGGTGGTGCACATAGGGGATTTCGATTGACTGGCGAACCGAGGTGTGAACTTCTCCCTGCCCATATTTCTCAGCAAGCTCGGCAGCTTTCCGCAATTGCCTTGAGCTCAATTTCCCTCCCGGGCAGCGCAGTCTCACCGTGAAGAGGTTTTCCTGCGTTTGCTTGATAAACCCCCCACTCTTGAGTGCCGCGAAATCCATCTTCAAACGGCGGGCTTCTTTCTTCAGTTTTTTGTTCATTTTCAGTTTCCCTCGCTGTCCTTCACCTAGTCCAGGGAAAATAGTTTACCTTGAATACTTATCAACTATGGCTGAGCTTTTCCCTGCTTTCGTGTTAGCTTACCGTTGTGGACCTGAAGACTCATATGTTATACATTACTGCTTCCAGTTGTTCTTTTCTTTTCTGCCGCTCAATTAAATCCTGCAAAGTGGTAGACTGCAAAACTTCGTCCATGGCCTTTTGCAATTCACCCCAGATATCACGGGTAACACATAATTCAAAGCGGGGACAGTAATTGGGGTCGTTGATGCACTCTACCAAAGCAATTGAGCCCTCAAGAAGTTGAATGACCTCGCTCAATTTTATCTCTTCAGGAGGTTTGGCTAATGAGATTCCGCCCCTGCCGCCGCGCAGGCTCCTGATTATTCCCGCCCCGACTAGAGGCGTAATTAGGTGCCCCAAATAGGGCAGTGGGATTTGCTGTCTTTTGGCAATATCTTTCATCTGGACTGGTTTACCCTTGCTGTGGAGAGCTAGATCCAAAAGTGCTCTGGTTCCATATTGTGCCCTGGTCGAAAGTTTCATCGCCTTTAATCCACCATTTCAAATGTATTTATGACTAATATAATCGACAAAGTCGAGAATGTCAAGGACATCTTTACCTGTCCTTGATGGGTGAAGTACCCCATTTTTGCATAGGAATAGACCTGTTTTCGTCACTACACTACTAACCAGTATCGGAAAAGAATGCCTCTGTTGACATATTGTCATATCTGTTATATGATATTAAAAACTGAATATTGGCTAGGGGAGCTGGAAGGCTGAGAGTCCGCTAAGGACGACCCTTAGAACCTGATCTCGGTAATTCGAGCGTAGGGAAGTGAAAAAGCCGCAACCAGAAGGCTTGATTATTTCCCAGCTTCTGGTTTTTTTCTTTGCCTTCTATCACCCTTGGTAAAGAATGGCCAAAAAAGGAGGCTAAAAATGGAAAAGTTCAGTCCAGTGGGGGAAAAAGACATCACCCGCGCCATAGTAACTGAGTTTGCCAAACAGTTCGAAGAATATGTGGAAAGTGATTGTGTCATTATTGGTGGTGGTCCGAGTGGGCTAATGGCCGGGCGCAACTTGGCTAAAGCCGGCAAAAAGGTTCTTATTGTGGAACGAAACAACTATCTCGGTGGTGGGTTCTGGATCGGGGGTTACTTAATGAACAAAGTGACAGTGAGGCATCCCGGAGAGAGAGCTTTAGATGAGCTTGGTATCCCATATAATGAGGTCAGTCGTGATTTATTCGTGGCCGATGGTCCTCACGCCTGTTCCAAACTTATTGCTGCCGCCTGTGATAGTGGGGTTAAATTTGCCAATATGACAGTCTTCGAAGACTTAATCCTGAAAGAGGACGGACAGGTGTGTGGTGCCGTCATCAACTGGACACCCATCTCAGCGTTACCCAGAGAGATAACCTGTGTAGACCCGGTAGCCATAGAATCGAAAGTATTGATTGATGCCACCGGGCATGATGCCCAAGTCGTGAAAAAACTGGAAGAAAGAGGTTTAATCAAAACCAAAGGCTTTGGTGCTATGTGGGTAGAGAAGTCGGAAGACCTAATCATTGAGCATACCGGTGAGGTTCATCCCGGCTTAATTGTGACCGGAATGGCGGTATCAACTACCTACGGATTACCGCGCATGGGGCCAACGTTTGGTGCCATGCTTCTGTCAGGTGAAATAGCATCTGAAATCGTTTTGGAGAAACTGGGATAGAGGCCGGGAGAATAATGAAGGTTATTCTCTACAACGAAAGTGCTGCTGAAGAGCTGAACGTAGAGGAGATTGCCCAATATTTAAGACAAAAACTGGGAAAGGTTAAGATTGAAGTAAGAAAAAACCCCTTTGTTTCCCGCCTTAGCCAAGATAACATCTTGGCTTTTGCCAGAAAGATTGCCAGCGCCAAAATTCAGCAAACAAACCAGAAGATACCATCAGAACAAGAGCCTCTCTATGGTGAGATAGAGTACGAAAAAAGAAGAATCTTGGGTAAGACGAGGGCTTTCGGTGTCTTATATGATGGGTTTCGGCTGAGAAGAATCTTTGGTGAGATTATACCCGGAGAGGAACTCAGCCTCAAGTTTGTTCACATCATCTTCACCAATCGTCTCTTTGCTACCTGGGATGCCAACAACCAGAGATATCATCTGAGGGCGAGTATATACAGTATTCCTTCTCTTGTCTCAACGACGGGCCTCATTGAAGCGCCGGCAAAGCCCAGAGAATATTATCTCCTGAAGCAGCAATATGAAAGATTAGGTAAGGACCTGAGCGAACTCAGAGAGAGATTCAGGGGAAGTTTTCTCGACTATGAGGATGAACGACTTACCGAGGTGGCTAAAGGATATGCCATGCAGGCGGTTTTCTATTCTTTGACCGGAGAACCCTTTTGTGACGACAAAGGTTGCCGGTTATATAATGCCCATTGGCAGGAGGAGCTTATTTTTGCGCAACTTGAGAGCGAATATGAGTTCTGCCAACGACATACCGAGCTATTAAAGAAAGCCCAAGCGCGACAGGGTTGACATAAAGCAATTATTACTTTTTATGGCACTACCATCAGGAGTAGAAAGCCATCGCCACTACTGGTCCAGTCGCCGATGCCATCACCGGCGTGTAGGGAGTCAAGTATACTTCAGCACAGTCTAGCTGGGAAGTAACCAGTTCCTTAAGCTCTTCACCGGCGGCGATGCCATCAGTGTAGTGGAACATGACATGTACCGGCTTGTCGGGGTCAATATACTCCTTGGCCATCTCAGTAATTTTGGCCAGGGCTTTTTTCTTGCCTCTAACCCTGCCCAGATTTTCCACCAGTCCGGTGCCGCTGACCATGCCGATGATCGGTTTTACCTGAAGTATATCACCAATCACCGCTGTCTTCGGCGCCCGACCGCTTCTGATGAGATACTTAAGGGTATCCATGGCGGTGATAAACCTTACCTTAGGCACCATATCTTTGGCTAATTGGACAACCTCTTCAAAGTTCTTTCCCGCCTCAGCGGCACGCGCTGCCTCAAGGACAATAAAACCCTGGGCACCGGCGGCTGTCTTGCTGTCGAGAACCTCAATTTTGAGATTAGGATGTTCCGACTTGACCATTTCGCTGGCCTGAACCGCGGATTGATGAGTGGCGCTCAGTGCCTTGGAAACAACGATGACCACAATGCTATCGGTGGTCTTGGCCAGGTCACTGAAGACGGTAGCGAAATCCCCCGGGGTGACGGCGTTGGTAGTCGTCTGCCCATTCACTGCGTAAAATAGCTTCCAGAATTCGTCGTTACTCAGTTCGTCGTCCCGATAGAGCTTGCCATCAATGACCAGACCCGTGGGAACAATCCGAATGCCGTATTGTTTCACTATTTCCTTGGGCAGACAGCTAATGGTGTCAGTGACGATACCTACTTTTGACATGGTGAACCTCCTTTGCTAATTTATATTACTCCGCCATCAATGCAGATGACCTGCGCGGTAATATAACTGGCCCGCTCGCTGGCAAGAAAAGCCACTAGTTCAGCTACATCATCAGGCTTACCGAATCGTTTTAGCGGGATGCGGGCTAGAATGGCATCTTTGGTCTCCGCTGGTAACTTATCGGTCATCTCAGTGGTAATGAATCCCGGGGCGATGGCGTTTACCGTTATGTTCCGTGAACCCAGCTCACGAGCTACGCTCTTGGTGAAGGCGATAAGACCGCCCTTGGCTGCCGAGTAGTTCGACTGACCCATATTCCCCACCAGACCGGCCAGTGAAGAGATGTTGATAATCCGACCCCAGAACTGCTCCATCATGGAACGCACGGCAAACTTGGTGCACAGGTAGGCACCACGCAGATTGGTGTTGATTACCTCATCCCAAGTCTCATCAGACATCCGTGGCAGGAGGTCATCTTTGGCAATGCCAGCATTGTTCACTAGGATATCAATTTTCCCCCACCTGTTGACTATTTCACGAGTCATGGCTCTGACTGCCTTAGCGTCGGCTACGCTCGCCTTGACCAGCATGGCTTCATTACCGCCAGTATTAATCTCTTTGGCAAGGTTAGTCGCCGCCTTATCGTTGCTCAGATAATTTATGGCTACCTTCGAACCGAAGGCGGCTAGCTTGAGGGCAATAGCTCTCCCCAAGCCTCTCGAGGCGCCGGTAACCAGCGATACTTTCCCTTCCAGCTCCTTAAATTCCATTATTCTCCTCTATGGAAAACGCTTGATTATCAGGCTGCAATTTTGTCCACCCATACCAAAAGAATTGGAAAGGCACACCTTCACCGACTGGCGGCGTGCTTTATTGGGTACGTAATCAAGGTCGCATTCAGGGTCAGGTGTCTGGTAGTTAATGGTGGGTGGAATGATGCCATCCTTGACCGTCATGACCGCAGCTACTGCCTCAACTGCCCCGGCGGCGCAGGCCAGATGCCCGATCATAGATTTATTGGAGCTGATTGGTATCTGGTAAGCTCTTTTGGCAAAGACCAGCTTGATTGCCTTGGTCTCCGCAGCATCATTGAGTTTCGTGCTGGTGCCATGGGCATTAATGTAATCAATCTCTTCCGTTGTGACGCCGGCATTTTGCAGTGCCATCTGCATTGCTACCGCCTGTGTCTCAGCGTCCGGGGCGGTTTCATTATAGGCGTCGAATGACCAGCCCGCCCCGGCCAGTTCCGCCAGTATCGGAGCACCACGCTCCTTGGCATGGGCAAGGGTTTCCAGTATCATAATGCCGGCTCCCTCTCCGAAAACAAAACCGTCGCGATTGAGGTCGAAGGGACGGCTAGCTTTTCGGGGGTCTGTTTCTCTCGATAGTGCTCCAACACGTCCGGTAGTGGCGAGCCCGATTGGGCTGATATTTGCTTCCGCACCACCGGCTATCATCACATCGGCATGGCCCAAACGTAGGTGATTTAAGGCTGTTCCGAGGGCATCACTGCCGCTGGCGCAGGCACTGTTGAGGCTGCTGTTTACCCCTTTGGCACCAATCTCTAATCCAACCTGTGCCGTTACCATACTGGGTGCTACCTTACTGATGAATAGGGGGTCGATTCGCATTGGGCCCCGGTGCTTTAGAATCTCACCTTGCTCCGCAATCTCCGAGACCATGCCGCTGGTAGCAATCACCACGCCGACTTTTTCCGACTTCTCTCTAGACATCTCCAGACCGGCCGATTCGATTGCCATCTTGGCGGCGGCGATGGCGAATTGAGTACACCGGGCAGTGCGGTCAGCTCGCTTGATGGGCATATAATTGGTCGGTTCAAAGTCTTTGACCTCAGCCGCTACCTTGGCCGGATACGAACTGGCATCAAATCTGGTTATCTGACCGATACCGGACTTACCTTGGATTAACCCTTGCCAGTACTCAGCAACGGTCAATCCCAAGGGTGTAATGGCACCAAGGCCGGTAATCACCACTCTACGGTCGGTCAAGTTTACCTCCTTGGTCATGCTTTGTGGACGCTGAACTAATCGGTGCCAGTGATACTCCACCATCGATAACGATGATTTGTCCCCGTATCATATCTGACTGGTCACTGCAAAGAAAAGCGACCAGGTTGGCGATGTCCTCTGGTTGAACCATTCTTCCTGCTGGCGTGGTCTGCCATGATAGTTGGGGCAAGTCTTTGTCTGCTGTATATAGTTTTAGAGCTTCGGTCTCAACTGCGCCCGCGGCGATACCATTGACACAGATGCCCTTGGGGGCTAGTTCGATGGCCAGATATCGAGTGAGCGCTTCAAGGGCGGCTTTGGATACCCCTACCGCAGTATAAATGGGCAGGACTAGGCGGGAGCCAAGACTGGATATGCTGACCATTTTGCCGCCATTTTTCATCAACTTGGCTGCCCTTTGGGCACAGAGTAAGAAAGCTCTGGCGTTTATATCCATCGTCCAGTCCCAGCCCCGGTCGTCAAGGTCAAGGGCAGAGCGAGCCACACCCGAAGCGGCGTTGTTGATTAGTATATCCAGTCTGCCAAATTTAGCCTCTATCTCATCAAACATGCTATTTATCTGCTCTGGTTCGCCAACATTGGCTTTGATGATATGGGCGGTAACTCCTTTATGGCATACTTCTTGGGCAGTAAGTTCGGCAGTACTTTTCTTGCGGAAAAAATTGATAATAACGTCCGCCCCTTCCTCAGCCAGTTTTAGGGTTATCGCCCGCCCGATGCCCCGGGAGCCGCCGGTTATCAAGGCTATTTTGCCTTTCAGCATCATCTCGCTCCCCGTTATCTTTCTTAGCGCCTACTTTTTCTCAGCTATCTTACGCTCGATATAGCCGATAAAGTCTCCCATGTTGGTAATTTCTCGAAGTTCCTCTTCCTGTATTTCGATGTCGTAGGTATCTTCTATTGCCACCAGTATCTGGACGATATCAAGGGAGTCAGCATCCAAGTCCTCAAATGTGGTGGCCAGAGAGAAATTAGTTTCCGGCTTACGTGTGATTTTGGTCACCGTCTTTTTTACCATTTCTTCAACTGACATCGTGAACTCCTTTGCTTGCTTGAATCTATGCACCACCAATATTACTGTTAAATGACCTCTTTTAGTTTACTCCGGGCGGCGGCCAGTTCCGCTTTCAGTGTACTGACTAAGTCCTTTTCCACGGCCAGTTTTGCCTCACCGATTGTCTTGGCAATTTCCTCGTGTCGGCTGCGTCCGTGAGACACACAGACGACTCCGTTTACCGCCCACAGTGGACCACCACCTCGGACGTCAGCGGGATTGGTGGCTCGCAGCAAGTCGCCAATCATTTCTTTAACATCGTTTTCCGGCAGCTTCTTTTTGACTTTATCTTCAAGCCACTGGGCAATAGTCTTGCCCAGAGACTCGCAGAATTTGACGACAATGTTGCCCACAAAACCATCACAGATAATGACATTGGCCCGCCCAGATGGTATATCATATCCTTCCACGTTGCCAATAAAATTCAGCCCGCATTTTTGGAAAAGAGGATAGCTTTCCTTGACCAGCTCATTGCCCTTACCCTCTTCGGCACCAATGCTGAGTAGTGCTATGGATGGGTTCTGAATATTCAGCATTTTTTGCGCGTATACCGTGCCGACGATAGCGAAGTCAAGGAGCTGATACGGCTGGCAGTCTACGTTGCTACCCAGGTCTAACATAATGGTGTTGGGGGCAAAGCCTAGGAAAGGACCTCCGACCACCGGGCGAGACATTTCTTCCAGGGTGCCAAGAATGTAAAGTGCCGCCGCCGCCACCCCACCGGTGGGTCCGGCACTGACCACCGCATCGGCTTTTCCATCCCGCACCAATTTCGTCGCCACCACAATCGAAGCATCTCTCTTCTGACGCAGGGCATAGGCTGGAGGTTCGCCTTCGACTAGGTATTCGCTGGCATGAACAACTTCGATGTCCGCACCGCTGCAGTCATGCTTGGCCAGTTCTTTTGCCATTACCTCTGACGGTCCGACAAGGGCAATCTGTACGCCATACTCTTTGGCAGCGATAACACTGCCTTTCACAATCTCTTCGGGGGCATAATCGCCACCCATACCATCAACCGCTATTTTCATTGTCCTTCACCTTCACCATTGCTTCGCCAATAATTATTGATTCCTCATTCTGGTTTTGGCAAAGCACATCGCAGTTAATTAGATTTTGGCCATCGCTTTTCTCGACCTGGCATATCTTACCGCAGATGGTTACGGTATCACCGGGACGAGCCGGAGCTTTGAATCTTACATTGAGCTTACTCCCCGAGAGCCAGTTTCGCCCGAAAGCCGCCGTCATCATCTGCGAAACGTAGGCCAGAATCAACATGCCATGGGCGACAGTACCACCCAGAGGCGTCTGCCGAGCATAATTCTCATCTATGTGGATGGGATTAAAATCTTTACTGGCCTCAGCGTACAAATTAATCTGCTCCTGGCTAATGCTCTTTTTTATTTCGGGGAGGCTCATCCCTTCTTTTAACTCAAACGAGGCTAACATATCTCCTCACTTACCCTTGGCTATTTCGATTCGGGCAGTATAACACTCATCTTCCCGGCCAGTACCTCTTTCTGGCTCTGATTGAAGACATTAAGGTCAATTGTCAGCAGGTGTAGTTTGCCACGGTCCTGTTTCCTGGTTACTTTGGCGTAACTGGTGATGGTATCTCCGGTGCTGACTATATCAATAAATTCTAATTCCTGGGAGACGTGAATGGCCCCCGCAGGAAATGCAATGTTCTCGGACAGCGTCGCCATAGCGTAGGCAGCCACCGCCATCGGTGGAACGAGTTCACTATCCTGATACAGGTGGCTCGTTTCCTCAACCGCTTTGAGATAGGTATTGACGGTTGCGGAATCTATCTGGCGGCTGGAAGGAGGAAACTCATCGCCTAGCTCTAGTTGACTACAATCGACCTTTTTGTGCTCTGACATACCACTTTACCTGATGGCTATCGGTAACCTAAATACCTAGTATTTCTAGGTATTATGATATTATAGACTAGTCACGGTATTTGTCAAGAGACATTGACGATAAGCTAGGTTAGGCCTAACATAAAAGTAACAATACGTAGAAGGAGATTTAAGATGGCGGAAAAAGAAAGGAATGATATCGTTGCTGTGGATATTTACTTCGACTATATCTGACCCTACGTATACAAGGCAGCAGTTTGGCTGCAAACAGTGAAAGAGGACTTGGGCAATACACTCATCATTAATTGGAAGTATTTTAGCCTGGAACAGGTCAATAGTCAGCAGGGACCACGGTGGAAGATTTGGGAACAGCACGAAGATTACCCCTCGCGTGGACTACGTGCTTTCTGGGCGGCAGAGGCTGCCCGATGTCAAGGTGAAGCTATCTTTCAAGCCTTCCACATTGCCTTACTCAGGGCGAAGCACGAGCAACAGCGTGATATCGCTGATATGAAAACTATTATTGAATTGGCTAACCGTATCGGATTGGAGATGACCCAATTTCAAAAAGACATCAGTAATCGCAAATTGCTAACTAGACTAGCCAAAGACCATAGTTTTGCCGTGGAAACTCTGGGTATTTTTGGCACTCCTACCTTGGTCTTCCCAGAAAGACAAGCCATATTCTTGAAGATGTCGCCCCCGCCAGCACCTGAAGAATGCCTTTCTGTGTTCACTGAACTGCGTAATCTGGCAGAACGCAGGCGATACATCCAAGAGATAAAAAGACCCTGAAACCACATTAGGAAATAAGAAAGGCCCGGATATCCTCAGGGCCTGAAACTTAACCGCAACACTTTCGTGGAATCTTAGGCTGGTATTAGCCTAAGATTCCGATTAGCGTTACCAAACCGCTGGCTTCCAGAGCCAGTAAACCGAAACCACCGACGAGAGACAGCGCTAAAACTACCGTGAAGAATTTTTCGGCATTACTCAGTGATTGCCATCTCCCGCGTGCTACTTTTTCTTGGCGCATTTAACCTCCTTTCATAAAAAAATAAGCAGCCAGTACACTGCTTGCAACGTGAGCAAAAGAGTTTTGCTAGTGCAACGTGTCAAGAGATAGTTCAGTGTTTAAGTGGAAGCTAGAGTAAAAATGCGGCTAAATAAATAGACCGCCACCCCGCGCTACATCCCACTACACAGTCACCACTCAGGTACATTTTCATTTTAACATATCGGATATTATTACGCAAATTTTATGGTCTTGAACTCTCTTTGTTCAGCGAATATTAGTCCTATTTGTTCTGTACGAATCAGATTGATAGTTTGATGACTACATACTTACTAATCCCTTGCGCATGGCATACTTGATTAGTTCAGTACGATTATGCAAATCCAGCTTCTCCATTATCTTGGTCCGATGACCCTGGACTGTCTTTAAACTAATAAAAAGAGCCTCGGCAATTTCTCGACTTGAATGCCCTTCCGCAATAAGCTTGAGTATCTCCCTCTCCCTCCCGGTCAGGCTTTCATACGGCTCAGCCTTTTCCGCTTGCTGCCGGTAGTGCTCAATCAAGGTCTTGGCGGCGGAAGGATACAAGAAAGAGTCCCCATGACACACCGCACGTATGGCCGATACCAGCTCTGAACCAAGTGCTCTCTTGGGGACATAACCAGCCGCACCTACTTTGATGGTCGAGAAGATGTACTCTTTATTGTCATGTTGGGTTAGGACAATTACCTTTATCCTCGGGTTTCTCTTGAGCATCCGACGGGTAGCTTCCAGACCATCCATCCCCGGCATAGCTATGTCCATAACTACCACATCAGGCGCTAACTCTTGCGCCATGTCGATCGCCTCTTTACCTTCGGATGCTTCGCCCACTACCTCCATGTCATCATGGATGCTGAGCAAAGCCTTGATACCATCTCGCATTATGGCGTGATCGTCTACCAATAGTATCTTTATCTTATCCATTTGCAACTCCTTATTTGGTTGGAATTTCGATGTCAATTTCTGTCCCACCACCAGGATGAGAGCGGATGGCAAAGGTGCCATGGAAGAGTTCCACTCTTTCCTTCATGCCCAGTAAACCCAAACCCCTTGGCCGGTCCTTGGCACGTATCGCCTCTTCAACATCAAAACCGCTACCGTCATCTTTAATACTAACTCCGATGACATTTCTTCTAAAATGCAGCATCAGACTGACGTTTCTGGCATGAGCGTGCTTGGCAATGTTTGAAATCGCCTCCTGGATAACCCGGAAGAGAGTGGTCTCCAGTTGAGAAGGTAACCGCCTCTCTTTGCCTGTGGTCTCGAAATTTACCGCAACCCCGGTTGTTTCCAGCGTGTTTTCGGCTAACCACCGAGTAGCGGCGACCAGACCTAAATCATCGAGTAATGTGGGGCGAAGCTCGTAGATTAAGCGGTGGATCTCATCAATCAGGGTGACCGAAAGACCCTGCGCGTTTTTTAGTAAAGCTTTTATTTTATCGGTATTGGTGGGTAACATCTCTGTTATGGCTTCAAGGCTGGCGGAGAGACTGGCTAGAACCTGGCTCGTCTCGTCATGAAGCTCACGGGCAATCCGCTTTCGCTCTTCTTCCTGAATGG
>JBHIDQ010000043.1:0-12098 GCA_046760155.1 Dehalococcoidales bacterium | reverse complement strand
TTTTAATAAATCTAAAGTTAAACCGTTCAGCCGACTTATTTAATTTATCTTTTGTTAAAAGCGAAAAGTTTTTTATTCCGTATTCCTCTGTTTTTTATGTCAACTCCCCTGCTGTACTGCACTGCTGAATATATGTGTTAGAATTATGGCAGGAGTAGTGATGTTCCTGATTTACCTTGGCATTCTATTGCTATCCGCAGCGACGCTCCTTTTTGAGATTACTCTGACCAGGGTGTTTTCCGTAGCTGAGTGGTATCATTTTGCCTTCATGGTGGTCAGTTTAGCCCTGCTTGGCTTCGGGGCCAGCGGCTCCTTTCTGTCACTATTTCCCCGCCTGCTAAAAAAGAAACTAGAGCATCTTTTAGCGGTCTGTGCCGTCTTCTTCTCTCTAGGGTGCCTCGGTGGTTACCTGATAGTAAACAGTATCCCCTTCGATTCTTACCGTCTGGCCTGGGAAAGCCGTCAACTGCTTTATTTAGTGGTCTACTATCTTTCCCTGGCCATCCCATTTTTCTTTACCGGTCTAGCTCTGGGCGCAGCACTAGCCAAGATGCCATCCCAAGCCGGGAAGCTTTACGGCTTTAATATGGTGGGGTCAGGACTAGGCTGTCTTTTAGTACTGGTAAGCCCGCCTCTGTTTGGTGGCGGTGGTACCGTGGTTCTAGCTGCTTTACTTGGAGTAGTAGCGGTTTTCGTTTTCTCCCTGTCTCACTCCAAACTGTTTCCGAGCCTGGCTTTCACGGGAAGTATCGGACTTCTCGTCTTGCTCGTCAGTTTGCCAACAGCATTAGAGACCAAGATGTCACCTTATAAGAGTTTGAGCCAGGTTCTGCTTCAGACACAGACACGCACCTTATCAACAAAATGGAACGCCTTTTCCCGTGTTGATGTAGTTGAGAGTCGTAGCATCCACATCGCTCCCGGGTTGAGTTTTAGCTATGAACAGGAACTTCCAACCCAACTAGGCGTGGCAGTAGACGGGACTAACCTAAGCCCAATAAGCCTAATTGAGGCGGGACAGGCTGACTTCACTGAGTACTTGCCCAGTGCTTTGGTTTACCGTTTATCGCCTAGCCCCAGAGCTCTAGTTATTGAGTCCCAAGGTGGCTTGGATTTGCTGACCGCTCTTCACCATCAAAGCGCAAGAGTAACAGCAGTGGTTTCCAATCCCCTCATCATTGAAGCTATCAAGAGTTTTGACGAGAGAGGTCACCTTGTTGATAATCCCCGGGTAGACGTAGCTGTCGAGGGAGCCAGGAGTTACCTCAGGAGCTCAAAGGAGCAATTTGACGTGATTCAGCTATCGCTGACGGATAGTTTCAGAGTGGTCGCTGCCGGGTCTTACAGTCTTTCGGAAAATTATCGCTACACTATGGAGGCTTTTGCCGAGTACTATCGGCACTTAGCTCCGGGAGGTTTTCTATCCGCCACTCGCTGGATTCAGGTGCCGCCCAGTGAAGGAATTCGACTGCTGTCACTGGCGACTGCCGCTCTAGAGAGTCTGGGCATAACCAATCCTGAACCGCATATGGCTGTCATCCGCAGCTTTCAAACAATCACTCTGCTAGTGAAAGAGAGCCCTTTCAATCAACAGGACATCACCATAATTAAGAATTTCAGCGATGAGCTGGGTTTTGATGTTGTCTATTATCCAGGGATAGACCCTGCTGAGCTCAACCGCTACAATGTGCTGCCTCAAGAAGTCTATTATGAGGCTTTTACCAGCATCCTGTCGCCTTCAGAAAGGGAGGCTTTCCTGGCTGGTTATACCTATGATGTTTCTCCCCCTACTGACGATAGACCGTTCTTTTTCCACTTCTTCAAATGGAGCCAAGTTCCGTATATCTGGTATGGTCTGGGCAAGACCTGGCAACCTTTTGGAGGTGCTGGCTACCTCATCATAATAGCGCTACTACTTTCGGCAGTGCTCGCTTCAGCCATATTTATCCTGCTGCCACTTTACTTCCGCCCTAAAGAGATACGAGAACAAAATCAGACGCTTATCTCAGGAGTGCGCTGGCAGCTATTCCTCTACTTTTCAGCGCTGGGGCTGGGATTCCTGCTTATTGAAATCCCACTGATGCAAAAGTTTATCCTTTTCCTAGACCAGCCCACCTACGCTTTTGTCATCGTACTATTCACCATCTTTGTCTTCTCTGGACTGGGGAGCTTGCTCTCAACTAAATTAGCCAAGGTGCTGCCCCAGCTTATCTTCATCCTTGCCCTGCTGGCGTTCCTCTATCCACTACTTCTCCCCTACTTCTTTGAGGCATTATTGGGCCAGTCTTTATTTCTAAGATTACTTATTGCTTTGGGTGCTTTGGCACCACTCAGCTTTCTTATGGGTGTTCCCTTTCCTTCGGGAATAAGGATTATAGGTAAACTGTCTCCTACTCTGGTGCCATGGGCCTGGGGAATTAACGGCTGTGTCTCAGTGGTCAGCTCCATCCTCGCTCTGATAATCGCCTTATCAGTGGGATTTTCGTGGGCCTTAGTCGTCGCTGGTGGTGCTTACCTAGCTGGGGCGGGAATCATCTTTTACTGGTTAAGAAAAATGGCGCTTGGGGCTACCAAGAGAGAACCGTCTACCTAGTGCTCACCTAACATAGGCACAAACCTTACACCACCCAAGTTAATCAACTTAAACTGTTCACCTTCTCTCAAGATAAGCCATAAGGTCTGATAAAAGCCCGGAGGGCCTACTGGTATTACCAGTCTACCCCCATCTTTGAGCTGCCTAGTCAGCGGTTGCGGTACATGGTCAGGAGCACAGGTAACGATAATGGCATCAAATGGAGCATATTCCTCCCAACCATAGTAACCGTCATCGATTTTACAGTGAACATTATAACCCAGTTCTTTCAATCTCGCTTCAGCCTGCTGCCCCAAGGGCTCTATTATCTCCACGCTGTAAACTTCATCGGTGAGCTCAGCCAAGATGGCTGCTTGATAGCCAGAACCAGTACCAATCTCAAGCACCTTATCCCCGGGTTCAAGTAATAAGTGTTGCGTCATCAGGGCAACGATGTAAGGCTGCGAAATGGTCTGTCCATGCCCGATGGGTAATGGATGGTCGGCATAGGCTTCACTTAAATATTCTTCGGGTACAAAGCGATGACGTGGTACTTTTTCCAAGGCTTCAAGCACTCTCGGGTCTTTGATGCCCCGCCTGACGATATCTTCCGCTACCATCCTTTTTCTAGCTTCAGCAAAGGCATCTTCTGCCTGATTGTCCGCAGGGCTGCCGGGTGCTGGTGCAGCACAAGCTGGGAAAATGAGAAGAGCCATGATCAACACGACTAGCCAAGAGTACTTCATCGTTTGTTACCCCAAGAACTGGGTGACCATATCCTTGGCAAAGGCCAAAGAGGTAGTAAATGCTGGCGATATGGGATTCAAGATGTGGAGGGAATTACTGTCGTTAAGGACGATAAAATCCATGACGAGTGATTTAGTTGGCCAATGGATGAGCTGAGGACGAATTCCCACATGGTTAGTCTCAGTAAGATCGCGCAGAGTTAGTTCCGGCACCAGTCTTCTAGCTTCCTTGAAGACAAATCGTTTCAGGTATTTCCTAGGCTCAGTCATAGCAACCTGACGAAAGGCATGATTCTTGAACATCAGCACTGAATCTCGGAAAAGGATGAGCAATGTCTCCCTACCCCACCCTTCAAAGACACGGTAGTTTTCCCGACTGAAAGCAGGCATAGCCGTTGGACCCACCAAAACTTCATCATCCGCGGTCTTGGTTAAATGGACTCCCAGAAAAGGTGTCCTCAAGTCTGGAACTGGATAGATGTTGCCGCGGACGAGAAACGTTTTGTTATTGGCCAGTTTTTTGTAGGTTCCCTTAAAAGGAAGGAGCTTGTATTCTCTGGCAAGGCCAAATTGATGCGCAATGTGGTCTGCATATGAGCCGGCGGCATTAATGAACTTCTCGAATTGTATCATGCCTTGGGAGGTTTGGGCTTGACGCTCTCCCCAGAGACCCTTGAAGACAGTTTCATAGCAAATCGTGACCTTGGCTGATTGAGTCAATTCTTCCTCTAGTGCTTTGAGCACCTCAATTGGTCTTATCACCGCAGTGTCCGGCGAAAAGAGGGCTTCACTGCAGGCGGCAGCATGTGGTTCCAGCTCATGAAGCCTTTTGCGGTCAATGAGGAAGACACGAGCCCCACATAAATCCGCTCGACGCTTCAATTCATACAGTGCTCCGACTTCTGCTGAATTTGTAGCGAGAATAACTTTGCCAGTTTCCTTGAGCGTCAGTCCCCTTTGCCGGCAAAATTCCTTCATAAGGTAGTTTCCCTGCACACAATGTTTTGCCTTCAAGGTATCGGGGGTGTAGTACATACCAGCATGGATGACTCCGCTGTTCCGGCCGCTGGCATGCAAACCTAAAGAGCGCTCTTTCTCCAGTATCAAGATGTCCCCTATTCCTCGATTAACCAACTCACGGGCAATGGTAAGTCCAGTAATGCCAGCGCCTACGATTAAAACCTGACACTGTTTTTGTTCCATGCCAACAATATACTCCCAATGTTATCATTCGGAATTCGGAATGATATAACTGTAAGGATAATACATAGTATGGACTATCGTCAATTGGCCAAAGAGCCAAGATAAAATGGCCGCCTTCCGGAACTAAATATAAGCCGATTCCTTCTGCTGAACCTGGTGGTGAAATCGGTCAAGAGCCAAGGAATAAGCAGCCAACGATAGAGTTTTCTCTCCTAGAATTAAGTCGGCAATAAGTCTGCCTACTGCTGGAGAATGCATAAAGCCGTGGCCGCTAAAGCCACAGGCAAGGTACAGTCCATCTATTGTCGAACCTTCTCCCAAAATTGCCATGCAATCAGGCGTATCAGAGTGCAGTCCAGCCTGACCTTTCATGATGCCGATATCCTTGAGGCGAGGTAAACGTTGCGAAGCGGCCGGAGCAAGAACATCGCTAAAGTACTCCCAATCTACTGAAGTGGAGAATCCTTGAGGCTCATCAGGGTTACGCATGCCAAAGATGAGACAGGAGCCTTCCCGTCGGAACCAAAAACCATTGTGAAAATCGACGACCATTGGCAAGTTAGACCGGTTAAAACCATCGAAGTGTTGCCGATGGCGAAAAAGGGGCTCGGTTATGAAGAGATGGCGTCTTGATGGCTGGACAGGAATATCTAGCCCGGCCATTTTCCCAACCACTCCCGCATAGGGTCCAGCAGCATTGACTGCCACCGAGGCTTCAAATTTACCTCTGGTGGTGAGCACTCCTTTTACTTTATCTCCAATCAACTCTATGCCGGTAACCTCCGTCTCTTCGAGTATTCCTACACCAAGCCTTTTTGCCGCAGAGGCAAAACCTGAGACTACGGAATAGGGGTCAGCATACCCATCGGTAGGACAGAAAGTAGCTCCCAAGATATCTTCCACATTGAGCCCGGGAACAAGTTCGGCCACTTCTTGAGGTGAAATAAGTTGCACTTCGAGCCCCAATTTCCGCTGCACGGCCACATTTTGGTGGAAAGCCGCAAGCTCCCTTTCACTGGTGGCCAAGAGCAGGTAGCCATGCTGACGGAAGTCGGCGGTATGCCCGGTCTCTTCTTCAAAGCGCTCAAAGAACTTGACGCTTTCCATGGATAGCTTGATGTTTATTTCTGTGGAGAACTGCTGCCTTATACCACCGGCGCACTTTTCGGTAGAACCCGAACCAACGTAGTTCTTCTCCAAGACGGTAACATCCTGGCAGCCCTGCTTGGCTAAGTGATAGGCAATACTGGCACCAACAACACCGGCACCAATAATGATTATCTCAGGCATGGTCTTTAACTGAACTGAACATAGTATTGATACAATGGATAATTTAAGTGGGCTCGGCAGGATTCGAACCTACGACCAATCGGTTATGAGCCGACCGCTCTGCCGCTGAGCTACGAGCCCCTAGATTGGTAGACTTCATCCAAGGCAATAAGCTTTCTTAAGATACCCAGAAGCAAGAATAAAGACTACCACCTTATGAGATAAGTTTATTTAAATTTAGTCTGCTGGAACGTGAGCAAAAGGTTGCACCGGTAGGGTCTTGGGCTTATGGACTGGCTCCCAGATACAATGGGTAGGTGGAATATCAAGGTAATTAAAGCCGCCCGGTTTTTTCGTAAGGTCTTCGCCGAAGTGGGCGCCCTGTATACTGGGGAAACCCTGCTCGGTCAGTAATCGTACCACCTCATCAATATCATCACACAAGAACTTCAGGTGATGCAGTCCTTCGCCATGTTCGCCAATCCAGTCCTGATAAACTGAGTCTCCCTCAATAGGTTGGACTAACTCAAACTCCAAATCACCTAAATAGGCGTGGGCTATCCTCTCCTTACCCCAGGCTGGCTTACCGTGATAAGTCCGGTGATAAAGCACCGCAGACCCCCATTCACGAACCTCCCAAGGACCAATGCCCAGTATATTCCAATAGTTCTCCGCGGTGCTGAACACGTCCTTAACACAAACACCGATCTGCTTTATCCCGGTAACCTTAACTTTCGCCGGGCTTTTGGCTTTCGGGTCTTCCGGATAGAAAGTAGCCCCGTAAGGTGTACCCCCAGTCCGGTTACTTGTCTCCCATATAAACTTGAGAGGTTTACGAAGATCAAAATAACTGAAGTGGCCTTTGTATTCGGGAGGGCCGAAATGTCCCCCGGTTATACTGGGGAAACCAAGCTCAGCCATTGCTTTTTCGACTCTCACCACATTCAAATCTTCAACCAAGAATTTGGCGTGGTGAAGTCCCTCTCCGTGCTCGTTTATCCAATCCTGATAAACGGAGGCCCCCTCAACGGTTTCGAACAACTCAAGCTCTACTGGTCCTACCTGGACTATAGCTCCCAGGTACTTGCCCCAAGCTGGTTCACCATAATATTTGAGGTCAGGAATTACCGGAGACCCAAATGGGAAAATCGCCCATGGGCCGATGCCCAAGATATTCCAGAAGTCCTCCACCGTCTTCCGCAGGTCATTAACCACAATGCACACCTGCTGGATTCCGGTAACCTTGACTTTGGCTGGGCTTACTTTTGCCATATTTCGTGTCCTCCTTCAAGGCGCCCAATTATGAATTCAATAGGCAATTTCTAGGGTTATTTTAAGCCCCTGCTTGATGACTGTCAAGAAAAGAAAGGAGTATTCTTGACTACAAGCTTAACTCATAGTATTCTAGGATAAAAATTTGAACTAGATTGAACTAAAGTGTCAAAGTCACAATCAGCCTTGAAAGCAATTATTCTGGTTGGTGGTGAAGGTACACGACTGCAGCCGCTAACCCATGCCATACCCAAACCCATGTTGCCAGTGCTGAATCGGCCTTTTTTGGAGCATACCATTGCTTACCTCAAGAAATTTGGCGCTAGGGACATCATCCTAGCACTGAGCTATCTCCCTGAAGTCATCCAGGATTACTTTGGAGATGGCAGTAAATTTGAAGTGCAGTTGACTTATGCCTTAGAGAGCCGCCCACTGGGAACTGCCGGAGCGGTCAAGAATGCAGAGCAATACTTAAATGATACTTTTGTTGTTCTCAACGGAGATATCTTCACCGACCTTGATATTGCCGATATGCTAGCCTTGCACCGGCATAAAGAAGCCAAGACGACCATCGCCTTGACCTGGGTAGATAATCCCTGCGCCTTTGGGGTGGTTGATACTGACCGTGATGGTAGGATACAGCGCTTTGTTGAAAAACCGAGTCCAGACCAAGTTACCTCTAACTGGATAAATGCCGGCATTTATATACTTGAGCCCGAAGTTCTGAAATATGTGCCCGCCAATAGCCACTATATGTTTGAGAAAGGCCTCTTTCCACTCCTTCTTGATCGGGGTGAACCGGTTTATGGCTATAATTTCCGTGGTAACTGGCTAGATATGGGAACGACAGAGAAATATCTGTGTCTAAACTGCGACCTTTTACTCTCAAAAGCAAAAAGCGTACTAATTGAGCGCCTGAGAAAAGATGAGGTATGGTGTGACCGAAATGTCGTTATCCACCCTTCAGCTCAAATAACCGGGCCAGCCATAATCGCCAGCGGGTGCCGGATAGGTCAAAGGGTGCACATCAAGGGGCCGGTGATTATTGGGCCAGATTGTAATATTGAAGATGACGCCAGCCTTGAGGAGACGGTACTGTGGCGAGGTGTCAATATTGGGATGAGCACTGTCCTTAAGCAATGTGTCATTGGTAATGATACTAAGGTTGCGGCTAAAGACCAAATCATCAATCGCGTGATTTCTCACCAGCCAGGGTCGAATTGCACCTAGAAATTAGACTTTATGCCAATAGCTAGTATCAGATTCATTTGGATAATTAACTTCCCTATTGCACCATATAGCTAATCGTACATTTTATGCCATAGAGTACGCAATATAAAAATCACGAATACGTTTTTGGAAATTTTATGTCAACTAAATCCGCCCTTCCCCTACCCGTCCCTGGTTGTTATGGGGCATACGAGAAGATTAAAAGTGGAACAAACTCCAAAGTTTTTAGCAAAGGAAATTCTTGTACTGACGAAGATGAACTGGAATAATACACAGTTTGACAATTTCTTTCCAATCACGGTCGAAGCATCACGCCGGGTCGGTGACATACTCAAGTATGTCGATGAAAAAAGCCAAATAGAACCCCGCTACAGCTATTACATATAGGCCGGCATATAGGTCGTCTCCCTCACGCATGCCGCGAGGCATATCTAGTGGTTCATCAACCCGGTTATCATCGTAAACAACATAGGAAACTGTGCAATACGTTGCTACATTGAACCATAAGTCATGTTTAATTTTAGTCTCGCTAGTGTTTCGTTGGCATAGTAATTTATTCAGTTATCCTCCTAGGGATAGCCGCCAGTAGAATTTGCCTACCAGCTTATCTTCCCTCGAAACCTTTCAATTCAGTGAGATATGTTCTATAATGCCAACATAGCAACACTTTGGACAGTTGGCATGAGAACTAAGAACGTCACTAGAATTCTCCTGACGATTGCGGTGACCTCGAGTGTAATATGGCTTGCTGCTTGCTCCACTCAGCCTCGCGGTGCACCATCATCTCCATTGCCGGAAACAGCGGAGAAATCGTCTCAAACGCCGGAAACCTCTTCTGAGCCGTTATCTGGTGCAAGAATGACTACCCTTTCAGACGAACTCCTCAGTGCCCACTTTGGCTTTCTGGGTGCTACACACGATGCTGAAGAGCTAAGCAAACTGGGAATCAGATGGGACAGGCCTCACCCCGGGCCCTTTATCTGGGGGAGGATTGAGAGGCAAAAAGGAGAATATGATTGGCAAGAGATGGACAGGTATGTCTGGCAGGCGCAGGACTATGGCTTCGCTACATTAGCCACAATCTGGCCTTTTGCCGGTTGGGACCAAGCTAATTGGGGAGGGGCAGGTACCGGAGGCATAGTATTTGAGAGGGAGATGGGAAAGGAGAGGCGCAAACCGTACGATATGGAGGCTTATCGAACGTTTGTCTCATCCCTGGTGGAAAGATATGACGGAGACGGTGATAATGATATGCCAGGACTAAAGTTCCCAATCAAGCACTGGGAGGCCGGTAATGAACCCTCAATGCAAGAAGGCTTTAACTCCTTCTTTAACGGCTCGCCGGAAGACTATCTAGAGGTACTGAAGGTCACTTATCAGGCAGTAAAGGCGGCTGACCCGGAGGCAAAGGTATTGCACGCCGGTATGGCCGGCATGGAGCCCCAGATGGTTTCTTTCTGGGAACCGGTACTGGAAAAAGGAAGCCAGTACTTTGACATTGCCAATATCCACTCCATTGGTGCCAGTGATGAGCTAAATGTGCCCCGGTTCACCGAATTGCTAGCCAAATATGGTATCGATAAGCCGATATGGGTGACTGAAGCCCAGCATCGCTCGGGACCTTCTTTCGATGGCAGAGATATTTCCCCCGAGGAACAGGCCCGTATCCTGGTCAAGAGCTATATACTCTCTTTCGGCCTAGAGGTGGACAAGATATTCTACACGAGTTTCAAGGCCCCTTCCTTCGCCCCGGAAGAGTTCCAGCAGTCCGCCCTGATTGTTGGACCGGACGAAAAAAGGCCAGCCTACTATGCCTTGGCAACGATGATTTCGAAGCTGGATGGATTTACCTCTGCTGAGAAACTTAATGAGGGTCAGTACGCTTTTCAGGTAAATGGAGAGAAGATATATGTCCTCTGGGGCACTGGCAGTATCCCCACCGGAGCCGCGGGTGGAATCCTGGTAACCGATATGTATGGGAGAGAGATAACTGGAGATACTTCCACAATCGAGCTGAGTCAGAGTCCGGTATACGTAGAAGGCGATTTTTCTATTCAGCCGGAGCCCGGACCGCCCAAAAGTGTGAAGGAGCCGACCGGAGAACAATGGCAGGAAGAGGAAGTGCTTATTCCCGGTACATACTGCGACGCCGACGTGGTACAAATCGATGACGGAAGGTTCCGGATGTATTACTCGATGGAGCCGGAGGCGGCAGGCTTTGAGGGGCAGGTCTATTCCGCCGTCTCGGGTGATGGAATAAAGTGGACTCAAGAAGATGGTATCCGCCTGAAGTGGGCTACTTTTCCCTCCGTGATAGGACTTCCAGTTGCGCATGTTCCGAAAATGCCCTCGGGAGAGACAGCTAGATGGCGCATGTACTTCCAGGGCTCACCGACTGACGCCGGTCCTACCCCGGAGACAGGCATTGTCAGCGCAATATCAGCCGATGGTCTGGACTGGACTATTGAAGAAGGCTTCAGGATAGAGACGGGGCGGCAGGGAGAATATGACGCTCAAAACGTGGCTGCCCCTACTGTAATTGAGCTTGCGGATGGAACTTACCTTATGGTCTACCGCGGCTCGTCCGGCGAGAACAGGTTCGGCAAGACCGACCCTTTCAGCGGCAAAGCGGCGCCAATTGATTACCTGATAAGTGCTACCTCGCCGGATGGCCTGAACTGGATGCCTCGGTCGGTCGTGGTTGACAGCCGGAACGAGGCGATGCGCGACCAGATAGACGGGCCGGAGCTGGTGATGGACGGTGAAACTATCAAGCTCTACTGCAACTCTTATGAGGGCGTCTACGTTTTAACTCTTGATAGGAATGGCAAAGCCTTAACCTCTCCCGACCTGGTCTTATCCGCTCAGGGATACCACGCACCGAGCGACGTGACGGTAATCAGGATTGCAGGAGTGTGGAGAATGTACTATGGTATCCATACCGAAGGTATTTACAGCGCCCGGCGCTTAGAATGAAAATGGAAATAGCTTCTTTGCCACAGGTCATAAGTCTACTGGATTAAAATGAAGGCAAGTAAGAAGATTAGAATTAAGAACTACCTGATTCAGCGAGCCGGAAAGGGTGCTGGCAGGGCAGCGGCCTTCACGGTTCTTTTGTTTCTTGCTGTGGCGGTACCTTCCAACATTCTCAACGGTTCCAATGCTGAAGTTGCCACGACGGGTGGTCAGTTCAGCAGTCTTATACAAAGCAATGCTGAGCAGACAAGCTCATATGTCTGGAAAAAGCTCGGTGGTCCGCACGGCGGAATTGGCTATGATATCCGTATGCGGCCTGACAACCCGGATATCATGTACGTCACGGACGCCTGGGCGGGCTTGCACAAGAGTGAAGACGGTGGTCAGACCTGGTTTCCTGCCAATACGGGCATTGACGCCCGCACCGGTCCCAGCGGGGATGCCATCCCGGTCTTTTCGGTTACGGTTGACCCCCACAATCCTGACGTGCTGTGGAGCGGTCTCACCGGGCAGCGCGGCGTATACAAGTCCACCGATGGTGGCGAGACCTGGTCACTCAAGGTCAATGGCATCAGAGAACAGGGCATCACCTTTCGCGGCTTCACGGTTGACCCGCATGACCCTGATATCGTCTACGCCGCGGGAGAAATCTCCAGCGGTGAGTGGGCCGGTCGGGAGCAGATGGGCGTAATGTTTGACAGGACCAAAGGCAAGGTATACCGAACTACCAACGGAGGTGATTCGTGGACAGCGATCTGGTCGGGTGACAACCTCGCCCGCTATGTCTGGATTGACCCACGCGATTCAGACGTGATTTACGTTTCCACCGG
>JBHIDQ010000042.1:0-12813 GCA_046760155.1 Dehalococcoidales bacterium | reverse complement strand
CTCTTCCTACTCCCACTCTATAGTTGATGGGGGTTTGGAGGTTATATCATAGACCACGCGGTTGACTTCAGGTACTTCATTGACAATGCGATTTGAAATCCGGGCTAGGACATCATAAGGGAGGCGAGACCAGTCAGCGGTCATGGCATCTTCACTGGTTACGGCACGGATGGCAATCAGATAGCCATAGGTTCGATAGTCACCCATAACACCGACACTTTTCACATCGGGGAGAATGGTAAAGCTCTGCCATAGCTGGCGATAAAGCTCCGCCTTTTTAATCTCATTCATGAGGATAAAGTCGGCGCTGCGCAGTATCTCAAGCTTTTCCTTGGTTACTTCACCGATAATGCGGATGGCCAAGCCAGGACCGGGAAAAGGTTGCCGCCAGACCATCTCTTCCGGGAGGCCCAGCTCTAGTCCTACCTGACGCACTTCGTCTTTGAAGAGGTAGCGCAGGGGTTCAAGCAGGTTGAGAGTCATCTTGGCCGGCAGACCACCAACGTTGTGGTGCGTTTTTATCTTGGCTGAGGCGGTGCTTACTGATGAAGTGCTCTCAATGACATCGGGGTAAAGCGTGCCTTGAGCCAGGAAATCAACCTTGCCCACTTTTTTGGCCTGCCCTTCAAACACTCTGATGAATTCCTCACCGATTACTTTGCGTTTCATCTCCGGGTCGATAATTCCCTCTAAACGGCGAAGGAATCTTTCGCTGGCATCAACGTAAATAATATTCATCCCCAGGTTAGTTTGAAAAACTTTAAGCGTTCTTTCCACTTCTTCCCGACGCAGCAAGCCATTATTAACAAATATACAGGTAAGCTGGTCACCAATCGCCCGGTGAATAAGGGTAGCGACCACTGCCGAGTCAACTCCACCGGAGAGAGCACAAATGACTTTACCTTTGCCTACCTGTTCCTTGATTCTAGTTATACTATCATTGATGAAATTGCCCATCGTCCAGTTACCCTTGCAGCCACAGATGCGATAAACGAAATTTTTCAGTATCGTCTTTCCTTCAGGGGTATGGACTACCTCAGGATGAAATTGAAGGCCGAAGATACCTTGCCCATTACCCATGACGGCGGTCGGTGAATTTTCGGTGTAGGCTAGGGCAATAAAGCCCGGTGGCATCTCTTCAATTTTATCACCATGGCTCATCCACACCGGGATGGAAGCTGGTAAATCGGCAAATAGAGGTGAGTCTAAATTACTCAAGTGCAGAATAGCATGGCCGTATTCACGCTTTGTTCCCGGGGCAACCCGTCCGCCTAACTGTTTGGTGATGACTTGCATCCCGTAGCAGATGCCCAATACTGGTAAGCGACTTTCATAAATGTAAGCCGGGGCGAGAGGGACATCAGGGTCATAAACACTAGCTGGACCTCCGGAAAGAATAAATCCCTTGGGATTGAGGTGAGCTATCTTTTCCCAAGGAGTATCATGAGGCAGTAGCTCACAGTATACTTGACTCTCACGTACACGGCGGGCGATGAGCATACTATATTGTGAGCCGAAGTCAATGACGATTATCGCTTCGCGTTCAGCTCCAGATACCGCTTCTTCTGCGGCTGCTGGCTGTTCACCACCTATCTCTTTGGCAATTTCCAGATAGGTAGAGACTTCAATATCGCCAGTGGTAGCTACACGATGGCTATCGCTTATTGCTGGTTTTGGTTTTCCTTTAGCCATGTTTATAGAACACAGATTACCATTATGATATACTACCGTCAAGAGAAAAAATTACTTACCACAAAACAATGTCAAACTCTCTCAATATTCAACAACGGTATGATTTTCTAAGTAGTAGCCCAGCAACCACTTTCAGTTTTGGCAAACGGATAGGGGAAAAACTGAGAGCAGGAAGCATCATTGCTTTAATCGGGGAACTGGGCTGTGGCAAAACGCTATTTACTAAAGGCATTTGTGTTGGGCTGGGTGTACCCGAAAGACAGGTTAATAGTCCCACCTTTGCCTTTGTCAATGAGTATCTGGGGAGACTGCCCGTTTTCCATATCGATTTATACCGAATTGACAATATTACGGAAGAGTTTGGAATTGGAATGTTGGACTACCTCGCCAAAGCAGATTCCGGAATTATCGTGTTGGAATGGGCGGAAAAGGCGCTGGCGCTTTTACCTGATGACCATTTGCAGGTGCACTTTGAGGTACTTTCGGCTCGGAAGCGTCGACTTAAGCTGATTAGCTTTAGAGAAAAATTCGGCAGTTTGCTTAGGGAACTTGGTGACCAATGAAAATATTGGGTATAGATACCTCGGGTTATGCCAATGCGGTTGGTGTCATTAATGGTAACCAAACTCTGGCTGATTTCACCTTCGAAGCTAGGAATGATTCACTGGAGAAAATCGTGGCTAATATTGATTTTGTCTTAAAAGAGGCTGGGCTTAGCTTGGAAGATATTGAGGGATTTGGAGGTGGGCTGGGACCAGGGTCGTGGACTGGGATCAGAGTTGGGGTGACAGTGACTAAGATCCTCGCCTATAGCACCAATAAACCGGTTTCTGGGGTATCTACACTAGAGGTACTCGCCTATCAGGCTCGAAATATGTCGGGTCTTATCTGTCCCATTATTAATGCTGGTGCTGGAGATACCGTATACGCCGCATTTTATCGTAGCAAAGACGGTACGGTCAGCAGGGCAGGTGAGTATTACGTTGGTGATATTCAAGGATTAGCCAAGATGATCAAAGAACCCACCGTTTTCATTGGTGCTGAGGCACAAGCCTATAGTAGATTAATTAGTCAGGCACTCGGCTCTCCTAACGGTATTAGAGCCATTGAAGATGTGCCTAGAGGGTCAGCAGTTGCCTTACTGGCGGCAACCTGTCTTGAAAATGGCAAAAATGACGATGCTCTTTCTTTGGCGCCATTATATTTGAAAGAATCAACGGCCAAGGCTTTTGTCAATAGATATTCCAGAAGTGCCCAAGTAAAGGATTAGGATTTTCGCTATGTTAGTTTTAGGGATCGAAACTTCCTGTGATGAAACAGCTGCCGCCTTGGTCACTGACGGTAAGATTTTGCTTTCGAATAAAATTGCCACTCAGTTGGACTTGCTCCAAAAATTTGGTGGTGTTGTACCGGAAATTGCCGCCCGAAGACATACCGAACTTATTGGTTATGTGATCAAGGAAGCTCTTGATTCCGCTAATAAAACCCTAGCCGACGTCGAAGCCATTGCTGTTACGGCAAAACAGGGGTTGATTGGCTGTCTTTTGGTTGGGGTGGCGGCAGCGAAGTCACTTAGTTATGCTTTACACATTCCTTTAATCGGGGTGCATCACATTGAGGGACATATTTTTGCTAATCTGCTGAGCAATCCTCAAATCCCTATGCCTCATATTTGTTTGACCGTCTCCGGCGGTCATACCATGCTGGTTTTTGTTCAAGATTACTGCCAATATGAGTTGCTAGGGAGCACCCTTGATGATGCAGCTGGTGAAGCCTTTGATAAGATTGCCAAATTTCTTGACCTTGGTTTTCCCGGGGGCCCAGTTATTGATAAACTTGCGGTTAGAGGCAATCGAAAAGCCTTTGATTTCCCCCGACCACTGTTAAAAGCTAAGATGCTGGACTTCAGCTTCAGTGGCTTGAAAACGGCCATTATCAATGCCTTTAAACACCGAATCGCTAACGGTGAAACATTACCTCTTGAAGATATTGCCGCCAGTTTCCAGGAAGCAATCGTGGACGTTCTGGTGTCAAAGACGCTACACGCCGCTTTACAGCGGAAAGTATCGGCGATTAGTGTTACCGGTGGTGTCTCCGCCAATAGACGGTTAAGAGAGGTGTTTCTGGAAACCTGTCGGCAGGAAGAGATTGAAGTATTTTTTCCGGAACTTTCTCTCTGCACCGACAATGCAGCAATGATAGCCACGGCGGGATATGCTAGACTTAGACAGGGTAAAGTGGATGACCTAAATCTCAATGTAATCCCCAACATCCCACTCGAGGTGAAAGGTGGCCGTTGAGATAGAAGTAATCAATGCGAATAAACCCTCTTCTCGACTACTCAAACGAGCGGCACGTCTCATTGCTAAAGGCAAGGTGATAGTATGTCCGACAGATACCGGTTACGCTCTAGCGGCTAATGCGCTTGATGCCAAGGCAGTGGTCAAGGTTTTTAATCTAAAAGGTCGCACTTACTCCAATCCAATACATGTAGCGGTTAATTCTATCGAGGCAGCGAGAAAATATGCCCATTGGAACAAAGTTGCTGAGCATCTCGCTTGCAATTTCCTTCCCGGTGCTCTTACCTTAGTGCTACCTAAGGAAGAGATAATACCTCCCTTACTTGTTGCCGGACGGGATACTATCGGCATCCGAATCCCTGACAATAAGGTAATACTGGATTTAGCGGCGATGACTGATCTTCCACTAACGGCGACCAGTGCCAATCTAAGCGGCCAACCGACACCTTATTCGGTGCCAGAAGTAATCGAGCAACTGGGAGCGGTGGTTGAGAACGTGGCGCTGATTCTGGATCAAGGCCCATTACCAGTACGTGGCCTTTCTACCATCGTTGATTTAACGGTGAGTCCACCTCAACTTATCCGGCAGGGACGGGTGAGCTGGCTAGAACTTTGGCAAGCTTTGCAGTCGCTTCCAGACTAAGTTAGATATAACCAGCCAATATTGATAGTTTGACAATAAACTGTATATTGTTGTATACTGTGCTATCTTTTCACACGGGCTGAAAGTGAGTCGGAGGCGGATTTTCTGAGTTTCCAGTCCGTATTTTTATAGGTAGGGCTTTTTTTAAATTATACTGTGGGAGATACGATATGAAAAGTGATGTTGTCAAAAAAGGTATTGAGCGAGCGCCGCACCGCTCTCTATTGTATGCCCTGGGCTGCACCCGTTCGGAAATAAACAAGCCCTTCATCGGTATTATTAATAGCTTTAGTGAGATTGTCCCCGGGCATATCCACCTGCGGGGTATTGCCGAGGCGGTCAAGGCCGGGGTGCGTGAAGGAGGAGGTGTCCCTTTTGAAGTTAATACCATTGCGGTGTGTGATGGTATTGTCATGAACCATCCCGGAATGAAATATAGCCTGCCCAGCCGAGAACTGATTGCTGATTCAGTGGAGACGGTGGCGGAAGCTCATGCCTTTGATGGTTTGGTCTTTATTCCGAGTTGTGACAAAATAGTTCCCGGGATGCTTATGGCTGCTCCCAGACTGAATTTACCGTCTATCTTTGTCAGCGGTGGTCCTATGCTTGCCGGGCGTTTTGGTAGTGATGGCAGAAAAGTTGACCTAATTTCTGTCTTCGAGGGAGTAGGTGAGGTAATCAGTGGTAAGATGAGTCAGGAAGAACTGCAACAATTAGAAGAGGTAGCCTGCCCCGGCTGTGGTAGCTGTGCTGGAATGTTTACTGCTAATACCATGAGTTGTCTCACTGAGGCCCTGGGGATAGGCTTACCCGGTAATGGGACTATTCCCGCGGTTGATGCCAGACGACAGGGCTTGGCTCGGGAGGCGGGACGACAAGTGATGAAACTTCTGGCTGATGATATTCGTCCCCGGGATTTCATCAATAATGATTCCGTTTATAATGCCCTTGTCGTAGATATGGCCTTAGGCGCCAGTACCAACTCAGTGTTACATCTTATGGCTATCGCTCACGAGGCAGGGATTAACTTCCCGCTGACGATGGTAAATGAGATAAGTCAACGCACCCCCTGTTTGTGCAAACTGGCACCAGCTTATGTGGACCATCAGCGCAAATATCACATCGAAGATTTGGATCATGCCGGTGGTATATCGGCAGTCATGAATGAAATACGGGGATTGTTAAAGCTAGATTTAAAAACCGTGACCGGTAAAACACTGTCTGGAAATATTGCCGGTAGTCAGATTCGGGATAAGGATGTTATTCGCCCTGTGGACAATGCTTATGCTCCTACTGGCGGTTTGGCGATACTATTTGGTAATCTAGCCCCGGATGGTGCTATCGTGAGAAAGTCGGCAGTAGCTCTCGAAATGTTGACCCATCGGGGGCCAGCTAGGGTGTTTGATTCCGAAGAAAAGGCTACCGAGGCAATCATGGGAGGCAGAATAAAACCCGGTGATGTCATCATTATCCGCTATGAAGGCCCCAAAGGTGGACCGGGGATGAGAGAAATGCTCACGCCTACTTCGCTCTTAAGTGGCGCCGGTTTAGATAAAGAGGTAGCGCTGATTACTGACGGACGTTTCTCGGGAGGCTCTCGTGGCGCTGCCATTGGGCACGTCTCTCCTGAAGCAGCGAGTCGAGGACCAATTGCTGCTTTAAGAGATGGCGATGTGATTAGCATTGATATTCCTAATTATAAACTTGAGGTAGAACTTACTGATGAAGAGATAGCCAATCGTCTGGCAAAGCTAGCCGCATTTGAACCGAAAGCAAGAACTGGTTATCTTAGATACTATGCCGAGAAGGTGGGTTCCGCTAGCACCGGAGCCGTGTTTAGCGGGTGAAGGAGGCTATTATGAAGATGACAGGTGCTCAGATTCTATGTGAAAGCTTGATAAAAGAAGGAGTAGAGGTTATCTTTGGTTTGCCCGGAGGAGCGGTCATACCACTATATGATACTTTACCTCAGTATCCACAGCTTCGTCATATTCTGGTACGCCATGAGCAGGGAGCAGCGCATGCCGCTGATGGCTATGCTCGGGCGACGGGAAAAGTGGGAGTGTGCTTTGCTACCTCTGGTCCTGGCGCAACTAACCTAGTAACCGGGATTGCTAATGCTTTCCTTGATTCGTCGCCGGTAATCGCGGTCACTGGGCAAGTAAGTAAGTCCTTTATTGGCCGAGATGCTTTTCAAGAGACAGACATTACCGGCATTACTTTGCCTATTACCAAACATAATTATCTTGTCCTTGATGTCAATAACCTGGCTGGAGTGGTAAAGCAAGCCTTTCATTTAGCCAGTACCGGCCGGCCTGGACCTGTGCTAATCGATATTCCCCGAGATGTTTTTCTGGAACATGCCGAATTTGACTACCCAGACAAAGTGGATTTACCCGGCTACAAACCGACGTTGCAAGGGCACCCGACACAAATCAAAAAAGCTGCAAAACTCCTAAATGAAGCTGAGCGCCCCCTTATTATTGCCGGCAGAGGGGTGAATATCTCCCGGGCATTTGATGAACTGAAGCAGCTTGCCGAGATGGCACAAGTACCGGTGGTGACTACTTTATTGGGCGTTGGTTGTTTTCCAGAGAGTCATATTCTAAGTTATGGTATGGTGGGCATGCACGGCATGGTTTATGCTAATTTGGCAGTCAATAATGCTGATGTGATTATTGCTATCGGAATGAGATTTGATGACCGGGTTACCGGTAAAATAAGTGCCTTTGCGCCCCACGCTCATATTATCCATATTGACATTGACCCTGCCGAGATTGGGAAAAATGTACGTGTGGATGTGCCGATAGTTGGCGATGTGAAGACAGTTTTGCAGGCCTTAAATAAATCAATTGCCTCTGCCAAACATACTGGCTGGATTAGGCAGCTTGATGACTGGCGAAAAGAACGCCCCTCAACGGAAATCAGGGATAGTGATGGACTCTTGCCCCAGTATGTTGTTCGTAAGATATATGAGGTAACTAAAGGGGAAGCGATTATTATTACTGGAGTTGGGCAACACCAAATGTGGGCCGCACAACATTACTGTTACAATAAACCGAATACTTTGATTTCATCCGGTGGCCTGGGGGCAATGGGATTTGGGTTGCCGGCAGCGATGGGAGCTCAAGTAGGCTGTCCGGATAGTGCGGTTTGGTGCATTGATGGCGATGGCAGTTTTCAGATGACGATTCAAGAGTTAGCTACCATAGTTCAAGAGCAAGCGCCAGTTAAGATAGCGATTATCAATAACGGCTTTCTGGGCATGGTAAGACAATGGCAAGAACTTTTTTATAAAAGGCGATATGTGGCTACTCCATTATCCTGCCCTGACTTTGTCAAGATTGCTGAAGGATATTGCCTGCCCGGATTAAAGGTTGAGCATAAAGAAGAAGTGGTTGCGGCGATTGAGCAGGCCATGAGTTACAATGGTCCTTTCTTGATTGATTTTAAGGTGGAACCGGAGGAAAGCGTTTATCCAATGATACCACCAGGGGCAACTTTAGCCGAACTTATTGAAGAGCCGAAACAAAAAGTGAAAGCCATCTCCGATTCCACCAGACTACGCGTGAGCAATATCTAATATTGAAAAGGTATTAACGTGACGACAACAAAACATATTCTATTGGCTCTTGTCGAGGATAAACCCGGAGTGCTGAACCGGATGTCGAATGTTTTCCGCAGGCGTGGCTTTAACATTCACAGTGTTAACGTTCTCGAGACCATCGAAACTGAAGATAGTGAACGGCCTGGTTTAACTCGCGTAGCCATCGTGGTATCCGGGTCAGCTATAGTCTTGGGCCAGGTTAGAAAACAACTAGAAAAGATAATAGATGTTGTCAAAGTGTCTGATATTACCGCTGAAGATGCCGTGTAGCCTAGTCTTAACTAAGATTATGGGAAAATGTAATACAGGAGTAACAGCCCAGCGACGATGAAGCACACTCTAGTTGCTTTGGTAGAAGATAAGCCCGGCGTGCTCACCCGAATGGCCAGCCTTTTTCGGCGGCGGGGCTTTAATATTGAAAGTATTGCTGTGGGACATAGTGAGTTACCTGCTTTATCCCGTATGACCATTGTGGTCAGTGGGTCGGCTAATATTTTAGAACAGGTTAGAAAGCAACTGAGTAAGGTTATCGATGTGGTCAAGGTAGCTGATGTTACTGAGGATAATATCACGGTTCGTGAACTAGCCTTGATCAAAGTAAGAGCTACTTCTACTACCCGAAGTGAGATTATTGAGATTGCCGACATATTTCGAGCTAACATCGTAGATGTGGCGGCCGATTCCTTAACTATTGAGATTACCGGTGATGAGGATAAGGTCGATTCTTTACTTAATTTACTCCGTAATTTCGGTATCAGGGAGGTAGCCAGAACTGGTCGTATTGCTATGCTGCGAGGAAGCGTGGGGCAGCCGAGAGCAGAGGGGAAAAAATCTAAGGCTGTCGATAAAGGGGAAATACTCTAAAGAGTTGCTTTATGCGGACAAATTAGTGGAAAATCTCTTATAGACTGCCAAGCTATAAAATAACATAAGGAGGAACTTATATTATGGCAAAGGTCTACTATGATAAAGACGCCAATCTGAATTTATTGAAAGGGAAGGCGATAGCCATTGTCGGCTATGGTAATCAGGGGCGTGGTCAGTCACTAAACCTCAAGGATAGCGGCTTTGAGGTGGTGGTGGGACTACAGGAAGGTAGTAAGAGCCGGGCTAGAGCTAAGGCTGATGGTATAAAGGTGACCTCCGTCGCTGATGCTGCCAAAGCTGCTGATATCGTTATGCTGCTGGCTCCAGATAGTGTACATCAAGAAATCTACAACGAATCAATTGCCCCGAACTTAGTTAAAGGCAATATGCTTATGGTGTCTCATGGCTTTACCGTCCATTACGGGCAGGTTGTCCCATCACCTGATATTGATGTTACCATGATAGCCCCGAAGAGTCCTGGTAATCTGTTGCGAGAGCTGTATACTCAAGGCCAGGGTGTGCCCGCGCTGTTAGCCGTTTACCAAGATGCTTCTGGTCAGGCAAAAGATAAGGCTATTGCCTATTCTGCAGCTATTGGCTGTGCCCGGGCTGGGGTTCTGGAAACAACCTTTGCCGAAGAGACTGAGACTGACCTTTTCGGTGAGCAGACTATACTCTGCGGTGGTGTTACCGCTCTGCTCAAGGCTACTTTCGAAGTACTAGTGGAAGCAGGCTACCAGCCAGAATTGGCTTACTTTGAATGTTTGAATGAGCTTAAGCTCATTGTTGACCTGATTTACAAGGGTGGGATAAGCTTTATGCGTGATTCGGTCAGCCATACCGCCCAGTATGGTGACGTCACCCGGGGTCCTCGAGTCATTGATGATATGGTGAGAGAAAATCTTTGGGAAATTCTGGCTGAGATTCAAGACGGCACTTTTGCTAGGGAATGGATTCTGGAAAATCAGGCCGGCCGTCCGGTCTTTAACGCCTTGAAGCGCAAGGATAGGGAACATCCTATCGAGCTGGTGGGTGCTGAATTACGCAAAATGATGCCTTGGCTTTAAGGGATAAAATAAAGGCACAGACAGGTAAGAAATTTAATAAACTATTCACTTAAGATGTAGGGGAACCATGGACAGGGTAATTATTTTTGATACCACCTTGCGAGATGGGGAACAGGCAGCCGGGGGAAGCCTGACCATCAAGGAAAAATTGGATATAGCCAAGCAGTTAGAGAAGCTTGGGGTGGATGTGATGGAAGCCGGCTTTCCGATTAGCTCTCCGGGTGATTTTGAAGCCGTCAGTCTCATTGCTCGGGAGGTGCGCAAACCGATAATTTGTGGTCTCGCGCGAGCCAAACCCGATGATGTTGACCGTGCCTGGGAAGCGGTTAAAGAAGCAGCGCAGCCGCGCATTCATGTCTTCGTATCGTCATCAGATATCCATCTCATGCATGGGATGAAAAAGAGCCGTGATGAGGTTCTCCAAATAACCCATGACACGGTCGCTCGAGCCAAAAGTTATACTGATGACATCGAATTTTCACCAATGGATGCCAGCCGAACTGAGCCGGCATATCTTTACCAAATTCTGGAGACGGCGATTGACGCTGGAGCTACTACGGTGAATATCCCTGACACGGTGGGCTATACCATTCCTGAAGAATTCGGTCAGTTAATTGAGGGTATCTTCCAAAATGTGCCCAACATAACCAAAGCGGTGGTTAGCGTTCACTGCCATAATGACCTGGGTCTGGCGGTAGCTAACAGCCTGGAGGCAGTCAAACAGGGTGTTAGACAAGTGGAGTGCACCATTAATGGCATTGGCGAAAGAGCCGGTAATGCTTCCCTAGAGGAAATTGTGATGACCATTAAAACTCGTGGTGACCTTTTCAAGCTGACGACCAATATTGATACCAAGCAAATCTACCGGACCAGCCGACTGGTAAGCGAGTTAACCGGTTTTTCGGTACAACCGAATAAAGCTATTGTTGGCGCTAATGCTTTTCGTCATGAGTCAGGAATACACCAGGATGGGGTCATCAAAATGCCAATAACCTTTGAGATAATTGACCCTAAAACGATAGGCATACCAGCCAGTAGCTTGGTGTTGGGCAAGCTCAGTGGTCGGCATGCCTTAAGAGAGCGACTAGCCGAGTTAGGCTATAGCTTAAATGAGGAAGACTTCGACCGTGTCTTTCGCGCTTTCAAACAGTTAGCGGATAAGAAGAAAGAAGTTACCGACCGGGATATGGAATCCCTCGTTGCCGAAGAACAGCGCACTGTTTCCGAAGTCTACCACCTTGACCGCCTTCAGGTGTCTTGTGGTGATAGGGGTATCCCCACTGCTTCGGTGGTACTTATTAGTCCTGACGGTCAGACTCTAGCTGATGCAGCGCTGGGTACCGGTCCCGTGGACGCAACCTTCAAAGCTATCGATAAAATAGTCAAGGTGCCTAATGTCCTTGCCGAGTTTAGTATTAAATCAATCACCGAAGGTATTGATGCTATTGGTGAGGTACTGGTTAGAATAGAGAGCGAAGGCATAACCTATACCGGACGAGGCGCTGATACTGATATTATTGTCGCCAGTGCTAAAGCTTATATGAATGCCCTCAATAGACTTTTAGCCACCAGAAGAGGAACCAAGTAGGCGCTGAGATGGGAACAGTAGTGGAGATGATCCTGCGGCTTCTATTAGCGGCTGCTTTAGGGGCTATCATTGGCTACCAGAGAGAAAGGGCAAAGAAGCCGGCGGGGCTGAGGACGCATGTTCTTATCTGTATTGGTGCGGCTCTATTTACTGTAGTTTCTATTTATGGCTTTGGTGCTGCTAGTGACCCGGCGAGAGTCGCCGCTGGGGTGGTAGTTGGTATTGGTTTCCTTGGTGCCGGCGTTATTCTGCACCGTGAAGGAGAGATTGTCGCCGGGTTAACCACAGCCGCTACGATCTGGGCGGTAGCTGGCATTGGTCTGGCGGCTGGGGCTGGACTATACCTGGTCTCAGTAGTGGCCACCGCACTTGTGCTGGTTGTGTTACTTGTCCCCCGTTCTATTGGGTAAACCCTAAATCTAAATTTCGCAAATAATACGTTAAAGGAAGGAAACTAGAGTGACTTTAGCGGAAAAGATACTGGCGGCTCATGCTGGTAAAAAGAAGGTGAGCCCGGGTGAATTTGTCAATGTCCGACTCGATATGGTTATGGCGAATGATATTACTGCCCCGATTTCAATTAAAGAATTTCACCGAATTGGAGTCAATAAGGTCTTTGATCCCCGAAAGGTGGTGATGGTACCCAGTCACTTGACACCAAATAAGGACATTGCCTCTGCTGAGATGAATAAGATGATGAGAGATTTTTGCTACGGGCAAGGAACTCTCTACTTTGAAGTAGGTAAGGCGGGCATTGATCACGTGCTTCTACCAGAACAGGGTTTAGTACTTCCTGGGGAAGTAGTTATTGGGGCTGATTCACACACCTGTACTTATGGTGCCTTAGGCGCTTTCGCTACTGGCATGGGTTCAACTGATATCGCCGCTGCCATGGCCACCGGTGATATATGGATGAAGGTGCCACCAACGCTTAAGTTTGTTTACTACGGCACTTTGGGGAAATGGGTAGGGGGTAAGGATTTAATCCTCTATACGATTGGTGACATTGGTGTGGATGGTGCTTTGTATTCAGCAATGGAGTTCACCGG
>JBHIDQ010000041.1:0-13453 GCA_046760155.1 Dehalococcoidales bacterium | reverse complement strand
GCCGAAGAAAAGGAATGAGGCACGCAGATAATATTCCAGGCGCTGGCCATAGCGGCAATCTTCTTTGCCTCGGTGATACCCCCACACCAGGTAACATCAGGCTGGGCGATGTCAATCGCCTTATTGATGATGAGGTCGCGGAAGCCGTATCGGGTAAACTCATTTTCACCGGCGGCCACCGGGGTATCGATGGCGGCAGCTACCGTAGCACTACCTTCGATATCTTCGGCGGGCACCGGCTCTTCAAACCAGAAAATGTCATACTGCTCCAGTTTTCGGGCCAGTTTTATCGCCTGGTAGGAAGTATAGGCGTTATTGCCATCCACCAGCAGGTCAATATCATCGCCAATCGCCTCCCGAACCGCCTTCACTCGGCTGATATCTTCAGCTTGATGACGCCCGATTTTCATCTTCACCGCGGTAAAGCCTTCTTTCACGTATGAAGCCATTTCGGCGGCCAGTTCTTTTAATCCCTTGCCTTCGGCGTAAAAGCCGGCACTGGCATAAGCCCGAATTTGCTCATGGCAGCCGCCCAGAAGTTGATAAAGGGGCATCCTGGCTGCTTTAGCTTTGATGTCCCACAGCGCAATGTCAAGGCCACTGATGCTGGCGATTACGGCTCCTTTGCGGCCGTGTTTTATCGTCCGCTGATACATTTTCTCCCAGAGCTTCTCGATATTGAGCGGGTCTTCGCCAATGAGGTATTCCCTCAGTTCTTTCTCGATAATCGTTTTGGTTATCAGTGGTGGGCCACCAAAGTAGGCCGCCTCACCAATTCCGGAAAGTCCTTCATCAGTGTCAACTTTGACCAGAACGGCACTGCGATGGGGCAGAGTATAAGTAGCATCCATAATCGGTTTGTCCAAAGGGCAGGTGAGAACCATGGCTTCAACATTGGTGATTTTCATCGGACTTTTCTCCTTCTGGCATTAGGTTCAGGACTGCTTCAGGCGTTGCTGATATTATAATATATCGCAACTTATTGGAGAAGCCTAAAAACGTTCTGTTGAACACTCCAAGCCTCTTTACAGCTATCGTTTTTTGGGCTAGAATGGAGACACTTAGGCGGGTGTAACTCAGCGGCAGAGTATTTGCTTCCCAAGCAAAGAGTCGTGGGTTCGAATCCCATCACCCGCTCCAAAGGTAAATCCTGTTTTCCTCAGCTAACTTGTAACGAAAATTTAAGTAAATTGTAATTTTTTAGACACAATTAATGAACACATTTAACGTTTTCGTTACTTTCAACACCTAGAATTATTTTACTGACAATTCACCCATATTCGCGTTTAACAAAAATAAAGGCATTTCAATTAATCACCTGTTGTTCTAAACAAGGAATTGGGGGTAGTAAGATGCTCAGATGGATTGTTGACGCTATCAAGTGCTTCTTTAGAGGTCATTGCTTTCAAGAGTGTGGTAACTATAGGTACTGCCCACGCTGCGGGCATCTGGAAGTGATGGCGGAAGTTTTGGCAACGGCCACAGGAGCTAAAGCAGATGATTCATAAGCAGCACGTCCAGCCTGAAGAAGACAGGTTTCAGGAAATAGCGCCAAAGCACAGACAGAACAACAGGCCAGAGTTAATGCCATGTCCCAATTGCGGTAGAAAGCAATTATTAAAAGACGGGCATTATGTGGAATGTCAACATTGTGGCTATTGGAACATCTTACTACCAGGGCAGTACCCCTAAAGTCTCCCTTTAATACCTCAGCAGGATAACTCTACTCAATGGTTAAAGTGTTTTTGGTCATCCAAGGTCGTTAACTTTTAGGAACTAGGTCATGGTTACCAATTGGCTATTGACTTGCTTGCTGAGCGTATTAAAATAAAGATGTCAGCAGTCATGAGCACCTCCTACCTCACCTCCGCCCTGCCTATCTTATCCATGAAGGCAGGGCATTTCAATGTCTTTATCCCGTCAACATCGTTCCTTAATGGCACAACCTGACGCCTGGTTGCCGCCACCAATTTCCACTATTTTGGATGTTAGGGGCACGGGAAACCGACTCTTGATTTGCCGAAAATACTCAGTTTTTGGTATCTAAATTACCTCGTACTAAGTATTCCTTCTTTAGGCATAATGACCGATAATGGACAAGCTACCATATTCTTCTTTCTTCCCCTCACTGATGAGGATAGGTCCGGAACTGAGCACCGGCGGACCTGTCCTCATCAGGCATATCTTAGTTAGTTCGGTAAAAAAGCTTGCTTTGTTAACTCGTGGCACAAAAATGACGAAATGGTTAATCTGTTAAGCTCCTGAGTTTGGCGTATCTCTGCTTAAAAGGAGAGAGGGGAGAGATTTCAGCGGGGGGCAAAGCCCCTCTCTTACCGGCACTCCCCTCCAGGCGAGCCATGAAGGCTCAATAAGATAGCGGTAATTAGCTTCTTCTGGCGGTGATATATATCACCGTTACCGAGCGCTTGCCATTTAAGTCTCGTTGCTGGCTGGTTACCTCGGCTTCCGGGAGCGTTGAGGACAGCTCATCTACGAGCGGGATCGGTTTGTCCAGCATCACGATTATGGTGGCTCCCTTTATGCCGGAACCGAGGGTGCGGACAACTTTTATCCCAGGGGTGTTCGTCAAGTAGTTGTGCAGCTTGGTCAAAATTATTGAGTCTACCGACAACCCTAACAATATCTCTACTTCGCCTTTCTTTGGCACCTCCGCTGCAGAGGGCGTTTCCTTGACCTCAGCCACTGCTACCTCTGCTGGACTGTCTTTTTCGGTTGGAGCAGTTTCGGGCGTGCCTTCCATAACGTCTTCTTCTTCTCGCGGTGGTTTGTCCGGTGCTATGGCGGCCGTTTCCTCTGCAACTTCCGTCGGCGCCTCTATACTCGGCTCTTCGGCGGTGGCAACTGTTTCTTCTACCTGGTCGCTACCAGCCGTATCGGCTTCCTTGCTGAGCTCCTCGGCTTCCGCTCTATCCGGGGCGAGAATCTCATCCTCCTCCTTGGTCTCCACCTCTGGACTCGGCTCAGTCAAGCCCAGAATCCGCTCGGCATTGCTCATGGCGGCGTCCCAAATGGAACGCGCTGAATCGGAAGGTGAAGCACGGTGCTGGTCCGCCAGGTCGCTCATAAAGTCGACCTTATCATCCTTATCGACAGCCGCCTCTGAAGCTGCTGGATTCTCTTCCGCTTCGTTGATGGTATGCCGCGCTTTTTCTTTGGCCTCAGCGATAAGTTCTGCGGTCCATTCTGACTTACGCCTGGCATCAGCCAGAAGCTTGGCCAGTTTATCCTCGCCGCCATTTTTCCTTGTCTCGAAGGCATGACCGCTAAGCTGTACTGCTTTTTGTTTGGCTAGAGCGATAATTTTACTTGACCTCTCTTCGGCCTCCTTCATGGCATCAGCTATTATCTTATTGACCTCTTTCTCGGCGACTTGCCTTGCTTCAGCAATAATCTCCGCCGATTCCTGTTTAGCGTACTCGATAATGCGCTTCACTTCTCGCCGCTTTTCCCTCTCGGCTTGCTTCTTTGCCCTCTCCTTAGCCCCCGCCGTAATCTGCATCGCTTGGTCATTTGCGTGGTCAATAGTGGCCGCGGCTTCCTGTTCGGCCAGTTTCCTAACCTCTCGGATAACCTGCTCCACTTGTAGTTGAGCCTCTATTTTAGCCTCGGCGATAATGTGCTCCTTTTTCTCCAGAGCTTTGGAGATAATATCGGCGGCATCCTGCTCTGCCTGTCTTCTTATTTTCTTCACTTCTTCTTCAAGAAATTGGCTTAACCTTTGCCGGTATCCCTCTCTGGCTCTAGCGACAATGTGGGCTGACTCGTGCTCCGCCGCTTTTCTCATTCTTTTCCCCTCTTCCTCAATGATTCGGGTGAGGCGTTGCTTGTAGTCATTGGAAATTGTGGCTCTCTCTTCAGCCGACTCGATGATTTCATCAGGTATGTTTAACATCTGCCTTACCTTTTCCTTATTTAGTTTAGCATCTTCACTATTTGACATTGTTTGCCTCATCTTGGTTACCGTCCCTACAGATTGACTATCTTTTTTCCCCTTTTCCTATGACCAGAATCTGGTATTCCATGGATTACTGGCTTTCTTAAATTCTAAACTGGTCATATTTTTGCTGTATTCAATTTAGCCAGGACTTTTGTTCTATTGTTATTTTAGAGTATGTATGCTTAAAAAGATGTTAAAAAGTATATAAAAGTTACTAATAATATATTACGAATTTGTTAAAATTATGTTACAAAGGTGACCAAAGCTGAATTACACTAGATTTCTGGTTAACCGGCAAGAATATAGAAATAGTGTGTTTCTTAGATGGTTCTTTTTAAGCGAATATATTAAAATGAAGGGCAGGTTGCCTAAGATTTTAAAACATGAGGAGTGACAAAATGAGAGCCGTGAGCCGGAGAACAGAGCTACTTCTACAAGCTGATAGGGAGCACATAATACACCCCTGGATTGCCGTGGGACAGAATTCAGGTATCGTCTTTGAAAAAGCCCACGGCATATATTTAGTTGATACCGAGGGCAAGGAATATGTTGACCTGGCCTCGGGAAATTGCTGCTGCAATTTGGGTCATGGCCAAAAGGAAATTATTGACGCCATCAGCAAAGCGGTCAGTGAGACTGACTTTAGCACTTCTTTTTACGGTCACAGTAACAGATATGTTATTGAATGTAGTCAGAAGCTGGCCAATCTGACCCCGGGCAACTTGAACTATTTCTACTTTACCAGCGGCGGCTCAGAAGCGGTAGATTCAGCGACGAAGACGGCCCGCTTATACTGGTGTCATAAGGGGCAAGCCGAGAGGTACAAAATCATCAGTTTGTACGATTCCTACCACGGCGCCTCTGGTTTTTCGGCTTACGTTACCGGCTCAGGACAAGGTGCCTTTCAGAATGCCTTCGGTCCAGCACCACCCGGTTTAATCCGAATCCCTTCATTTTATTGTTACCGTTGTACCTATGGTCTAACCTATCCGGAATGCGAGGTAAGATGTGCTCGAATACTGGAGGACGTGATCCAAGCTGAGGGAGCCAATAGTATCGCTGCTTTTATTGCCGAGCCCATGATTGGTGGTGGCGGATTTTTTGAATGTCCCCCAGAGTGGTGGCCAATAGTTAGCGAAATATGTCGCAAATATGAAGTGATATTGATTGCTGACGAGGTTATCAGTGGTTTTGCCCGGACCGGCAAAATGTTCGGTGTGGAGAATTGGAATATCCAACCGGATATGATGACCATGGCTAAGGGAATAAATGGTGCCTATCTGCCTTTTGGCGCCATGGCAATCAGTGACGAGGTCTACCAAGTACTGAAGGACAAGATGTTTTCGCATGGTTTCACCTATTGCGGGCATGCTATTCCGGCGGCGGCATCATGTGCTGCCCTAGACATCTACGTTAGAGACAAGGTAGTGGAAAATGCCGCCAAAGTAGGCAAGCATATCAAGCAACGCCTTGATAGTGAATTTTCATCACTGCCTTGTGTAGGGAATATTGGGGGGATGGGCATCAATCACTCCATTGAACTAGTAAGCGACAAAAGGACCAAGACACCGATTGGCCAAGATGTTAAGGCTGAACTGATAAGGAAACTACTTGAAAACGGTATCTATACTCGTATTATCGGGAGACTGGGCAACCGGTTACATATTGGCCCTCCCTGTACCATAACCACTGACGAGGCTGACCAAGCCCTTGATATTATCCAATCGCTAGTGGCTGAGGTGAAGCCAGAATAGCAATGGAACGAGAATTATCACCTAACAAACCCTCTGGATATGGGGAATCAGGAAGTTTATATTGGAGTTATAATCTTTTAGAAGGGCAGCAGGTGAAACAGTGTGGTATGAACTCATTACCAATAAAGTGCTGATTATTCCCGTAGGTTCTTGGGCAATAGCGCAATTACTGAAGGTGATTGTGATACTAATACAGAAAAAACAATTGGACCTGCATTATTTAGTTATTAGTGGTGGTATGCCCAGTGCGCATTCAGCGGTGGTCTGTGCTCTGGCGACAACAGTGGCGTTGCTCCAGGGTTTGGGGTCAGTAGCCTTCGGTATCTCGGCGATACTGGCTTTGGTAGTGATGTATGATGCGGCCGGGGTTCGACAATCGGTAGGACAACAGTCAGTTGTTTTGAACCGTATCATACGGGAACTCAGACTGCGGCGTCCGATAATAGAACTGGAACGTGATTTAAGAGAATTCATCGGGCATACCTCGTTTCAAGTTATAGTAGGGGGATTACTGGGTGTGGTGGTGGCCTGGTTGTGGCTTGCCATTGCCGGTACTTATTGATGCGCGGTCAGAAAATATATTCCTTATGGAAACAGCATAAATAGCTCAAGGCTGTGAGCAAGAATGTCCGTGCCATATGCCAGGGCAATTGTAAATCCGGCCGCCGGTGGCCACTCAATCTACCGGGAATGGCCGTCGATTAGCAAACGTTTGGTCAAAAATGGCTTGTTATTCGACTACGTATACACGGAAGGTGCCGGCCATGCCGCGGAGCTAGCCAGGACAGCGGCGGACGCAGACTACCGTTATCTTATCGCTGTTGGTGGTGATGGAACGGTAAACGAGGTAGTAAACGGAATTCTGAATTCAAGCGGGTCACATGACACAATTCTTGGTATCGTGAGTGCGGGAACTACCTGTAGTTTTGCCCGTTCCGTAGGTATTCCACCGGACCCGGTCAGTTCTGCCAGCCTTTTAATCAGCCAGAACAGGCTATCGATTGATGTTGGCGTTGTGGAATACAAGAGTAAAGGTCAGCATTTAAATCGCTTCTTTGTCAACGAAGCCGATGTGGGTTTTGGGGCAACCGTGGTTGAAGCTTCAAAACGCCTGCCCACTTACTTCGGTCGCACAATTAACTATTTACCTCACGTACTGGGAGGTGTTGGCTCGCTACTTGGCTACAAGAATAAACGTATTACCCTGCGTGTGGAAGAGGAGGCTGAGGATACTTGCGTTTGTGCGATGGTAGTGATAGCTAATGGAAGTTACTTTGGAGGTGGCATGTGTATCGCGCCTGATGCCAAGCCTGATGATGGGTTACTAGACGTGATTATTTTTGGCGACGTGAAAAAAGCAGAGATGATGAAAATATGGCAAATGACCTATAACGGGCGTCACGTCAGTCATGACAAAGTCAGAGCGCGGCAGATAAGGAGCATGACCATGCAATGTGATGAGAAAATCCTTGTTGAGGCTGACGGGGAATTGCTCGGAGAAGGCCCGGTGTCTTTTTCGGTACTGCCATCCGCTCTAAGCATAGTGGTGTAGAGAGTCCACAGTAATGGAAACGTTGTTTGGAGAGTTCTTCTAGATATATAAATTTTCTGATACAATGCTGCCCACTTAATCTTAGGCACGTCTCTAGCACATACAGTGGACGCTTTACTTTCTTTGACAAGACTTCTTTCAGCAGCTATAATGGGCGGAAAATTTGAAAAAGAAGGAAGGGGATGGCGACAAGGTTTGAGAGATTGTTTCAGCCGGGGCGGATAGGGCGGATGACACTAAAGAACCGCCTGGTCATGGCGCCGATGGGAACCAGGTATGCTACTGATACAGGGGGGATATCTGAGCGCCAAATCGCCTTTTATGCAGAAAGAGCCAAGGGCGGTGCTGGCTTGGTTATGGTGGAGTCGGCGGCGGTTGACCGTAAGTTTGCCGGTCAGTATCAGAACGTGTGCATTGATAATCGGCTTTATGTACCATCACATAACCAATTGGTTGAGGCTGTCCATTCGTTTGGAGCCAAGATAGCGCTGCAAATTTTTCACCCGGGGAGAAATGTAGCCACGCTGGCGTATGCGGAGTTGACTCACGGGCAGCAACCGGTAGCACCATCGCCAATTCCGGTGCCAGGCTCGCCGATAGTTCCCCGGGCACTCAGCATAGAAGAGATAGAGGAACTGGTTGAGGAGTTTACCGCCGCCGCCGAAAGAGCCAGGATGGCCGGTTATGACGCGGTGGAGGTACACGGTGCTCACGGTCATCTAATCAATCAGTTTATGTCGCGGCGAATCAACCAACGAACCGACCGTTACGGTGGAAGCGTGGAAAACAGGGTCAGATTTGCCGTGGAGATTATCAAGCGAATAAAGGAAAGGGTGGGGGGGACTCTGGCGGTTATCTTCCGGTTCACCGCTGAGGAAACCGCCGAGGGAGGTTATACCCTTGAGGACTCCAAGCGCTATGCCCAGTATGCCGAAGCAGCCGGTGCCGATGCGATGCACGTTACCATGGGCTTTCACCACGGGGATAAAGATATGGTAGACAGAACCATATGTCCCCAGTCCTTCCCCCAAGGTTGGCGTGTTCCTTACGCTGAAGCCATTAAGCAGGTGGTGAAAGTCCCGGTCATCGCCGTAGGGGTGAGAGAGCCAGAGTTTGCCGAGAATGTTTTGCGGGAAGGTAAGGCTGACTTTATTGCCATAGCCCGGGGGCTTCTGGCTGATGCGGAATGGCCGCGCAAAGCGGCTGAGGGTAGAGTGGAGGACATTCGCAAGTGTATTTCCTGCCTTTACTGTCTGGACAGTTACCGGGCAGCCCAAGTCCGCTGTGCGGTCAATGTCTCCGTAGGACGGGAAAGGGAACTTATTCCGTTGAAACCGGCGGCAAGGAAAAAGAAAGTGCTCATTGCTGGTGGTGGCCCAGCGGGCATGGAGGCCGCCAGAGTAGCCGCCCAGAGAGGACACGAGGTCAGTCTCTACGAGAGATTAGCGGCGCTGGGGGAGGGCCAGTTGAAACTGGCGGCCACGCCGCCCTATAAGGATAAAATAAACTGGCTGCGGGATTATCTGGTAACTCAGGTGGAGAAGTCTAACGTCGAGATTCATCTTGCAACCGAGGTGACTCCAGATATCATAGAAAGGGCAAAACCCGATGTACTGATTGTCGCCACTGGAGCAAAACCAGCGATACCAGATATTCCCGGCATCAATAATGAAAATGTGGTAACCGCTCACGATGTTCTGAATAACAAAGTGGAGATAAGGAAGCAGAAGGTGGCGATACTTGGTGGCTGGTCGACAGGCTGTGAGACGGCTGAGTTTCTGGCTGAGAAGGCGAACAAGGTGTGGGTTATTGCCCGCTCTCCAGCCAGTGACCGAGGGCGAGGCATTACGGAGATAAACAGGCTGGACCTCCTGGCTAGATTGCGAGACAACAAAAACGTAACCTTCCTAAATGAGCATGACGTGAAGGAAATATTCCCCAATGGAATAGCGGTTGTCGATAAGAAGAGCGGAGAGGAGCATTTCCTCGAAGCAGATAAAGTTGTTCTGGCCAGAGGGCTAACGCCGCTAGGTGAACTGGCGACGCAATTAGCGGATAAGGTGTCCGAGGTCTACACTATTGGTGATGCGCTGGAGCCACGCAGCATCGCCTCGGCTATCTACGAAGGGGCTGAAGTAGCCCGGAAGATCTAGCGGTTAATCGCCAGCGGGCATCGGTGTGTTTGTCGACAGCAAGGCGGGTAATTTTTAGAGCAACCCCCACAACTGGGGTCTTGTTCTTACTTCGTGGATAAAATCTTCCACGATCTTTTCGAAGTCAGTATACAGCGGTTCCCAGCCCCATTCTTCGCGGGCTCGACTATCATCAACCGCATACATACCGCCATAGAAAGCATCAAAAAACTGTACCAGTTCCGGGTCCGGCTTAAAGGTAAGCTCGGCATCAGGAATAAACTTCTTTACCGCCAGTGCCAATTGCTTGGGCGTTTTGGCTGGTGAGACTCCAATGACGTTATAGCAAACTGTCTTGATTTGTGCCTCCGGGGCATAATATAGCATTTCGGTGGCGCGGACGTTATCTTTGACGTAGGTGAGCGGAAGTCCCTGGTCTTCCCTGACCCGGCAGACATAAGGTTTGCCCAAGGCGGCATTCTCGGTCATTAAGGCCATATGCTCGGCATAGGGGGGCAGTGTTTTGCTACCGGGGCCAACGACCATGAAATAACGCAAGCAACGGAAGTCGAGGCCGAACTTGCGCCGGTAGAACCGACCAAGATGCTCACCAAATAACTTGCCGGCACCGTAGATGCTAATCGGACGTTGCAGTGTTTCATCGGTAATGACTTCAGGAATCCCCAGGCTATAAGTGGCACTGGTGCTGGAAAAGACAACACGCTTGACGTCAAGGAGCCGGGCTGCCTCCAACACGTGCATTGTGCCCGTGACCACGGTTTGGTAACCTGACCAGGGGTTAGCCTCACAGGCCCCGCTTAACATTGACCCGAGGTGAAATATGCCCTCTACGTTATTGTCCCTGATGACATTGATTACTTCCGGCCAGAGCTTGAGGTCACCCTGGACAATCTTCACCCTGTCCTTGATATCGGCGACGCGTTTAAGATTAGGGGCGATGTCAAAAATGATGATATCTTTTTCGCCTCTCTCCACCAGCTTACGTGCCAGTCCCGAGCCAATAAAACCGGTGCCACCGGTAATTAATATAGCCATATATTCTTTATCTCTTTGTGAACTTTGGTTGCTGTTTGACTACTTGATCATCTGTGCGGGTAGCCAAGTTATTATCTCGGGGAAAATTACTAAGAGCGCCAGGCCAATAAGGATCAAGCCGACGAATGGCAGCACCCCGCGGATGACATCACCCATGGTTATCCCCAATTTCGGGTCAGCGGCACCTCTGGTGATGAAGATACCCATGGCGAAGGGAGGCGTCATGAAGGAAGTCTGGAGGTTAACACAAATCATCATAGCAAACCAGAGCTGGTCAAAGCCAAGGGTAGCGGCGATGGGGTGCATTATCGGCACCATAATAAGGACAATGCCAATCCAATCAATGAAGAAGCCCAGTAGAAAGATGATGAACATGATGACGGCAAAAGCCCCCCAACGCCCACCGGGAGCTCCCAGAATGGCTTCCTCCACCACCTTTGGTCCCCCGGAAGCGATGAATACGCCAACAAAGGCGTAAGCCATGACAATGATGAGAAAGATGAAACCGGATATCCGGAGGGTGAGCATTGACGATTCTCTGAGGACTCTAAAGTTAAACCGGCGATAGGCAATGGTCAACAGCGTGGCGGCGAGAGCACCAACGCCGGCGGCTTCAGTGGGAGCGGCGACCCCGGCGAAGATGCTGCCCAGCACTGCCAGGATAAGAAGCACCGGTGGCACCATCGAGGTGAGGAGCATGGTTGTTTTCTTAAATAAGGATACCCTTCTTTCTTCCGGCGGTACGGCTGGCGCTATATGCGGTTGTAAATAACTGCGAATCAGGATGTAAGTACAATACAAAGCGGAAAGCATAAAGCCAGGGAAAAAGGCAGCCATGAACAGCTTCCCCACCGATATCAGGGCCATTGGCCCGTAAATAATGAGCATGACGCTGGGGGGAATGAGAATGCCCAGACAGCCACCGGCACAAACCGAACCAGAGGCTAAGCTTTTACTGTAACCTCGCTTCATCATGGCAGGAAGGGCAACTAGGGCGAGCATGGTGATTGACGCGGCAATTATGCCCACCGTAGCCGCTAGGATGGTGCCGATTATGACTGTGATTACCGACAGTCCACCCCTCAAACCACCGAGCCATAAATATAAGGCGTCATACATTTTCTCGGTTATTCCCGAGCGTTCCAGCATGCCTCCCATGAAAACAAACAAGGGAACCGCCAAGAGGACGTATTTTGTCATTATGGCAAAGACGCGAGGATAGAGTATGTCCCCAACCGAAGTCCCGTATTCGATAAATCCCATCCCCAGCGCGATGGCGCCGATGATGATGGCTAAGGGGACACCGAGCAGGACACCCACTAGAAGGGCGCCGAACATGATAATGGTGACCACTTCCGGACTTAAATCAATCATAGGGCTTGTTCCTTATCATTGCGTATACGTCGCGGTAGAAGTGCGCCAAACCTTGCAGGGTGAGCAGGACAAAGCCGAGCAATACTATCGTCCGCCACGGCCAGATTGGTGGATACCAGTAAGTCAAGTTGGACTCCTCACCGGTTGTATAGGCTCGCCAGGTGTAGGAAGCAGAAGCCTGGATGAAGACTAACATTAAGGGGAAAAAGAGGATTAAGGTGCCAGTAACATCAAAAATTGCTCTCACTCTGGCGGGCATTCGCAGGTAGATAAGGTCAATTCGGATATGGGCGTGATGGCGATGAGCGTAGGCCCAGCCAGCACAGAAGAGGGCGGTACCAAGCATAAGGTCGGTCTCGGTTGACCACATAATTGTCTTTTGCGCCGCATAGCGCATGAAGACTTCCAGCACCACTATTGAAACCAGCCCGACCGCACACCAAGATATTGACCTTCCCGCCCAATCACTAATGGCATCAATGGTTCGCAAGACGCTTTTCATTGCCTAAGGCTCTCTATATATCCTCCCGCTCCGAGAGCTATTCCCCGGAGCGGGAGGACTGGCTAGTTACTTTGCTACCGGCCAGAGACTTTAATCCCAGGTTCCGACGTAGCCATAGTAGAGTTCCATAAAGTCGTCCATCGATTTCAGTGCTTTCTGCATGAAGGGGTCGTCAGCCGACGCTTCAGCGTAGAATTCCTTGGCTTTCTCGCGGAATGCTTCCTTGACAGGGTCCGGTACTGCCAGTACTTCATTACCGTAATCCCTGAACTTTTGCACTGTGGCCGCATCCTTCATGATCGTCTCATTATAATAGACCATGGCGTCTGCCCGGACTACGGCATGGACTATCTTCTGAAGCTCAGGGGTAAGCGCTTCCCAGGACTGCCGGTTTATGGCGTAGCCTAACCACTCGCACGGCTGGCGCAAGGTGCCCAGATACATATAGTCAGTTACTTCCTGATAGGCCAAGTCCCAGTTAAACTGTGGTCCACCTGATTCAGCCATGTCAAGCAAGCCGCGCTGAATAGACTCGTAGATCTCCTCATGGGGCATCATGAGCGTGTTCACACCCATTCTGGCAAGTACCTCGCCGCCGTCACCAGCGGTGCGCATGTTCACTCCGACCAGGTCTTCCGGAGTTTCGAATTTTATTGTGGAGTGGCAAAAGACCTCTGGAGTGCCTATGAAGCCGGCGCCTTTTAGATACAACAGGTTAGGGAGGTCATCGGCAATCAACTCCTGGTACAGTTCCAAGCCGCCTCCTTCCATCAGCCAGATGTACTGCCCAATGGGCTCTGGTCCGGCAGCTCGGTTCATGAAAAGAGTGGTTGCCTTCCCAGTCACTTCCCTAACATGAAATGGGGGAGCAATGCCAGCATCGAGGATTCCCTGATTTATCCCGTCATACTCTTTGAAGGTTGGTACGACAGCACCAGCTGGAAAAGATTCAACGACGATTCGCCCGCCAGTGGCGTCAGTAATCGAGTTACCAAGGCGTTCCAGTCCTAGGAAGTAGGGAGTTCCCGCCGGATGACCAGTCTGCTGCTTCCACTCAATTACCTCAGCGGGTGCGGCGGGTGCCGGAGCGGGTGCTGGGGCTGGGGCTGGAGCCGGGGCGGGAGC
>JBHIDQ010000040.1:0-13917 GCA_046760155.1 Dehalococcoidales bacterium | reverse complement strand
GGGTCTTTTTCTTGGCCTGTAACTCGTTGTGGCCGTACTGGAGTAATCGCGACTTGGCCTCAGTCTCGGTGAGTCCAGAACGCTTGGAATTAAATGCTGTTAAAGCTTCATCCGTGCGGAGGAGATGCCATTGCTGGTTCATACTATACAACTATAGCATATCGTTAAGAAATTACTGAAGGAAGGCAAAGTTGTTACCAGTGTGATGTTTTGTTACTTCTCCGTGGACAAACGCCGGGCACATACCAATCCACTCAAGCTTACATAAAATAGGGTGTTTGTGGTCACTTAAACAGGTAAAAGAATGTGTTGAAAACCACAAAAATAAGAAATAAAATGAAATTCTATAAACGAAATAACCTTTGAATAACATAATTGTAGTGTTGGTTTCGGAGGCTGGGGGAATGAAACAGAGCGCCAAAACCGCTAGATGAGTTGGCGGTGGACGGTGCTCTTTTTAACTTTCTACAAGACGTAAGAAAGGAGGACATACCATGTCAGTAGAAGAAAACAAGGCCATCGAACTACGTTTCTTTGAAGAGGTCGTGAACAAGGGGAACATAGCCGTAATAGACGAGCTTTTCGCTACCAACTTTGTCGACCACTCTGTTTTTCCAGGAATGACAGCCGACCGCGAGGGCGCCAAACAGTTCTTTACCATGGCCCACACTGTTTTCCCCGACTTTCACTCCACGCTTGAGGACATGTTCGCCGAAGGTGATAAGGTAGTTCAGCGTTTTACAGCGCGTGGCACACACCAAGGTGAGTTCATGGGTATCGCCCCTACTGGCAAGCAGGTGACAATACCGGGGATCGCTATCCACCGCATCACCGGCGGCAAGATTGTAGAAAACTGGGTCAGCATGGACATGCTGGGCATGATGCAGCAGCTTGGCGTTGCGCCACAACAGAGGTAGGAAGGGAAAAGGGCTAGAGTCCTCATCACCCGATTCACGGAGTGCTATTCTTGGGCTATGGCGTGTGTGAAAGAGAATCTGGAGGTATAACTGAAGCCTCTTCCTCAGCTTCCTGGCGGCAGAATTTGATGACTTCGGCAAAATTATTGATTCGGGAGGCATTATTGGACTCAAGAAAACCGTCATAGGTGAGGCTAATCCAGGGCTTCTGGTAAATGGCACTGAACTTCTCGGCCATGGCGGCCACAATCCCACCGGGCATACAACCATGGGGCATCACCGAGATCACGCCGGCAAACACGGGTGACTCCATCCATTCCACGCCACTGCCAATGCTGAGAACTGCCTCACTACCGCATTTGGGGGAAAGATATAGGTTCGACTTGGCTAGTATCGCCGCCGTTGAAGGTTCCCTCCCGTCCAGCATAGCCCGGTAATAGCTGGCCACGCGATGCTCATCATGTTCTTGGACACGTTTCTTAATGTAGCTTTTTACCACTTTCCTGATTTTGCGGTCCTTAATGGCATCTTCTAAATTGCGGTAGGAAGTGTATTTAATCCATTCTCCCATCGGAGAAACGATAACTTCAAGGCCAGCCTCTTCACATGCTTTCACCAAGTCATTATTACTAAATCGATTGGAGCGCAAGTAGATTTCGCCATTTATACCAACCAGTGGCCTCATGGGCAGGTCAGAGTCAATCAAGGATTTGAACTCAGCCGTCGCCCGACGTAAAAGGTCATCAAAATTCTCTTTTCGGCGGACCCGGTTGGCAATTCGTTCCAGGTATTCGTTGAATAGGATTTCGGCCGAGCCTTTCTCTTTTTCGTAGGGACGGGTGCGCCAGAGAAGCCTTTGCAGACCGTCTATGGCCACGATACCATTCCAGGCGAGTCGTTCAAAATCAGGACCAAGGTTCAAATCCCGATAGGCATTGTTGGAGACGGTGGTTCGTATCGGCAGGTCAAAGCCGATCTCTTTCAGTATTCGCCTCTGTTCAATGGCGTACTTCCCGAGTCGGCAGGGACCGTATGAGCCACTCATGAACCCCTCAGCGTTTTTCAGGTCATCGCCATCCTCGTAATAGAACCGCATAAAGTCGCCCAGGGTAACGCGGTAAGGCAGACATTCCGTACCCGTGGTCACCTGGTTACTGTAGAGGAGATTACGTTCATCTGGCTCAGGGAGCACCACCGCCCTAGCCCCATAGGCCTCCATTGCTGCACCAACGACATCAGCGTGAGGTGCCATCCGAGGTATGAGAAGGGTCTTCTGCCGGCTGATAAATGGAGAGGCTCCTCGGTAGATATCTTGAGGTGGGACTTCACGCGGTTTTGCCGAACTGGCATATCCTTTAATCGTATCGACAAAGGCTTCAAGACGAGTAATGATGCCCGCCTCGGCAGCATGCTCGTCAATTTCCAACTGCCCCAGAGGCTTGCCTCCCATGATGTCTTCCAAAATTCGGAGAATGAATGAGTTTGGCCCACAGCCAAAGTTGGTTAACGCTAATCCATATAGTTGCTCGTCGGCGGCGGTTATTACGGTACCAGCGATGAATTTACTCTCATACATCCAGTACGGGCGGTCTGAGTATTGCTTGGGGTCTACTGAATTAAGGGGTAGAAAATCAAGTGGTATTGGCACCACCCCGAGCTGAGCCAGCTTTTCGGCGATGCCCAGGTTTGCCCCGGAATCCTGTGACATGTATGACCGGGCGAGGAGAACCACGCCCAATTGGCCGCTTTCCTGAAGTTGTTTCAGTATCCGGTTGCCCAGTTCCGTTCGGTCGGCTTCAAATTTCTGCTGGGCTTTGATACCGGCCAGCGCCGCTTTCCTGCCTTGTCTTCGGCTAAACCCCATCTTCATCGCGATACTGGCAAGATTTTTTATCACCTCAGCATTACCCCGACTGAAGTCAATGACGGGTGTCAGCAGACGTTCACCGAGGTTGAGCGCCTGACGTATGATAAACGGTGACGCTTGAATCAGAGGACAAGCATACTTCTGGTTTTCATCGCCTTCTTTTTTGCCCAAGCGTATGGCACAGGGGTAGAGAATGTAATCAACGTCATTCAGTGCGGCGACATGCCCGTGGAGAAGTTTTAAGGGGAAACAACTGTCGGTATAGCTCAACTCAACGGCCTGCTCCATAATCTCTTTGGTCGTGCCACGAGAAAGGACAGCCCTCACCCCAAGCGCATTGAGGAAACCGATAAGCAGGGGTGCGTAGTCATATACCAGCAAAGCCCGAGGGATACCTACTGAAGGCTCCGAGCTGGAATCCTCCTGATATTCCCGGAAGAGTAACTTTTCCCGTTCATCGAAGAAGGTTTTTTGCCTTGCTTGACTGATAGTGCTATCGTAGCGGTCACAGCGGCTGCCGTAAAAAGTGGCTTTTTCATTGGGCAGATGCATGCGGGTAATGGTGCAATTGTTGTCACATCTCTGGCAGACAAACGTAGAGAGGGTGCATTCATTATCAACGACTTGCTGAAATCCCTTGAATTTTGATCTTTGACTAGACATTCCCTCTTTGGCCAGGAGTGCCGCCCCAATGGCCCCGCTGACTTCCCGGTGCTCCGCCACGGTCAGAGTTTTCCCCTCAAGTTGCTGATGAAAAGCCGAGACCACCGCTTGGTTGTAAAATACGGCTCCGGTAAGGATAACTTTGTTACCCAGTTTCCTATTACCCACTACCTTGGAGAGATAATTCTTGGCGATGGAATTGGATAGACTGGCAGTGATTATCTCTAACGGAACGCCTTCCTGCTGGGCAGAAGGAACTGCCTGACCCATAAAGGCGGCGCACCTTGTTCCCAAGTCTATAGTATGGGGTGCGGTAAAGGCCAGATTGGCGAAATCACCATTATTTACCGAAACACCGAGCATCTCGGCCAGTTCATCAATAAAACTTCCGGTGCCGGCGGCACACGCTTTGTTCATCTGGTAGTCAACGACGACGCCATTCCGCTTGATGACCAGCTTGGAATCCTGACCGCCGATCTCAATGATATCAGCTTCAGGGTCAATTTCGGCGGCAGCTCTAGTCTGTGCCGTGATTTCGTTCTTAATCAGGTCGGCACCAATGAAGCTACCGATGAGATACCTCCCGGAACCAGTAACTCCTGTACCAGCTATGGTAACCTTGCTTGCACCGTCTAGAAGCAGGTTGCGGAAGACCTGCTTCACGGCAGCAATCGGTCTTCCCGCCGTCATCAGGTAATTCTTGGCTAAGACTCTGGTGCCAGATTGGTCAAGTATCACTGCTTTGGTACTGGTAGAACCAACATCGACACCAAGGTAGCCCACGCACGGTTCCGTTATTTTTTGGTTGGCTCCATTTCCGGGAAGATTAACCGGCTCAAGTTTGGGCATTTCGAAATAACGCTGCCGGGCATCAGCCTCGGGTAGCAAACTCACCCGTGAATCTTTTCCTCTTGAGAGTAAAGCTGACCCCAGGGCCTCAAGATAAAGGTAGTTTTCTGGAACGATTGCCCGCACTTCATGCCCGTTCCTTATCGAGAGGATATCATTGAGCGCTTTGACGATGGCACTATTGGCGGCAACACCACCGACAAAATAAACTGGTTCGGCAAAGATTCTTTTCTTGAGGGAAGCGACCATCCGAGCAATACTTTCACAGAGTGCGTAAAGCATGTCTTCAACCGGGACACCCTTCTGTTGCAGGTGAATTAGGTCGCTCTTGGCAAAGACGCTGCATCTGGCGGCTATCCTGGGTGGTCTGCCCTGACACTTGAGTGCCAAGTTAGCAAAGTCATCCAGGCTGATGCTAAGTCGGTAGGCTTGTTGCTCCAGAAATCTTCCGGTGCCAGCAGCGCAGAGAGGGTTTGAGAACACCTTCCAGGGTTTTCGCAACCCGTCTTCCAGCTCAATAACTAGAGAGGTCTGACCACCAATTTGGATAATCGTTTTGGCATCGGGATGGTGGTGCAGAAGTCCGGAAGCAATCGACAGTGAACTGCTGTACTCTGCCCAATTGAATTCCTTTGGAATGACACCTTTTCCTGAACCAGAAACACCGGCGCTGACAATCTGTTCCAGAGGGAACCTTTCCCTGAGCCGGGCAATTAGTGAATTAACCGCCACTTTGGGATTGGCAGTTATTTTTTCACTGTCAAGCTGAACAACTTGGTCATGCTCATCAATGAGGCACAGTTTGGCATTGACCGAGCCGATATCTACACCTAAAGAATAATTCATTTTACGCCGTAAATTTTAGCAGAAGCGAGTCTTCTTGTGAAGATGCGAATCTGCTTAATAACCCCGCCAGCCCTTGCCTTTTAGGAGTCCCCGCACATAGGCCACCTGGCCGACGTGCTGAAGGTTGTCAGCCAGGATGCTGACCAGGCGCACCCCCACCGTGGGCAGTGGTTGGTACCACGGTTCATTCAGCTCACGGTCGAGGTCACCTGCCGAAAGGGAAGAGATGTAGTGCTTGGTCCGTTCCAGTACGGCCCGATGGTATCCCAGCATGATCTCAACATCAGGTGATTTGAACTTTGCCACATCTTCGGAGCTATGACCAAAGCCGATGTCTCCAGAATTAGCCGGGCGGTTGAACTTGGCATGCCACCCCTCACTTATCCAGAGTTGTTCCTCACCCGTAAGGTCAGCAACGTGGTCGTCCTGCACCCGTGTCAGGTGCCAGGCGAGCCAGCCCATGCTGTTACAATCCGGGTGAGGCTGCTGGTTCAGATCATCCTGAGTCATCCCCTTCAATGCCTCTTCCAGTACTTTCAATATCCGTCCGTAGCCGTCGATAAGTAATTCCTGCCACTCCATGGGTCATCCTCCTTAGGTGTGCATCATAATTGCTAGTTTGTAGTTGATAATTTGGGCTGGCTACTTACCCTCAACCGGTATGTATATCGAACCGTCGACAGGGTAAATGACTTCTAAGAATATGGTCACTTTCGCTGGCTGATCATCCTCGTCAGCGGGATTGTGGAAGGTCAAGGTATAGGTGTCTCCCTGCGCCTGATTGGCGGTGAAAGAAAATCTATCTTGGACTGCTGACTGATAGAGTAACCCTTTACCGGTGATACGAAAATCAATGTCCTCGCCTTTTTCCAGATAGAAAAAGCCGTCCACCTTGTCCCCATTGGATAACTTTAGAAGTATCGCCACTTCATCCTCGGCGTCGACGTCAAATCTCATCTGCTTCATTTCCCACTCTGAACCAAGCTCCACTGACTTAAGTATCTTGAGATTGGTTGAAGACGATGTTGGCGTTGCTTCTTGGGTGAGACGTGATACTTCTTCGCAGCCAGGAATAACTACGAGTGATAATATCAAAATGGCAATGATAATCTTTTTCATCATCTTGCAGACCTCACTGCTTCTCGACTAGCTGGCCGGCTTTTGCCTTGGCGATGAGCTCATCCTCATGCTTCACATCTTCCAGAGTCTTTGGCTTTACTTCAGGCGGTGGCGTTTCCAGACCGTACTTCCACTTCAAGAAACGCAGCCCGGTGATGGGATAGATAGCTGCGGTGAGCACATCACCAATCTCTTGCGTGAAATCTTTGACCGCCTTTCTGGCTTGGTCTAATTCTGGCTCAAGCAAATCGGCCGGACGGCAGGTCACCGGAGTCTGACCTCGCTTGTAGTATTTGAGCACTATTTTCTGTACTTCAGGGTCAATGGGTGCTGGCGGCTTACCGTATAATCCGTAGCAGTAGTCCATTACCTGAGTTGAGACCAGTTTATACCGACCAGCAAGCACGTTCTGAACTGCTTGAACCCCCACGATTTGGCTGGTGGGTGTCACCAGGGGGGGATAACCGAGTTCTTTGCGAACCTTGGGTACTTCCTCGTATACTTCCTGAATCCGGTGTAGCGCATTTGATTGTTGTAGCTGGGCGACCAGGTTGGAAATCATGCCGCCGGGAATCTGGTGCACCAGGACATTGGTATCGATAACTGACATACGAGTGCGGTTCAGGAAATCGCGATACTTGGGAGCGATTGACTCAATATAATTGTCCAGCTTGAGCAGGTGAGCTAGGTCGAGCCCGAGGTCTCGGAGGGTTCCTCTGAGTGAAGCAACGAGTGGTTCCACGGCTGGTGCTGCTGTGCGCAAGGCGAAAGGTGCCAGCGCGGTATCGACAATATCCACCCCGGCTTCCGCTGCCTTCAGGTAGGCCATTGACCCCATACCACTGGTGTAGTGGGTGTGTAGCTGAATCGGCACCTTCACTTCTTTCTTCAGTGCTGTAATCAGGGTATAGGCATCATCGGGCGCAATCAGTCCGGCCATGTCCTTAATACAGATGCTATCGGCCCCCATATCTTCGAGAATGTGTGCTTTATTGATGTAATAATCAAGGTTAAATACCGTCCCGCCCATTTTGGGCTCAGTGAGGGAGTAGCAGATGGAAAGCTGAGCATGTTTGCCACATTCTTTAATTGTCTTGAGGGAGGTTTCCAAATTGCGTTCATCATTTAATGCATCGAATACCCGAAAGACGTCAATGCCAACCTCAGCGGCATGATGGACAAAGGCAATAACCACATCATCCGCGTAGTTGCGATAGCCGACTAGATTCTGCCCTCGCAATAACATCTGCAGGCGGGTATCTGGCATCAGCTTTTTCAGTGAGCGTGGTCTGTCCCACGGGTCTTCATTTAGAAACCTAGTAGCGACATCAAAGGTGGCACCACCCCAGACCTCCATGGAGTAGAACCCTGCCTTGTTCATCTCCTCAGCGATGCCTAACATGTCCTCAGTGCGCATCCGAGTGGCCAGGTTAGACTGATGCCCATCACGGAAGGTAAGATCGGTGACTTTTAGAGGGTTCTTATTTTTCATGCTCTTCATTATTAACCTTGCCCTCCTTGGCTTACGATAGTATCAAACGGTCACCTCCTATTTTACACTGTTGGCTTTCCAATGGCAAAAATCAAGACTGATCGTGTTTTACCACGGCATTTTACAACTTTGGCAGTTTAACGTAGAATTCTTGGGACGGGATTGGTGTACTCAATTTGACAAGGAGGGTCTCCTCTGGTATCAGCTAATCATCAAAACGAGAATGCCACGGTTAGCCATGACACTTTCTTTTACGGCTGGGTCATCGTTGCTGCTTGTACTGCTATCATGTTGATGCACGCCGGGATAATGTATAGCTATGGCATCTTCTTCAAGCATTTAATCGCTGATTTCGGCTGGACTCGTGCGGCCACTTCAGGGGTCTATTCTCTATTTATGTTGAACCATGGTCTTTTCGCCATTGTTATGGGTTGGTTGGTCGATAGGCTTGGTCCCGCGAAGGTAATGTCATCTTGTGCCTTCATCGCCGGCTTGGGACTGGCTCTGACCAGCCGGGTTAGTGCCCTGTGGCAGTTTTATGTGACCTATGGAGTAATCGTTGGCATCGGTGAGAGCGCTGGTTTCACCACCGTTACCGCGACTACTGCTCGTTGGTTTACCAAACACCGTGGACTTGCGCTGGGCATTGTGGCCAGTGGTACGGGTCTGGGTACTCTTATTCTGGCACCGGTAGCTGAACGCCTCATCACTGCCTTTGGCTGGGCAACAGCCTTCTTTATCCTTGGGATAATGACCTGGGCAGTTATGCTTCCGAGCGCCCTCTTTCTACGGCGTGGCCCCGATGAAAAACCACGTCAAGCCTACGATATGGACGAACTGGTACCACCTCCGGCTAATAGCGATGGAAAAGGGACGAGGCTGGCTACTTTGGAAACTGGCCTGACCATGCAGGCGGCCGCCCGTTACAAACCACTGTGGATGCTTTTCTTTGCTTACTTTCTCTTTAACTTCTGTCTGCAAATGGTAATGGTTCACCTAGTCAATTATGCTACCGACATCGGGATTGTTTCTCTCATCGCGGCTACTTTCATTAGTATCATCGGCGTCGGTAGCCTTCTCGGACGGTTGATAATGGGCACTGCCTCCGACCGAATCGGTAGCAACAATGCCCTGTTGATTTGCTGTACCATAATAATGACCACCCTGGTTTTTCTCGTTTTTGCCGAAGAGGTGTGGATGTTCTATCTCTTCGCTATCGTCTTCGGCTTTGCCTATGGTGGAGAAGTACCGCAAATGCCGGCGCTGGTCGGTCGCTTCTTCGGCTTACGAGCGGTGGCGGCACTAGTCGGGGTAGTTGTCTTCGGGGCCACCATTGGCGGTGCCATCGGTGCCTGGGTAGGAGGTCAGGTCTTTGACGTAACCCAGAGCTACCAGGTCGCCTTTACCATTGCCGCCATTGCCAGTCTTTTCGCAGTGACAATTACGCTATTGCTCAAGAAGGCTAAGGCCGTCATCCCAGAACGACCTTGATGGTAAATTTCAGATTGTCAACTTCTTGCTATTCCAACGATAAAGATTTATAATTTGGTTCAAAATATTGACTGAATTAGTCGCCTAAGCGCGGCAACTGAAAAAGTCACTCTGAAAGGAAATTATCATTAAGAGACCCATTTTTCTCTCGTTCCTTACTGGATTGTTACCCCTCTTTGTCCTCGCCCACTTTAGCCATCACCTGATGATGGCACTGATGACGCCGCTTTTGCCTTACATCCGTGACGATTTTACCCTTACTTATACCCAGATAGGGTGGTTAGTCTTGGCCTACAATCTGGCGTACGGTATCAGTCAGCTTCCTGCCGGATGGCTGGCTGACCGCATCGGTCCTCGCATCGTACTCACTATTGGTGTTGCCGGCGTGGCTGTAGCTGGACTTTTGATTGGTCTCGCGCCAACTTATGTTATATTGGCTCTTTTCTTTGTGCTGCTGGGATTGGCCGGAGGTGGCTATCATCCAGCGGCAGCACCACTGGTCTCAGCATCAGTTGACCCAGAATACAGAGGTGGAGCATTAGGTATCCATCAGATAGGTGGTACAAGCAGCTTCTTCCTCGCCCCATTAATTGCCGCTGCTATTGCGGGCGCCCTGGGTTGGCGTGGCACCTTCCTCGCCATCGCGATTCCTACGGTTATCTTTGGCATCATCTTCTACGTACTCCTAGGCCGTTTAGGATACACTAAGAAAGCCAAGCCGGAAACACCTGCTGCCCATACTGAGGTGACACCGGCTCCAAGGCGTTTGCATCGGCTGGTGGCATTTTTCATTTTGGGCATCGCCAGCTTGGCCTTGGTTTACTCCACAATATCGTTCATCCCGCTATTCATCGTCGACCACTTCAGACTCAGTGAGGAAACCGCTGCGGCCTCATTAGCCGTTGCCTACTTTGCTGGAATTTTTGCTGGCCCCCTGGGCGGATTTCTCTCTGACCTCTTGGGAAGGGTACCGGTAATTCTGGCCGTGGGCCTGATTGCCGGCCCAGCCATTTATCTCTTGAACCTGGTGCCTTTCGGCTGGGATATTACGTTGTTCGGTCTGCCTTTAGAGCTCTTGATTATCCTATTTGCTATGGGCATGGCGATGCATCTTGGTATGCCGGTAGTGGAAGCTTACATCATCACCCATACTTCAGAGCAAAAACGCTCGACGGTGCTTGGCATCTACTACTTAGGCAGTCGGGGAGGTCCCGCCATAGCGCCGGTGATTGGTTATCTCATTGACCACTACGGCTTCTATACCAGTTTCTCGGTGGCGGGGGCGACGATGCTCGCGGTGACCCTCATCTGCGCCATATTTCTCTGGGGTGGTCGAGACTGATTTGGCAAAATAGAGAACTTAACAAAGGCCACATTATGCACTACCGCTGGCCTGGTTCCTTCATGACTCCCCATCTGGCTATATATTTCTCCTTGGCCTGGGGATTGACCACTGCTCTAGGCCACTCACCCCGCATCACCCGGGCCACCTCTTCGACAGGCCGGTGCCAGCGCTCAGCTTCGGAATCTGGGGAAAAGAAAGCGGAGTGAGCGGTACTGATAACATTGTCCAGCGCCAGTAGCCGGCTTTTTGGGTCAGGGGGTTCGGGGTCGGTAACGTCCAGGGCGGCCATGGCGATCTTTCCCTCCTTGAGGGCCTGATATAAGGCGGCCTCATCAACGAAACCGCCACGGGCGGTATTAATCAGGCAGGCGGTAGGCTTCATCTGGTTAAAAGCCTGGGCATTCATGATATGTTTGGTCTCCGGGGTTAATGCCGCATGTACGGAGAGAAAGTCGGACTCTCGGAGCAAACGCTTCCAGTCCACCAGTTCCACTCCTATTTGCTGGGCCACCTCTGGGGAAACGTAGGGGTCGCAGGCGATGACCCGAAGCTGGAATCCTCGCGCCTTGGGCACCAGCGCTCGGGATACCTTGCCCAGACCGAGTAAACCGAGGGTCTGACCTTGTAGTCGGGTCATCTTTGGCCAGATGCCTTGCTGAATCTCAACGCCACTAGCGGAGAGCCCCCATTGCCCTTTCTTGGTAGCTTCGTTTAAGTGGACTATCTTTCGGGAACAGGCCAGAATCAGGGCCATAGCGTGGTCAGAGACCTCTTCCACGCAGTAGTCGGGCACGTTGGTCACCAGGATGCCCCGCTCCGTGGCAGCAGCCGTGTCAATACTGTCATAGCCAATCTGGGTATTGCTGATTAGCCGGCATCGCTCCAGATTCTCAACAATCTTCCGTGGCACTGGTCTGATACTACCTACGGTAATAATGGCATCGGCATTCTTAGCTAAGGCGATAAATTCATCATCGGTGGCACAGTGTTGCCCGACAAACTCGGCACCTAAATCGCTGAACTTCCGGGGATATTTTTCGGATTCGCCACTGAGAGTCAGAGGCAAAACCACCTTGAAGTTAGCGGTGCTTCTTTCCATTCCCTCTTAGTCTTAGCTTTCCTTCTCGATTATAATCTCGGCTCCTGAGGATACCTGCTTAAAGACTTTGGCATCGCCAACCACCTTACCGAAAACGGTCACCGGACTGGCGGGACGGGGCTGGTCACCTTCACTCATTGGTGTTGGGCCAAAGAAGATGCAGAAACCTTTCCCCGGCGGCCAGTAACCCAGGTCACCAACATCAACCAGTTCCTGCCCAGCTTCTTGTTCGACGCTAACCGGGATGGTGAAATATATCTCATCTCCCCAAGTATTGGCACGCCCTTTGATTGGTAATGCTTCCCAAATTGCTCGTGCGGTATGGGTGTCATTCAGTTCAGCGACGACTTCAAGCTGACCTGCCTTGATTCTAATTCTCTTTGCCATACTGGAAAACCTCCTCTAGACTGATATTCATTAATCTAATTCAGAAATTGGTTTTTTAGTGTAACATAACCAGGAGTTAACTAGCAATAAGTTATCCCGCTGTATTGACAAAGGCATTGGTCAGAAACTAGGATTGGTTAAAATGAAGGCATATCTCATCTTATTGGTTGGGGTGGTGTCAGTTTCCTTCGCCTCGATATTCATTCGTCTGGCGGAGGCACCGCCCTTGGTTATTGCCGCCTACCGCCTGACCATCGCCTCTCTCATTTTAATCCCGTTTGCTTCCCGAAAATCAATGGGGAGCCTGAAAAAGCTGTCCAAGCGTGATGGGCTCTTAATCTTGCTCTCAAGTGTTTTCATCGCGCTGCATTTCGGGCTTTGGATAACCTCACTCAGTTATACCTCCATCGCTAGCTCGGTCATTCTGGTAACTTCCCATCCTGCTTTTGTGGCCGTAATCTCCTATTTTCTGTGGAGTGAGCGATTAAACAAGTTGACCATAGGTGGCATTGTGGTGGCACTAATCGGCATCATCCTGATCAATTATGGGGGTTTTACTCTTGGTTCACGGGCTATCTTTGGTGACTTGCTGGCTTTGGTGGCTGCTTTTGCCATGGGGGCTTATCTCATTATTGGCAAGCAGCTTAGAACTCGCATTGACGTTCTTCCTTACCTCACTCTCATCTATTCCGGAGCCGCCGTGATACTGCTGATAGCGACAGTGAGCTTTGGTTACAGTTTCACCGGCTATTCACCTATCACCTACCTGTGGATGGTTCTCCTTGCCATCGTGCCACAGCTTATCGGTCACTCGTGTCTCAATTTGGCGGTGCGTTTAATACCGGTGACCTTTGTCTCGGTAGCTATTCTTGGGGAACCCGTTGGGGCAACAATATTAGGCTATCTTATCCTTGGCGAGCCACCAACGGCCAATGAGATAGTCGGTGGCCTGCTTATTCTGACCGGAATTTTTACCGTGCTGAGACAAACCCCAAAGTATTTGGGAATGAGATAACCAAATTTGACAAGGAACCGGTAATAATCTAAGGTGATTATTAGCGAATGTAATACGGCAGTATCGGTCTTTGCCGGATGAGCAAGATAGACCTGAAAACCATGGGGTAATGAATATTAAGGAAAAGCGTTCCGAGATGCAGACCATTCCGTTACAGTCCGGGATCATCTATGGTCCCGTTAGGTCACGGAGACTGGGATGGTCTTTAGGCTTGAATATTTCGCCCGTCAGTTATAAGTTCTGTTCCTTTAATTGCGTCTACTGCCAGTATGGCTGGACAACTATTTGTACTGTTGATATCACCGATAGACTCGGAGATTTTCCTGCTCCAGATGATTTTGAGAAGGCATTAGAAAGTGCCCTCCAAGAGAACAAAGACAGTGAAATCGACAATATCACTTTCTCTGGTAACGGTGAACCAACGCTTCACCCTCAATTTGACGAATTAGTTGATATTGCCAAAAGGTTAAAGGAGAAGTACCGTCCCAAAGCAAGGCTTGGCATCTTGTCAAACTCCTCAACGGTGACTGTGGAAAAGGTGCGCCGAGCCTTGGCCAAGCTAGACTTCAAAATAATGAAACTCGATGCTGGTGACCTGGAGACCTTCCGCAAAACCAACCGACCTTGCTCGGGAGTGGATTACCGGGCAATAGTTAATGGTTTAAAATCTCTGGAGAACGTCACCCTACAAACGATGTTTATTGATGGCGCCATCAGCAATATTGGCGAGCGGGAAGTAAGCGAGTGGCGCGAAAGGGTTGGTGAAATAAAGCCGGTGAAGGCTCAAATCTACTCTCTCCACCGACCATCAGCCGCATCGTTGCTAC
>JBHIDQ010000039.1:0-13991 GCA_046760155.1 Dehalococcoidales bacterium | reverse complement strand
TCGGTAATAATACCGTGGATGCGAGCGCTATCCTTAATGTGCTGCCGGAGCGAATTAATGGCGGCAAAGGACTGAAGCATTGCTTCCAAGGCATTGATGCCTACCTCGGGTCGAGCCGCCGCGTGAGCCGCTTTGCCAAAAAATTCAACTTCCAATGCCTGGCAGGCAAGAAACCGGGTGGCCGCAGTATTCAGCCCCGCCGGATGTACCATCATCACCATATCCACATCGTCAAAGGCACCTTTATTAGCCATAATCACCTTGCCCCCGTACATCTCCTCACCTGGCGTGCCGATAACCAGAATGGTACCCCCGAACCTGTCTATGGCTAACTTGGCCGCCACTCCAGCGCCAACGGCGCTGGTAGCGATTAAGTTATGGCCACAAGCATGACCAAGTTTCGGTAAAGCATCGTACTCAGCCAAGATAGCGATAGCTGGCTTACCTTGTCCATAACTTGCCCGGAAAGCGGTAGCTAGCCCGCAGATACCCTGTTTGATAGAGAAGCCTTTTTCCCTCAGGTACTCGATTAACCAGTTTGCTGACTTGACCTCTTGGAAAGCGACCTCAGGGTTAGCGTGTATTTTCAGACTCAACTCATTAAGCTGTTGGCGGCGGTTGTCTATTTCACTGACAACCAAAGTCTTTAATTCTGCGGTATCCAAACTCCTCTCCGCACTGGAGATAAATTGCTGACTATTACAATGCCTATTATCATTCATTAAGCGCCAAATTGCAACCCACCGAACCGGTACTTAAGGACTGTCGCGTCCAAGCCCGACCCCTGAGCCAACTTGACAGCCAAGCCCAATGCGTATATTATCGGTGCGAAGTTGAAGTGGGAAATCCCCGTTATCAGGAGGGTCTTATTATGGAGATAAGGACGAAGCAGACATTACCCAAAAGTGTAATTCATGGCTTTAAAGAGGTCTCAACGAGTACAATCGGTACTGTAATGGACCGGATGGGCATTAATGGCATTATCAATGGTCTCAGGTGCTTAATGCCTGGAGTTAGAATAGCTGGGTCAGCTTTTACGGTGAAGGAGTGTGTCGGAACTCTCGGCACCTATAGCAAGTCTGATTTTCCTGTGGGTGAAGCTATCGACCTTATGAAAGCCGGAGACATACTGGTTGTCGACATGGGTGGACAAGAAGTTTCCACTATGGGGGGTTTGGGGAGTTTAGCCATGAAATTGAAGGGCGTAGAGGGAATGGTAGTTGACGGAGGAGTTCGTGATGTGGAACAAATTATATCTCTTCGTTTTCCCGCCTATGTGGTTCATACTTGTGCCCGTTCAGGGCAAACCAGGGTCAAGTGGTTAACCGTGAATGGTCCGGTGAAAATATGTGACGTAAGAGTAAATCCGGGCGATATTATAGTAGCCGATGATACCAGCGTCGCCGTGGTTCCAATGGAACAAGCCGCGGAAATCTTAAAAGAGTCGCAAAGGATTGAAAGGTTAGAGCAGAAATTCGAAGCAGAACTGAAGAAGGGCTCCACCTTTCGTGAAACAGCGAAGAAACTAGGGATTATCTAGAATCGCCTTCTAGCGACTGACTTATGATTTATGGGCTCTTCTTCAAGTAAGCCGGAACTGGAACATCCCACTGACCAGCAACTTTACCGGCAGAATAAGGGTATTCCCGATTAACCATTACCTCAATTACCACCGGTTTACCAGAGGCAAAAGCTCGTTCTAAGGCCGGTTTCACTTCCTCACCTTTCTGGATTCTCTCACCATAGGCACCAAAAGCTTGGGCAATGGCCGCAAAATCAGGAGAATAAAGTTCTCCTTTCCTATTAAAGAACTCAGTACTTATCCCTCTTTCTTTACCAAACATATCAAGTTGAAGGTCTCTTATCGAAATCCATCCTATGTTATTCAATACCGCGTAAACTACCGGTAAATTATATTGAACGGCAGTAGCCAATTCCTGGATAGTCATTAGAAAATCGCCATCTCCAATAACTCCAATGACTAGTCTTTCTCCAGCAGCCAGTTTAACGCCCAGTGCTGCCGGCACCACAAATCCCATTGTGGAGAAACCGCCGCTGGTGACTAAAGTCCGCGGTGCATAAAGAGGAAGTTCCTGCAAAACTTGCGCTTGGGGATGACCTGCCGAAGTCAGTACTATCCCGTCTCTAGGCAAGAATTCCCGCAATTCCTTCAAGAATCGGGAAATAGTCATGGGCACCTTATTTGATTCCCTTAATTCTCGCAGCGATTGGAACCATTCATCCTTAAGCCGCTGAATCTCTTCAACATAACTATCTCTCTTTAAGGGCTTACTTGAATTCTTCAGTTTTTCGATAAGCTGCTGCATTACCGATTTGGCATCTCCTATGATGCCAACTGCAACGGGATAATTTTTACCGATCTCTCCGGGGTCTATATCTACGTGGATTAATTTCGTCGGCGGGATAGAAAAACTTACCCCTTTCCGGTAGGAGGAAGTAGTCAGGTCAGCAAATCTACAACCTACGGCCAACAGGACATCGGCGGTAGATGAAATTTTATTCCCGCAACTGGTGCCTTTGGAGCCAGTATGCCAAGCATATAGTGGATGGTCCTCCGGGAAAGAACTCTTACCCATCATGGTCGTAATCACCGCCGCTTGCAGGAATTCAGCCAGTTCCTTTAATTCCGAGGAGGCTTCAGAAGTTATCATCCCGCCACCAGCCAGAATTACCGGTCTCTTTGCCTTGAGCAGGAGACCAATTGCTTCGTCTATATCTTTGGGATCTCCGAAAAATCTATTTTCGGCTCTCCTTTTCGCCTTGCTTATTTCGACATCGGCAGATTCAGACTGGACATCCATCGGTAAACTGATAAGCACCGGCCCCCTCCTGCCGGAAAGCATTTGGTTAAAGGCTTTCTCCAAAATCTCGGGTAATTGTTCGGCTGCCGTCGCCTGCCACCATCGCTTAACCACCGGCTCGAGCATTCTCGGGAAATTAGCATCGTGAGTTCTCTCGATTTCTTGCAGAACTCCCCTACCGAACATATAAGTATGGGTTTCACCGGTGATTAACAGCACCGGGGTTGAATCCACATAACATGTCGCCACACCTACCGCCGTATTAACCGCCCCCGGACCGATGGAAGTGAAAACGGCCAATGGTTTCCCGGTGACACGGTAATAACCATCAGCAAAATGAACCGCCGACTGCTCGTGTCTTACTTGGATGACTTTTATTTTATCTTCTTTACCCTTAAAAGCATCAATCAATCCCAAAATACCATGACCGGGTATACCAACAATATAAGGTATCCCTTCTTTAATCAGATATTCAGCGATAATCTCTCCACCGGTTAATTTCATTTTCTAGCCTCCTTTTTTAAATTTTGTACCCTATTGTTTCGCTCCATCATTCACTTGCGGTTCATACTTTAGTCCCCTGAAGAGATTGCGTTTAGTGCTTCTCAATTCTTTTTTGCCATGACAATCATCCGATTGGTCATACATCCATAGTCCCCTTCTGCTTCACGATTCATAAAATCCCTCTCACAAGATACGGAAGCAAAACCTACCGAAGATAACAAGTCTGATATTTTTTCTGGGCTGTAAAGACGGGTACAGTAAGTTCTATCTCGGATACAGCCCCACTTTTTAGACCTGACTGTTTCTCGACTGTAAATAATATCATCGCCGAGTTCTCTTTCACGATTAACAGTAAGCTCTTCATTTACCTTATGATTGGAATATGGTTTGAAGTTTTGTAAAACATAATCCCTATCAGGAAGGTCTAGCAGTAATGTTCCTCCGGACATGAGCAGGCGAAACGCCTCATTAAGGATTTTTTTATTTTCGTCTTCATTCACAAAGTAGCCAAAGGAACTGGCCATAATAATGATGAACCGGAAGTTCTGTCCGGACAAACTGGTATTTCGGGCATCGCCCTGAATGAAAATGGTATCTAGCCCCTCCTCTCTGGCCCTTTTTTCGCCAAGCTTTATAAGGTAACTGGAATAGTCCAGCACGGTTACCTTCTGAAAACCACGCCGGGAAAGTTCCAGAGAATGCCGACCATTCCCCCCACACAAGTCAAGAATTGAAGCCGATTTATCCAATTCCAGCGTCTCGACAAGGAAATCCACTTCCCGGCGGGTTAGCTTTTCATCATCAACTGAGCGGGCATCGGTCAGCAGATAAATTTCGTCGAAAAGTTCCTGCCACCAATTATCATCTACCTGGATGTTCATTTTACGTGCGCCCCAAAACTAAATAATCCGTCTGAGGCAAAGATGGCCGGTGACCCTCCCCATGGTTGGGAACGTATGATTTCAAGCTCTTCAGCTTCGATATTCACCATTACGTCCAATTCACCGGATAACCACATTTTTTCCAAGGTCAAGCAATCAGACCAGATGCCAGCGCAATATACTTCCAGGGCTTTCATCTGGCCAGCAGTTATCAAACGAGGCCGCAGTGCGATTTTAATGGGTCCCAGAAGATAGGTAAAATGATGAGCCATCGCCATTTTCTGCTGATGTTCTACGGCTTCCAGTACACTGTCGTAGTCCAGGTTCAGAATTGCTTCGTTAATCCTTTCTGTTGCCTCACCTATACTCATTTCTGAGCGTAAGACAGCGAGAGGTTGGACTCCGCCACCACTGCCGACATTTGTCGGTACGCCACCATATCGGCACAGAAAGCCAAACAAACCTTTCGGGCCGAACAAACACCGGAAATCCGTTTGGCAATGAACCTCTCTGACACTATGGTTTTCCAAATCCAGCTCGGGCATACTCTCCGTCCAAAGATTAAGCGGAATTTTTTCTTGAACAATATAATCGCCATAAGCGCCATCTTTGAGTGCCTGATTTATGATGTCATCAATATCTTGGTGTATTCCGCCTACACCTATTCCTTTTCCAGAATAGCCGCGCTCCGGCTTCAGTACCAGATTATCCCAATTTGACCGGGTCCACTCGACAAGATCCGAGATATGGTCTCCATTTGGACCTTGAGTTTGACGAGGATAAAACTGGCGCGTCCAAGGGGTTCGTTGAATGGTCTCCTTGTGGAAACGCCCGCTATTCCTGGGCTCGGTAATAACTTCAAAGATACTTTTGGCATTGATCGGTTCCGTGCCTCTGGGATTGATTACTCTGCCTTCCCGCACTGCCTGGAGCAGGGGAGCCAAGTTATGCTTGCGGTGCAAATCCAGCAGAACGTTCGTATTAAAGTCCATGAAGATGACGGACACCGGTTTACCTTGCCAGCAGATGCTTCCCTCTTTTTGCTCTAGTTCCTGCGGCGCCATGAGAGCACTGGACAGTCCATCTATGGCGTTCAAATGGGCGACCAGGTTTTTATTTTCAACGACGTCTTCCAGTGTCTCCTCTTCGGCAACTACAGCGATAAAACCGGGGGCATCGCCTTCCCATAAGCGAGACGCTTCTTGCAGCATATTGACAAAGCCATTCACCGGATGCAGTAGTGGGTGGTCAAAGTCCAGATCCACGCCAACGCAATGCTCCCGAAAGTGTTCCTTCCAGACCGCTTTGCCAATTATCTGCGTGATTCGCTGATAATCCCAACCTCCCGGACTCCCCAGATTCCATTCTGAATGATAGCCCAGAAATTTATTCAAAACTGCCCTTCCCTCAGGTTTATTCGTGATTTAAGAGCCCAAGCCAGTGACAATAACAGAACTAATTATTAGTATTTTGCAGTATCTTTTCAAGGTCCGCAAAATGTATTTCTCCCTGATTTAATACCATGTGTACGAATTTTGGCAAATTATCCCCGCCGTACCGGTGAAACAAGTCCAGGAAACGGCGTAAGCCTAGAGTGTAACACAGTTGGTATCCTGGATTCAAGGTATATTTTCGTGCTGAAAACATCGCCCGTTCCGTGCTGATACCCGTTTCTTTTAAGTGCTCAGCAGCAGTTGGAATACTCATTGCTCCCGTCTGAAGACCTATATCCACCTTGCTTCTTATGGCATGCTGAAACCGGCGTTTGGCCAGTAACAGACGGTCGCTGGGATCAGAGAAATATCCGGTAAGTTTCATAAGCTCTTCGGCGAAGCAGGCCCATCCCTCATAAAAAATTGGCTGTTCCACAGCACGGCGTAAAGTTCTGGAGAGGTTCCAGCGTGAGGTATCCAAAAGGTGATGACCGGGATAAGTCTCATGAGCGCAGGTCATCTTGTATTCACGAAGATAACCCCGCTGTGCCTTATCCGCAATATATTTGGTGCGTACATAGAACTTCCCCCCAGAGGGCGGATGCTTGGGTGCTATGCTGTAGCTGGCACCGATGCGGATTGCGAAAAGAAAGGAGGGCATTGAAGCCACGTGAACCGGACAGGAGGAAACCAAGCTCTGCGAAACCAGTCCTTGCTTCAGGCAATGTTTGGCCAGCTTATTTACTTCTTCCCGAAAAAGGCCAATCAGCCTTTCTTTTCTTACCGTAGGTATTGGAATGCTTTGCAGTGCTTCTGACCACAGCGGATGAGGACACGGCATATTAAATTGCTCTGAGACTAGGTTTCTTGCCTCCTTATCTAAAATCTGCCGCATATCATTAATTTCCTGGTCCAGTACGTGGTTAACTCCCTGTATGTCCAGGTTGCAATTGATGTGAAAACGAATTACGCGTTCCAAGAGGTCTCGGGGCAGAAGAAAATCCTCGCGTGTTGCTACCTTCTTGAGCGCATCATCAAATCTGTCCAGAGCCGCCAGAGTATGTTTTAGTTCCGGTAATGTATTTTCCAAGAAAATGAGGTAATTCCTGGTATCTGAGACCATTTCCAAGCCGATATCCCGAAACAGAACGGGAACATCTTTAAGATTGCGGCTGGCCTGCTCCAGAAAAGCGGGCAGGTTCCTCGCCCGCTCGTGTTTTGCCGCTGGGTCTTCCGACTCCATAGCTTCAACCAGCCCAATACAAACCAGAGTCAGGTAAAAAGTTGGCTGAGATTCCCAGATTCTGACTTCGGATAACTGCTCTCTGAGAGTACGGGCAAGCTTCTGAAGAAGAGCGATGTCAATTTGCACTTCCAAATCTGATTGATTTAAGGCCAGCATATCAAGCTCATCTTCCCACGCTGACAGTCGCCGCACAATTTCAGTGACCGATTCCGAAGAAAAGCAATCCCAGGTACCCCATTGAGGTTCGGTAAGCCGCACTTGAGGAAAATAAAAAAACTCATCACTTTCGCAGCTGACAGGAAAAGTACGTGCCAGATATTCAAACACCCTGTCACCGACTCCTTCAACAGATGATAAAGGATTTACCATTAAAAAGCTCCCTTTTTCCCCCAATAAAATATACAACAAATTAACCTAGGCTAGCAGTATTAAGGCAACTTTTAAAGCTTGACAAGAAAAGATTAGCCAGTTAAGGTATCTATTAGTTTTTAACTACTGACGGTTAAGGGAGGACGCAGATGAATGACCTTTTTAGTTTACAGGACAAGGTAGCCATTGTCACTGGTGGGAACGGAGGTATCGGTAAAGCTATTGCCCGTGGCTTTGCCTCAGTGGGGGCTAACATAGTCATCGCCGCGCGTAACGAAGCCAAAACAGCCGAAGCAGTTCAAGACATCAGTAAAGAATTTGGTACCCATGTGATCGGGGTCAGAGTTGACGTTCGGGAAGAAAATCAGATTCGGGCACTAGCTGATAAAGTTCTGGAGACGTTCGGGCGTATCGACATCCTGGTGAACAACGCCGGAACCAATATCCGCCGGTTACCGCAAGATTATACGGCAGCCGAGTGGGATGAAGTTCTCGCTACCAACCTCCGCGGCGCTTTTCTATGCTCGCAGGCAGTCCATCCGGCAATGAAAGCAGTTGGTAGTGGCAAGGTCATTAATATTGGTTCGATGACCTCCCTTTTCGGTGGCAGTAAATTGGCCGCTTACGGTACCAGCAAGGGTGGTATCGTGCAAATGACACGGAGCCTCGCTGTCGCCTGGGCGCCAGATAACATCCAGGTGAACGCTATCCTGCCCGGGTTTATCGATACCGAGCTTACCCGCCAGGCACGAAAAGAACTTACCGGTCTTGAGGAGCGTGTCATAAGCCGTACTCCGGTAGGTCGCTGGGGCGAACCTGAGGAGTTGGCCGGAGTAGCCATCTTCTTGGCCAGCCAAGCTGCCAACTTTATAACCGGCGTAGCTTTACCGGTGGACGGTGGCTTTTCGATTATGATCTAACCTTGAAGCCTTCGAGCAATTAAAAGCATTTTGAACGGTGGTTTCTTGAAACCACCTAAGCCAATTCTTGCTCGCATCAAAAGTAGGTTTGGTGTGGAAACCCCCTTATTTAGCCTCGGCCAGGACCGCCAGCAGCTTGGCAGCCCGGGTGGGGTTAAAAATCCCGCAGGGACACTGCTTGGCCATAATCTTAGCCGCTTCATCAGCGCTCTTTTTACCTGCCTTAACATCATCGGCCAGTGCATAAACCAAGCCGGCGGCGACCATACCGTGACCACACATCGTGGTTATCTCGAGTATATTCTCTGGGGGGAGCTTCTTCGTCTTACCCCATATCCCCAGCGAGTAGGTGGCGGCGTGGCGATGAATACCGACCTGCTGACAGCACTGCGTGACACGGTCGAAAAGCCCGCTTATCACCAACGATAGACCCAAGTCAGCCTCTTTAGCCTCCTTTAGAGCCTGAAGGGCATCATCCTCATTATCGAAGGCTACATTTACTACTGTACCGTCTTCTCTTATATTGTCCAAGACATCATCAATACCACGCTGGAACATGTTTGCCCGGAAACCGTCACCGAGGTTTACCGGATTATGGCGCAACACTATCTCCAAGAATTTCCTTATCTTGGGACCAGAACCTTTACTGTTTATACCGAATGCCGGCATGTAAAGAAAGACAAAGTCATCGCTGAGATTTTCCCTGGTGCCAACACGATGCAAAGTGTGCGTCATCACTTACCTCCTTCAAACTTGGGACGGCCCAAGCCGACGTTGTTCTTCCCGTTGATACTGTAAGAGAAGCCCAGCCCATTGAGCATTTTCTCTAATGGTACTTGTTCATCGGGCTCCACTAGGTCCGCCATTACTACGCTACAGACGGTGTCAATCTCTTTGGTTGCCTTCTTAAGGGCCTTTAATATCTCGGGGGCTTTTTCGGCCGGAAAGACACACTCGATAATTGCTGACAGCACCTTTTCGTTGAGGATATCTTCATTAATCTTGCCTGTAGAGGTATCCACCATGAGGGCAGTAACCGGATTTTTGGGCTCAAAGTGGACCTCTAACTTGGCCAGTGCCTGAGCTATCTTTTCCACATCCCGAAAGCGGGCACCGGTTATGGGTCGACCCATCTCGACGGCAAGGGCGAGCCACCCCTTCTTCAGCCGCCCGGTGACCTCGTTCGTCTTCACTTCCTCCGTGCCCCGTCCCGCGATACCGGTTACCTTGTGCTCCGCGAGGGGATCAGAAAAATGGGCACGCACAGCCCGGGGCCACGGAGCTGGCTCATAGATGATGCAGTCTACCGGACAAACCTCGGATTTTAGACAGGCGGCGCAGTCAACACACTCATCTTGGTCAACAACCGCCACATCATCCATGCTGATGGCACCCATGGGACAGAATGGCAGGCAGGCTTCACAGGCAATACAAATTTCCGTATCAATTCTCAATGGACTATCCTCCTTACTGAATCGGGGTCAAAGAAAAAGGTGCCTCTGCACCCTTCTCATTAGAACATACCCGTTTCGGTTTTACTTGTCAAGGGTTTAACCGGGAATTTCCCATGAGGAAGGAAGACGATTCTTTTTCCGCATTCAAGGGGCGATGGCTATGAGCACCAGCCCAAGTACGATTAAACACGAACCGAGAACACGGCCTTTACCGAAAGGTTCTCTCAGTATGAGGGTACCTAATACCACTCCCATTACTATCCCTACCTCGCGGGACGGCGAAATGTAGCTGACCCGGGAAAATTGCAGCGCCAGCAAAATAAGACCGTAAGCCAGAAACATCAAAAGTCCAGCTATTACGATACTACCCGCTTTTCTCCGTATCTCGGTGCCTATTATCCTAACGTCGTGGAACCGCAGTACGTATGGGGCAAGAAACAGGGCACTGCCAAGCGCTAAGAAGTACATGTACAGAAAAGGGTTAACATAGCGGACACCCACCTTGTCCCACACTGAATACATAGCGATAACTAAACCGGTTAGTAGCGCATACCGTGCCCCGGCTTCCCGGAAAAGTCTGAAGGGGTCTCGCAACACCTGCGGTAAACGTCCCCACCAATATACGGTATATATGCCTAGAACCACGGTTACAATGCCAGCTATTGCTAGCGGTGTGACAGTCTCCTTCAACACTACCACGCCGATTACTGGTACCAGTGAAGGACCTACACCTCTAGCTATGGGATAGACTAGGGAAAGGTCAGCATATTTATAACTGCGTCCCAAGAAAACGAAATAGAAGGCATGCAGGACAACCGTGCCCAAGACAAACCACCAGCCTGGGTACACAATGGGGTTTTGCCAGACTAGAACCACCGCCAGAGGTAATAGCAATACGCTTGTAGATATAAGCAACCACCAAATGAACACTTCCTGATTGATAGCGCGCTTTGCCAGCAAGTTCCAAGTGGCGTGGGCCATCGCGGACAGTAAAACCAGTATCAGGGCAAAAATTGTCATGGAGAAATTATAGCATTAACGAGGTGATTATTCCGTACTGGCTAATTTGTAGAGTACGCACAACATAACAAGGTGTGATATACTTATGATAAATGAGGCTTGAATCTTCGCATCCTCGGGGAGTAAGACGAACCTATGACACTACGTTATAAAACAAGAATCATCATTGGCACGATGTTCCTCGGCCTGATCGTGATTTTGTATTTCCTGTCAGAGAATCTCCTGCTGGATGGTTATGGAGATACACCCAGAGAAATCCGCAACCAAGAAATCGCTATCGCCTACCTTATGTTGATGATAGTGGGCGCCGGTCTGGTCTTTGGCGTAGTAACTATATTTTTGCTGGAGAAGCAGGTTCTGTCTCGGCTGTCTCGCTTAAGCAATGGTATCCACAGCATCGGTACCAGCGGTGACATCTCGGCACGGGTGTCAATGCCAGGAACCGATGAATTATCGATATTAGCCGGCACCATCAACGGCATGCTGGCAGCGCTACAGCAGTCGGAAAATGAGCTACGGCAGAGTGAAGAGCACTATCGACTACTTGCGGATAATGCGAGAGATGTTATCTATGCCACGGACCTGAACCTGAGGTTTACTTACGTCAGTCCTTCGGTTACCCGCCTCACTGGCTTCAGCGTCGAAGAAGCTAAGGCACGGGAGTTGTCGGAAGTCCTTACCCCTGCCTCTCTTGAGGTCGCCATGAAGACTTTTGCTGAAGAAGCGGCTATCGAAAACAGAGAAAAGAAGGAACTCTCCCGGTCACGGACACTGGAACTCGAGGTAAAGCGCAAAGATGGCTCCACCATCTGGGTCGAGGCCCAAATGACTCCGCTGAGAACTCAAGACGGTCAAGCTATCGGGATTCTAGGGGCGGCTCGTGACATCACCGAGCGAAAACGGGCGGAGGAAAAATTGCAGGAGCTTTACAGTAAGGAAAAAGACCTGAGGCAGGAACTCGAAGAAGAAATAAGCAAAAGAATCGAATTTACCAGAGCATTGGTGCATGAGCTAAAAACCCCGATTACTCCGGTGCTGGCCTCGAGTGAGTTGCTACTTCAGAAACTCGAAGACAAACCTTTGCTGAACTTGGCAGAGAACATTAGCCAGGGCGCCTCTAATCTTAATCAGAGGATTGATGAACTCCTTGACCTGGCAAGGGGTGAAATTGGCATGCTCCAGCTGAATGCGGAACCCATAGACCCATTGCCACTGCTACAAAGAATAGTAAATGAGGAAATGTCAGTCGCCTTACACAATAACCAATCTCTAAATGTGGAATTGCCCTCTTCTCTGCCCACGGTGTGGGCTGATGAAGTGCGTTTTCGCCAAGTCGTGCTTAATCTCATGAACAACGCCTTCAAATTTACGCCACCTGAAGGTACCATCACCTTGCGAGCCAAGGAGGACGGTGCTAATCTTATCGTAGAAGTTCAGGATACAGGCCGCGGGATAAGTAAGGAAGAACAGCAGCGGCTGTTCAAGCCTTATCACCGGCTGGAAAGCGATCGAGAGCGTCTCAGCGGACTGGGACTAGGATTAAGTCTTTCTAAAAAGTTGGTGGAACTTCACGGTGGAAAGATATGGGTAAAAAGCGAAAAGGGCAAAGGTAGTACCTTCGGCTTTTCCATACCTTTAGAAACTACCGACCAGAGAGAAAAAAGAGTTGAAACAGGGTAAGGATGATGAAAATTCTTATTATTGAGGATGACCAGGCAATTGTCGAAGCTATCTCCCTAGCTCTTCAGATAAGCTGGCCTGAAGCTAAACTGGTCTCGACTCATTCAGGAGAGAGGGGAATAGAGCTGGTAGAGAACGAAAATCCCGATGTTGTTATCCTTGACTTGGGGCTGCCTGATATCAGTGGCTTCGAGGTGTTGAAGCAGGTCCGCCTTTTTTCGGCTGTCCCCATCCTCATTCTGACGGTGAGGTCAGATGAAGCTGATGTAGTCAAAGGACTGGAGTGGGGAGCCGACGATTATGTCATTAAGCCTTTCCGGCAACTGGAGCTCCTGTCACGGATAAAGTTAGTCACCCGAAGGCGAGGCTCTTTAGTTAACGAATCCCCTTTGGTTTGTGGCAAGTTGCGCTTTGACCCGGCTACTTGGCAGCTATTTTATGGTGAAAAGGAGATAAGTCTTACTCCTACCGAAGGCTCTATCCTCGGTCAACTGATGAAAAATGCCGGTCGGGTGGTAACTCACTCTAGCCTTGCCGAAGCGCTATGGGGGGTAGATTACCCGGATGCCGCCGACACCCTCAGAGTTCATATCCGGCGCCTGCGCACCAAACTGGAAACAGACCCCGGTCACCCGCAGATTATTCTCACCAAAGCTGGCATAGGGTACTTATTGGCCCAACCTGACTAATTTATAAAGCACTAGTATAAATGTTCTTTACGTCCTCTTCCGTCAGATTTCTTGGATTCCAAATAAAGAGCCTGCCTATTTTCATGCTACTTTCCACAAACTTGGGAATATCCTCTCTTGAGACACCGTAGGCGCTAATTTTCCTTGCTATATTGAGAACCTCAAGCAATCTATTTAGACAGACGACCAGTTTCTCTGCCGCTTGATACGCAGAAAGTCCTTCAATATTCTCTCCCATAGCCCGAGTGATGTGGGCATATTTCTTTAGATTACCTATCTTATTGCAATCCACTACATAAGGCAACATAACCGCATTAGACCTGCCATGCGTTAAGTGATATTCCATTCCCAGCGGATTGGATAGAGCGTGGACTACGCCAAGGCCGCCACTGGTAAAAGCCATGCCTGCCAAGGTAGCGGCAAGAGACATATTGAATCTGGCTTCCATATTATTCGCTTTAGCGTAAGCCGCCGGTAGGTTTTCGGCAATTAAATGAATGGCCTCGATAGCCAGAATATCAGAAAAAGGGGTAGCATTAACGGAAACATAAGATTCTATGGCGTGCACCAGCGCATCCATGCCAGTGTCAGCCGTTACCGTAGGTGGCATTGATACCGTAAGCAACGGGTCAACAATGGCAACGTCAGCCAAAACAAAGTCGCTATACACCGCCTTTTTAATTTTTTCTGCCTCATCGCTGACCACAAACACTCTGGTTACTTCACTACCCGTCCCGGCGGTCGTTGGAATTAGAATCTTGGGAAGTCCACTGCGGGGCACCACATCAGTCCCAGCATAATCAAGCACCTTTCCCTTATTTGTGGCGACAATAGAAGCACCCTTGGCGACATCTAATGAACTGCCTCCGCCGATGCCGATGATAATATCATACCCTTTAGCCTGAACCACCTGCGCACATTCATCGACGATTCGGGCTGGTGGTTCGGCCTCCACTTTGTCAAAAATCCCGAA
>JBHIDQ010000038.1:0-14114 GCA_046760155.1 Dehalococcoidales bacterium | reverse complement strand
AGAGCGCAGTCCTGATAAGACTGAAGTCTGTGGTTCGAGTCCACAATGGCCCACTGTTTTTATTTCCATCTTTTGCGGGATATATCCTTCGTTTTCACGTGGGTAGGAGTTTGGGTGGTTTGCAATTCATAGCTTAACTTCTTCGTACTCAAGTAATATTCTGTCAACCCTTTGCAAACGCTGCATAAATTCGTCTGGTTCTTTACTGAGTATCCTATTAAAAGCGCGTTCAAAACTGTCAACATCATCAAATAGCATTTCAGCAACCCCAAAAATATCATTGTCGCTAACGGTCTTTACAACCCGGTGGATAATGTATTGCTTTAATTCTGGACGCAGAATATCCTTCGCCCAAGTTGCATGTTTAGTTCGCCAAAGTTCCCAAGTCTCGTCACGGTCATAACCTGATTTAAGACGACTAATTGCTATATACTTAATCATGTTATATTCCCCCTTCTAATTTTTAATAAAGTCTATTGCGATATCATACTCTAGTCAAGGTAACCAAACATACGTGCTGTTTCTTACAATTATGCCTTCCCCATTTTTAATCAACATCGCTTAAAAGAGGATATATTTGGGTTCAGGGTATTGACAAATACCTTATTTCGTTTTATCATTCGCCAATAATCTGATAAGAGTAATTGAATGGCTCCCAAATATAAGATAGGACAGAAAGTAGTAATAAGACCAGTTCGGGGTGACCGCTTATCTCCCAGGGACTCTGATTTAGAACGGTATGCGGGTCAGAGTGGCGAAGTGACGGATTACCATTGGATAAGTCTAGAAAGAGGCGCCAAGGTCTTTTATATTTATACGGTAAGAATCGGTGATGGTTATAAAGAGATTGTTTTACACGAAGATGAGTTAGAAGCATAGAAAACGTATACATGAATTCACAGGAGGCAAGCAATGGGTGGCTTAGTATCAATAGGCGGTCTTGTAGGCGGCATAATAACCGTTATCATGGAGTAATAATACTTGTCTGACTGAGAGTAATTGTGTACATCATCGGTATATATCTCATAATCATTGGCATAGTTGCTGTCATCGCTTCATTATAGTCACTCAATATATGATTATCCTTGGCAATTCACTATCTGATAAGTACAGCTTCAAACCATGCTCACAACCTACTCCTTCTCCCCATTTTCAGTCAACATTGCTTCATCCGGGATACATTTAGCTTTTGGTCACGGAGAAGGGTTTGGGTGATTTGGCTATTGACAATCAGCATTAATGGTCTTAACATTACCACACTGGTTGATTTAATAATATTAGTGAGTTAGGAGGGCAGGTAAAATGAGAAAAATCTTCCTACTATCAATAACGTTGTTGGTTATGGCACTTTTGGGTGTGCCTTCTTGTGCACCAACAGTACCGCAGCAAGAGTATGATAGGGTAAGCGAGGAACTAAGTGCCATGCAGAGCCAACTTGCGTTACTACAAGACAAATTGACTGAAGCTGAGTTAGTGCAGGCTAAGTATGAAGAATTGAGTAAACAGCATGATATGGTAAAGAGTGAACGTGAGGCAATGCAGGCTCAGTATGATGAATTGAGTACTGAATATGAAGAGTTGAATAAACAATTTGACCCTGTAAAAAGCGCATTTGAGACAATGCAGGCTCAGTATGAAGAGTTGAGTACCGAATATGAAGAATTGAATAATAAATATGAAGAGTTGAGTGAACAGTATGACGCTCTTGTAGAGGAACCGGGGGAATTTAATGAGGAAGATGTAGAACAGGCGGTGTTCAAATTAGTAAACCAGGAAAGAAAGAATAATGGCTTAGATGAACTAATGTGGGGTGATAACATTTACAAGTGGGCAATAGCAAATAGCCGCACTATGGTAACAAACAAGCAGCTTGAATACTCTGAAGCTATCGGTTGGCAAGACATTTTTTGGGCTACCGGATATAGCACGGCAGATGAAATAGCTAATGCCGCATTAACAGTCTGGAAGAACCATCGAGAATATGAAAGGAATTTTCTTAGCGAGGTCATTGACTATGGTGCCGTCGCCGTGTATAAGTCAGGGGAAATTTTCTACATTACCTATGTAGCCGATTATTTTCAATAACGGAGAGTTTGGTACTCGAGCGGGTTCTCAACTAAGGAACGACTCGGTATTGCTAGGGATGTGGAAAATACCATACAGGTAAGATAAATATCTTGTTGAGTGAGGTAGAAAATGATTGCCAAAAAAATTTGGCGCTGTACCGTTTGCAATGATATACACTGTGGAATAGCCCCGCCGGAGATTTGCCCTACTTGTCAGGTAAGACATGCTTACGTAGCCATTGATAAAACTGAAGCCAGGTTTGTGATGGAACTATGAAAAAAGCAGAAATTAAGAAAGCCTGGGAGGAATTTACCGAAAAGAATGATTTTATGTTAAATCCTGATGAAGACCATGTTTTCATGGTTATTGAAGGTGTTTTGACCAATGAAAATGATTGCGGATTAAAACTTTGTCCATGCCGCTTAAGAGACGGGACTAGGAAAGGTGACTTGGAGTTAATTTGTCCCTGTAATTTCAAATCTCAAGACATCTGGAAAACCGAAGGACGATGCTGGTGCGGTCTGTTCGTGAAGCGCAATCGATAAACTATGTAGCATAAGAACTATTTGAAATTTGTTTCCCTCGGTTTTTGCGGGGGTAGGAATTTGATTGGTTTGAGTTTTTGGTAGTTTGAAGTTTACTGTTAGGAGAGATAACCAAATGATATCTTTAGGGAAACTAGTACAGCGACGGGTGATTCCAGGAGCTCATGGTGGAGCTGTAATCGTTAAGGAAGGTCAGTATCTCAAGGTCATTGACGTTCAAGGTAAGCAGGTGTGCGACTTTTTTGCTTTTAATCCTACAGATCTAACTGAGTTCCTTTCCACAAGTCACACAGCCTAAGATATTCACAAACATCGAAGACTTCGTGTTATGCTCATCCCCTGGTCTCATAATCCTATCCGGTCAGCCACTTCGCGCATACCCAGAATTACATCAGCAACCAAGTCTTTTAACTCTACGCCCAACATTGCCGCCCCTTTTTCAATCACGGAGCGATTTACACCAGCGGCAAATGACTTATCTTTCCATTTCTTCATTACTGATTTGGCTTCTAAATCCTTGACACTTCTTGAAGGTCGAATTATAGCCACTGCGGTAATAAGTCCGGTTAACTCTTCAATGGCATATAGCACCTTTTCGAGGTCGGTCTGTGGCTCTATATCATTACATATACCCCAGCCGTGGGAAGCAACAGCACGCACATATTCTTCCGGCCAATCTCTTTCACGTAATATCTCCCGTGCTTTCTCACAATGCTGCTCCGGAAACATTTCATAGTCTACATCGTGTATCAGTCCAACGATGGCCCATTTCTCCTCCTCCCCGCCCATCTTACGTGCCATGTGACGCATCACCCCTTCAACCGAATAGGAATGTTTCAATAGGCTATCGCTTTTAACAAATTCCTTAAGAATAGATAGCGCTTCATCGTATACAGGTACATATTCTGTCATCTTATCGCTCCTTTACTTTAAATTATTTTTCATATCTTTAAACGCGTTAACCTATTGTAACATCATTACCATTGAATCCCAACTAATACGGTGTTTTTCTTTATATCCGCCGACCTGCCCCCAACATCGCAACTACATTCCACCCGCCGATATGCTAAAATTCCTTTAATCACTTTGGCTGTTATGAATAGTAACGTAAGCAAAAGAACAGTACTCCTTGTGGCCACAATGGGCTCTTTTCTGGCCCCGTTTATGGGGTCTTCCATTAACATTGCTATTCCCTCGATTGGGAAAGAATTTGCTCTAGATGCCGTTTTATTAAGTTGGGTCGCTACCTCATATCTTCTAGCGGCGGCAGTTTTTCTGGTTCCCTTCGGAAGAATAGCCGACATCTACGGCAGGAAGAGAATCTTCACGTTGGGAATAATTATTTATACTATTTCGTCATTCCTATCTGCGATGTCAAATTCAGTGGTTATGCTTATCTCCTGTCGAGTTTTGCAGGGAATGGGTGGTTCCATGGTCTTTGGTACCGGGGTGGCGATTCTAACCTCGGTGTTCCCGGCAGGAGAGCGAGGTAGAGCCCTGGGAATAAATGTGGCCGCTGTTTATCTCGGGCTTTCTCTTGGTCCTTTTCTGGGAGGGATTTTAACACAATATTTTGGCTGGAGAAGCATTTTTCTGGCCAATGTGCCTCTAGGTTTAATAATTATTGCTGCTATTTTCTGGAAACTTAAAGGAGAGTGGGCTGAGGCAAAAGGGGAGAAATTCGACCTTGGTGGTTCTATGATTTACGGTCTGGCAATTATAGCGACAGTGTATGGCCTTTCCCTGCTACCAGCAAGGTGGGGTATATTTGTCATTCTCATTGGCATTTCGGGGATTTTAATATTCATTTGGTGGGAAAGGAAAACAGCGAGTCCCGTTTTACATATGGACCTATTCAGAAAAAATGCCGTCTTCGCTTTCTCCAACCTGGCAGCGTTGATTAACTACAGTGCGACGTTTGCGGTCGCTTTCCTCCTAAGCCTTTACCTACAGCATACAAAAGGACTCAGTCCCCAAAATGCCGGGCTAATTTTAGTTTCCATGCCTGCCATACAGGCGGTATTTTCGCCGATTGCGGGCAGGCTTTCCGACAAAATCGAACCACGAATTCTGGCCTCATCGGGGATGGGACTGACGACGGTGGGACTCGGTCTTTTCACTTTACTTGACCAGAAGACAACAATGGAGTTCATTTTAGTCAGTTTAATCACCCTGGGTTTCGGATTTGCTCTTTTTTCATCTCCAAATACAAATGCCGTCATGAGCTCGGTTAATAAGAGGTCTTACGGCGTAGCTTCGGCAACGCTAGCAACAATGAGACAGATTGGTATGACTCTCAGCATGGGAATAACTATGTTGATATTTGCTACCTACATGGGTAGGGTAGAAATCACGCCGGAATACTATCCGTCCTTCTTAATAAGTATGAAGATAGCCTTCATAATTTTTACTTCTCTCTGTTTCGCCGGTATATTTGCCTCACTGGCCAGAGGAAAACTCAAGCAATAACCTTTTAAATCAGGTGCTTGCCATCCTTAATTACAACTTTACCATCCAGTTCCAATGTCACGTTTGATATGACCGGGTCGAAGTGTCCGCTAGATTCAACTTTACCTCCCGGAAAACACACGTTGTCCCCTAAACCGATATGAAGCCCACCTTGGAGAGCTTCATCCAACATCGTACCATACCATTTTGTGAGTGCGGAATTGGTGCCAATACCTAATTCGGCAATATTGTAAACGGTTGGGTCTTTCATCCTTCTTAAATATTCTTCAAGTTCCTTAGCTTCCTTTCCGCCCTTTATATCTTTGACCAACCCCTGATGAACTATAAACTCAATTGGCTCATCCAGTAACCGTTCGTAAATGTCCAATTCGGGTGGTAAACCCTGAACGCTTACATCGCAAACAAATTTGCCTTCCGCCGTTCCTTCAACTGGACAGCATAACGCCTCCATGCCGGGTGGGGCAGCGAGCCTTCCTTTCTGACAGAACCCGGTTAACGGGACCCCTTCTCTGCCCGCTATACTCATGGTAATATCAGTTCCCTTGGCAGTGGTTACTTTCGCTGTCTTGGCTTTGGTCAAGAGTTCGGCCATTTTTATAGTTTTGTCTCTCATTGCGTAATAATCGGCATCAAAGAATCCCTTGGCTAAACTATCCAGTATGTCAGAAGGCGTCATCAATCTGATTCCAGCTTTTAACGCCTCGGTGCGCAGTGGACTGTGAGCAATGTTGTATTTCATGGGAGCGATGATCACGTCTACATTCATAGCCATCTCTTCAACAGGCTTAGGTGCCGAGTCGCCATGTCCCTTCAATACGGGTATTATGGTTAAAATGGGTAGAGCATCTATATTGTAAACCTGTGAGGCAAGCAATCTGCCAACTTCAGCAGTAGTGAAATCACATAATATGAGGACTTTCTCTCCTTTTTTGACTTCTGCCAGGTCTATAATGGTATGGGCTCTTTTCTGCGTCAATATTTCCTCATGCATGTTTTCCATAAATTTCTTTACCTCCTGAAATTTTTTACTTGTGCTGGCAAACCATTGGAAACTCAAGTAAAGGAAATGGTCGTGAAGGATAGTGATTTTTAATTTAAGTCTTTCTCAAAAAATTTGTCAAGTCTCATCAGGTTCTTTTAGCTGAATCAAGTAAGACAATATGGTCAGACTTGACGACACGAGACGCTATCTGGGACAATAACGAAATACATTGGTATGACTAACTCGGGCGGTGAAAAATGGAGCTGGCAAAGCGTATTACTGAAGAGGTAGCTAAAAACAAGGAAGAAATAATTCGGCTAACTCAAAAATTGGTCAGGGTGCCAAGCTATTCTGGTGATGCCCAGAGTCTATCTCAAATCGCGCAGATTATCTCAGAAGAGATGAAAAGAACCGGCTTCTCGGTCGAGTTAATTGAGGCAGAAAAGGGGTTACCCAATGTTGTCGGCACCTTCCGAGGGTCGGCGGATGCCCCCTGTATTTTGTTCAACGGACATACCGATGTCGTCCCCGCCCAAGGTGGCGGAGACTGGATTGTTGAGCCTTTCAGTGCCGAGCTAAAAGAGGGACGACTGTATGGTCGAGGTGCCTGTGACATGAAAGGAGGGCTGGCGGCGATGCTGGCGGCGCCCAAGATTGTTTTTAGCCTTTTCCCCGAGTATAAGGGCAATCTAATCCTCACCGCCACCGTGGATGAGGAGATAGGTGGCTTCAAGGGCCTGAAGTACGTTGTGGAGCAAGGAGTCAAAGCCGATATGGGGATTGTGTGTGAGCCCAGCGACTTGAAGATAGTCAATGTCTGCAAGGGACTACTGCAACTGAGACTAAGGACTAAAGGCAAGAGTGCTCACGGAGGTGTGCCTGAGCAGGGTGTTAATGCCATATCCAAAATGTTGAAAGTATTGGGCAAGCTGGAAGGTTATGATTTCGAGCAAACACCTCACCAGGTTTTGGGAAAACCTACCTTAAACATAGGACGTATCAGCGGTGGTCAAAAACCAAATGTAGTTCCTGACGCTTGTGAGGCTGAGATTGATATTAGATATCTGCCGGGCAAAAATCATTTACAAGTCATTGACGACCTAGAGAGATTAATCGGTGAGATAAGAGAAAAAGACTCACAAGTAGAAACCGGGATTGAGATAATAAGATACCGCTCTTCGCTGGAAATTGCCCCAGACTCACCAGTAATTAAACGAATCAGAGAAGCAGGGGGAAAAGTTCTGGGGAAACGTCCCGAATTCAGGGGCATGATAACTCCCGGAGACAGTGAATACCTGGTTAAGGCTGGTATTTCCAGCGTTATTTTCGGCCCAGGAGATGAGCACCTGGCACACTCATCAAACGAATGGATTGCCATTGATGATATCTTAACGGCGACCAAGATTTACTCGGCTATTATGATAGGAGAGGAAATCAATTGATAATGACTACTTTCTTCTCTGGTTCTTCTCATTTGTTTAGTCCAGTAGCCAATTTTGTGGTTGGAATTTCGATGTCAATTTCGGTCCCACCACCAGGATGAGAGCGGATGGCAAAGGTGCCATGGAAGAGTTCCACTCTTTCCTTCATGCCCAGTAAACCCAAACCCCTTGGCCGGTCCTTGGCACGTATCGCCTCTTCAACATCAAAACCGCTACCGTCATCTTTAATACTAACTCCGATGACATTTCTTCTAAAATGCAGCATCAGACTGACGTTTCTGGCATGAGCGTGCTTGGCAATGTTTGAAATCGCCTCCTGGATAACCCGGAAGAGAGTGGTCTCCAGTTGAGAAGGTAACCGCCTCTCTTTGCCTGTGGTCTCGAAATTTACCGCAACCCCGGTTGTTTCCAGCGTGTTTTCGGCTAACCACCGAGTAGCGGCGACCAGACCTAAATCATCGAGTAATGTGGGGCGAAGTTCGTAGATCAAGCGGTGGATCTCATCAATCAGGGTGACCGAAAGACCCTGCGCATTTTTTAATAAAGCCTTTATCTTATCGGTATTGGTGGGTAACATCCCGGTTATGGCTTCAAGGTTGGCGGTGAGACTGGCTAGAACCTGACTCGTCTCGTCATGAAGCTCACGGGCAATCCGCTTTCGTTCTTCTTCCTGGATGGATAGTATCTCATTTAATAACTCACCACGAATCCTCTCTTTGTGTTGCACTTCCTGATGTAATTTGGCATTTTCAATGGCAGTAGCAATCTGTCTAGCTATGCCTTCTAAAAGTCGCACATCTTCAGTAGAAAATTGACGGGCTTCACGGCTGGCAATATTAAGTACGCCCATCACCTTATTCTTGGAACGGAGAGGAACACTGGCAAATGCCCGAAGCCCCTCGGCATCAATGAGGTCAGCATGGGCAGTACGATGGTCTGCAGAAACATCTTCGATGAGAATAGACTCTCCAGTTTGGGCTACTCTTCCCGCTATACCTTCACCTAAGCGACAGTACACTTGTTGGACATACTCCTTAGACAGTCCCTGATGAACGACGTAATATAATACTTGCCTCTCTTCATCCCATAAAAGTATACCACCGGTGTCTCTTTTCATTATCTCCAGTGTCTTATCCAAAGCACTGTTGAGTGCCGTATCCAGATCGGATAACTCAGGAAGGGAGGTCAGAATCTCAGATACCGAAAGCAGAGAGGAGAGTTCATTTGTCCTCCGCTCCAGTTCAGTATAAGAGGTCCTAAGTTTGGTTCTCATCGTATCAAAGGTCTGAGCTAAAATACCGACCTCGTCTTTCCCTGAGGTAGCGACTGGACTGATTAAGTCCCCATTGGCTATCCTTTGGGAAGCGGTGGTTAATCCCTTGAGGCGACCTACCACATCTCGCGTGGTTATCACTACAACCAGCAAGATAACCACGATTAATCCGGCTCCAGAGAGGAGCAAGTTCTGGCGCAATTCATAGATAGGAGCGAGTGCTTCCTCTTCTGACTGCCGAATGACAACTCCCCACTGAGTCGTAGAGAGAGGCACAAAAGCTAACACATCCCTTCTTTCCACCCTTTGTATAGGTTCATGGCAGGTGTGACAGAGTCCACGGGTTGGCTCTCCAGCAGCAATCAATTGCGCAAAGTGACCGCTGTGGTCACTCTTCTCAAAAGGAGCCAGCTTGGGACCGGGCTCGGTTCGGGCAACAACCGTCCCGTTCTGGTCTATAATTTCGACGTAACCGGTCTGCCCCAATCTTATTGGCTGGACAAAACCGCCGATACTTGATTTAGCAATGTCGATGGCAGCAACCAAGACGCCTTTTTCTCCTTGCTGTCCCTCTTTAGTAGGTGCAGTAAGCAAAATAACCGGGGCTTTAGTCACTGGTGCCAAAACAAGTCCGGAAATGCTGGTCTTGCCGTCTTGTAAAGCTTGGTTGATAACAGGATAGAAAGAGATATTAACCTTCTCTGTCGCCGCAGCCTCTGGCATACTTAAGATAATCTGCCCAGATTGGTTAAGGAGATAGATACCCTGGATATAAATTGCCAAGCGGGAAAAAGCTTTTTCCAGTGCTTCGATTTGAGCTTCCAAATCACCATTTGTCCCACCAATTTCCATCATCTGAGCGGTATTTGCCAGCTCACTGAGAGAGCGTCCCAATGCTTCATCTAAATAGTCTGCCACAAGACGAGTAGTAGTCATCCGGTCTTGCAACATTGTATCGGTAGCCTGATTTACGGCTCGTATACCTAAGAAGCTGAATAATCCAACCCCCAAGAGCAATCCCAGCGTAGTGAAGAGAACAGTTTTCTTTGCTAAGGTTAGACGGGTCGGGAATTTCATTACTGAACTTCCTTAAAAGTAGTTTGTCTGCACCCCCAGGCGGCTTCAAAATGGCTTTTGGCCATATCAATAGGCTTGCTTTTGGAAAAACCTGACTTTACGGCTCAATTCCTTTTTCCTTAAGAGCCTTTTTCAGGGATTCGATTTCTCGTCTTACCTTTCCCTGTCGGCGAAACAAAAGGAGTACATAGACAAAAGTCACTACCCAAACAATGGTAAAAGCAGCAAACAGATAGCCAGCATTTTCCATATTTTGTTTATCTCCTTATTTACCTTAATAAGCTAGACCAAGGATTGCTTTATTCTCCTTACTTGGGTTTCATCATTTTTCAGTGAGACTTGTTGCATCAGGAGAAGGAAATACAAGGAGGTAAATGCCGCCAGGCTGATTATGAGAGTTAGCAGCATGGGTGGAACCAGGCCACCGGTAAAGATTATGGCACCGGGATGCATTCCCCTCCAGAGCGTAGTAGCTAAAGCGATAATGGGTATATCAATAAAGCCAACAATGCCAATTACGGCAGCAAAGGTAGCGCCTCGAGACTCCTCAGTGGCAAAGGAGCGTACCACGAAATAGGCAAGATAGAGCAACCAGAGAACAAGGGTGGCGGTGAGACGGGCTTCCCAAGTCCACCATACTCCCCAGACAGGCTTTGCCCAGATAATGCCGGTGACCAGAGCCAAAGTGGTAAAGACAATTCCAATCTCAGCCGAGGAATGGGCAAGGATGTCCCATTTGCTCTCCTTCTTTACCAGATAGAGAATACTGCCGATGAAGACAACCAGGAAGGACAGTAAAGCTAACCACCCCACCGGAACCATAAGGTAGAAGACTCTCTGGATAATCCCCATCTCCTTCTCCGTAGGCACATAAATAAAGACCAAGTATAGAGATAATACCAGAAGGATAAAGCTCAGGCCGAGTAATATATTTCTAAATAGGTACCTCTTTTGCATATTTTATTTTACCTCTATTCTTCAATGACGTAAGCAAAGATTAAAAATGACACCACCAGGAAAATAACATCAAAAGCGGCTAATATCTGAAGCCATGAGGACAACCGGCTCCATGGTTCACCGGAAATTGCCAGCTCTGAAGCTTTTACGGCACCAATAACAATCGGAACAACAACGGGGAGAAACAGAATAGGTAACACCAACTCCCGTGCTTTGGTATTAACCGCCACCGCAGAAAATAGAGTACCGACGGCAACGAACCCCACTGTGGCTAGAATGGCGACCACAATTAGCTGCGGCGAAATGACCGGCAGATTAAAAAGTAAAGTAAAGATGGGCAGAGCAATTGCTTCTATAATCAACAGGAAGAGCAAACTGGCCAGCATCTTACCAACATAGATGACCTCTCGGCTTACGGGACATACCATTAACCCCTCAAGACAGCCCTGCTCCTTCTCCGGAACAAAGGAACGGGTGAGGCTCAATACCCCGGCAAAGGCGAAGGTTGCCCATAAAATACCCGGGGCAACCAGTCGCATCATCTCCTGACTCGCGCTGAAGGCGAAGTTGAAGATCACTATCACCAAGAGAGTAAAAACCAATACCGAGGAGATTATCTCTTTAGTGCGCACCTCGGAGATAGTGTCCTTCCAGACGATAGCGATAACCTTACGCCAGAATCTCATGCTACAATCTCTGTGTAGTGTTCGTAGGCTTGTTTCAGGTCTGCCATGTTCAGCGCTTGTCTTTCCCTCTGGTAAGCAATTTTTCCCTGAACCAAAATCAGCAGACGGTCACATGTGGCAAATCCTCGCTCCAAGCTATGAGTGGTATGAATAAGGGTACGTTTTATAGCTCCTTCTGCCCGGAGTGCTTCCCAGAGCATAGCAGTGGCCTGCTGGTCTAATCCTGTTTCTGGTTCATCCAGCAAGATAATAGTTGGCTTATGCAAGAGTAAACGAGCGATAGACAGCCTTTGTTGCATACCCCGGGAGAAAGTGCCTACTCGGTCACGAAGGCGAGATGTCATTCCCACCATGGCTAATACTTCGTGAATTCGCTCCTTATAGCCGGGTACATCATACATACGGCTGTAGAATTCCAGATTTTCATAAGCGGAAAGATTATGGTAGAGGAAGGTTTGATGGGTGATGACGCCAATCCGTCTTCGGACCTCCTCCGCATCCTTTTTCGGGTTTAAACCATCAATCAGAACCCTTCCTGAAGAAGGATTTATGATGGTAGCCAGAATTTTAATCAGGGTGGTCTTGCCTGCCCCGTTGGGCCCAAAGATGACAACAGATTCCCCTGATTCTACCTTAAAGTCTATCCCTCTTAATGCCGGATTAGTACCGAAGGACTTGGTGAGTCCTTGGAGCTCAATTGCCCAGTTTTGGGAACGGAAGTAAGACTGTCCATTATCAGTGGCCACTCTTTTCTTTGCCTCTCTTCATTAATACCATTAGTTGTGACTTTTTCTCAGCTCGTAATCTATGATAGGACGCTTCATCTATTTTACCATCTTCAAAATCATCATCTAATTGCGCGAGCTCGGCAAGTTTCCCCTGGTATATCTGTTCAAGATTCCTTTCAGAACTTACAGTTTGAAGCCTTCTCTTCCTCAGCAGATAGACGAAGCCAAAGCCGCCGGTCAGCGTTATGAGTGCCAAGACTACCCATATCATAATTCCTTGATTATTGGTCCCGGAAAGACCAGAGAGTTCGACCGAAATAACATCACCTGAGTCAAGATTGGTGCCCGAAAGGTGGTTAAACTGAACCCCTTCGATATTCAAGGGTTCCTGTGGCGTTAGCTGGTTACTGGCAACTTTTACACCTTCACCCTGTATCAAGAGAGTAAAGTTAGTTACCGGATAATTTACTCTATGGGAAAAATTATATTTCCCGGAATCGTGGTAAACTCTATAGGAGTAAACCACCTCTTTACCTCCGGGAAGAAAAGGCATGGTGTCAACGAAACCATCTTCACTACCGGTAATACAACACTCCATCAGGCCGAAAGCAGGCTGCAGTTCGGTTATCCCCTCTGGCAGAGAGAACCTCAATGTTTCTCTCGGTTCTCCAGTGGTAGGATTTTGGGAACCGATATAAGTTCGGTCAACCTCGTTGATAAAGAATAAATACTCTTCCACCAGTAAACTATCTGGTTCAACATAGATAATGGTGTGTGCCATTTCCACCCTAATTGCTTCGTCACTTTCAGTAGCATCATAGACCGTGACCACAGTAGATTTGGTGGTCTCACCGTCATCGAAGGTGAGCCACTCACTATTGTACTCTGCCTCCTGGAAGTTAACTGTCACTTGGTAACTGTAGCCGGCATCAGTTAGCAGTTGATCAAAAACAAAGTAACCCTCGGCATCAGTGATGGTAGTGGCTGAATTCACCTCAGCATCGTTGAGATAGGTTTTCAGGATAGTCTCTTGGTTGGCGACACCGCTGTCCCCTTCAGTTCCATTAACTATCCGGCCCTCAATTATTCCTTCGCCTGGTTCGGCAGCCGAGGCGGGTGCAACCAAGATAAGAGTGAATATTATTATCAGCAGAGTAAAGCGTTTAATCAATTTGCTCCCTTTGTCTCAGATTTGTCCCGCAATGGGAACAGAAGCGGTCGCCCTTCTCATATCTCGTTGCGCATTGAGGACAAAACTGACCTTCACGTCGGCGTAACTCCAGGACTCGCCTTTCTATTTCCTCTTCCACATCAGCGCCCTTTTTCGAATCGTCAATATCTTTGAGAATGGAAATACCTTCTTTCTTATACTTTGATTCCAGCTCCCGGTAGTCCTCCTCAGTTAAGATACCTGACTGAAAGTCGAATTCCAGTTCCTTGAGCATAGCATAAGTGGTATCTCGCCGGGAAAGCAATTGGTGCAATTTCTCATCCTCAGTCGAATCCGCAGATGGCAACCTTTGCCTGAAAAATGGATAGATAATGAAGGCAAAGGTTAACACGGTCAATAATATGGCGATAAAAACGGTCACCGGTAACTCCTTTCGCTAAACTCTTTTAACTCTTCTTCAAGCTGGCGCCGGTACTCCTCATCTTCTTCATCAAGCTCAGCCGGAGTATAAGTTCGAGAAAGTGCTTCTCGCCTCACCCATTTTTTGAGGGCAATATAAATTACCCCCGCCCCAACTATCAACGCCACAAAGGGCGTAATCCAGGCCATTAGATTGAAACCCCGCTTGGGAGGTGCCGCCAGCACCTGTTCGCCATATTGGGCAACAAAAAACTGGATAATCTGTTCCTCTGATTGACCCTGGTCGATTTTTTGCGC
>JBHIDQ010000037.1:0-14328 GCA_046760155.1 Dehalococcoidales bacterium | reverse complement strand
CGTGACAAATTCATTCTGGTGTTGACTTTTAGGCCATTCCTTGCGATGATGAAATCACTGGCAAAATTAGCGATGGGCAGGTTACGATGGCAGAGGATGCAGCCAAGAGCTTACTAATGTAACATCGCCCATGGCTCGTGCTGGACTTGAATCTCAGCCAACGCTCAATTAAAGGAGGAGGGATATGGTAATTGAGACGGTCAACATCATCGGGGCTGGGGTAATGGGGATGGGTATTGCTCAGACGCTAGCTCAGCAGGGACTCGAGGTTACCATCTGTGATTTGGAAAAGCCTATCCTCGAGAAAGGGCTGGCAAAAGTACGCCAGAACCTTGAATCTCTGGTAAAAAAGGAAAAGATAACCGCCGAAGAAGCAGATGAAATAATCCCCCGTATAAAGACGACCACAAATATCGAAGATATTACCGCCGACATGATTATCGAAGCCGTCTTCGAGAATATGGAAGCCAAGAAGAAAGTCTTTGCCCAGTTAGACGGTCTTTGCCCGGCTGGTGTCATCCTAGCCACCAACACCTCAACCCTGTCACCTACCGAAATCGCTTCTGCCACCAAACGACCGGATAAGGTCATTGGCATGCATTGGTTTAACCCGGCGCCAGTGATGCGCTTGATAGAAGTGATTGCGGGCGTCGAAACCTCTGAGGAAACCATCGAGGCAGTTATAGAGTTTTCCAGAAAGGTCGGCAAGACGCCGGTAAGGGTGAATGAGGCTCCTGGTGGTATCGTGAGCCGTATCCTCAGGGGTTATCTCAATACTGCGGTTGACGTACTAGCTGAGGGAGTCGCCAGCGTGGAGGATATTGACACGGCGATGAAACTGGGGGCAAACTTCCCGATGGGACCTTTCGAACTGCTTGACCTTATCGGGGTGGATATCCACACCGCGAACTCAGATGTCCTCGCCCGTGAACTGGGCGACTTGAAGTATCGCCCACACGCTCTACTACGGAAGATGGTCAGGGGTGGCCGCCTGGGGCGCAAGACCGGCCGCGGTTTTTATGACTATACCAAGTAGGAGGATAGCAATGCCCTATCAGGAAATCATTTACCAAAAAGAAAATGGGCTGGCCATCATCACCTTTAATCGGCCTGAAGTGCGTAACGCCCTCAACTATCGTGCCATTGACGAGGCGCTTGAGGCAGCCGGTGATGCCGAGGCTGATGACTCGGTCAAGGTGCTGATCCTGACCGGTGCCGGAGACAAGGCCTTTGTTGCGGGGGCAGATATCGAGGAACTACGTGAGCGGAACACGATGACCGAGCTGGGCGAGCGCTCAGCGCGAAGGCGGGTGCTGGCCAGTCGGCTGGAGACCATGTCAAAGCCAACCATCGCCGCCATCAACGGGTTTGCTGTGGGCAGCGGACTGGAGCTGGCCATGGCCTGTGACCTCAGGATTGCCTCAGATAACGCCAAATTCGGTCAACCGGAGATTAACCTGGGCATCATGCCTGGAAATGGGGGCACCCAGCGCCTCCCCAGACTAGTCGGTAAGGGACGCGCCATGGAGATGATTCTCACCGGGGAACTCATTGACGCCCACGAAGCCTACCACATCGGCCTGGTCAACCGAGTGGTACCCCAGACCGAACTGATGTCCAATGTGAGAGAACTCGCTAACAAACTGGCGGCCAAATCGCCACTGGCCATTAAGCTGGTAAAGAACGCGATCCATGTTGGACTTGACATGAACCTTAACGATGGCATCCAGTACGAGAGCAGGCTGTTCGCCATTGTGTGCGGCAGTCAGGATAAGCAGGAGGGTGTAGCTGCCTTCCTGGAAAAACGCCCGCCCCGTTTTCAGGGCAAGTAGTACATTATGACGAGCGAAGGAGTGAGGTAACATGGTAGACAGAGAAGTAGTCATTGTAAACGGAGCCAGAACCGCCATCGGCAAGTTCGGCGGCACCTTGCGAGACATGAACGTGGTGGACATTGGTATTGCCGCGGTTAAGGGAGCCATGGAGCGGTCAGGAATCAAACCGGAAGACATCGATGAGGTTATAATCGGGCATGCTCGTCAGGCCGGAACCGGACCTAACGCGGCACGCATTGTTTCAGTAAAGGCAGGTATCCCGACCAGTGTGCCTGCCTTTGGTGTCCAGCAGGCTTGTATTTCAGGGTTGCAGGCGGTCATGCTCGCTGCCGATAGCATCAGACTGGGACGGTCAGATACCGTCCTGGCTGGCGGCATGGAACACCACAGTAGCATTCCCTACCTTAGCCTGAATAGCCGATGGGGAGCCCGCTTAGGCAATGTGGTGCTGGAGGATGCCATGTTTAAAGATGGCTACCTGTGCGGTATCGAAGGCCAACTGATGGGTGCATTAGCCGATGATCTGGCTAAAATGTACAGCATCAGCCGGCTTGAGCAGGAGGAGTTTTCGGTGGAAAGCCAGCGGAAGGTAGCCACGGCGATAAAAGCTGGATTCTATGCCAAGGTAATCGTGCCCGTTGAGGTCAAACAGAAGGGGGGCACCATCCTATTCCAGGAAGACGAGCACCACCGCCCTGACACTACCCTGGAGGGGTTAGCCAAGCTCAGCCCGGCTTTCCACGAGGATGGGACAATTACTGCCGCCACCTCTTCTGGCATCACCGACGGCGCTTGCGCCCTCATCGTCATGTCCAAAGAGCGAGCTGATGCCCTAAGGCTCAAGCCACTTGCCTCTATCCGTGCCTATGCTACCGCCGGTGTAGAGCCAAGGTACTTTGGCATTGGCCCAGTATCGGCGACAAAGAAAGCTTTGCAGCTTGCCGGTCTGACGCTGGATGAGATTGACCTCATCGAGATTAATGAAGCTTTTGCCGCCCAAGTGCTCGCCGTAATCAAAGAGTTGCAGCTTGACAAAGAGAAGGTGAATGTCCACGGCGGGGCTATTGCCCTGGGTCACCCCACCGGCATGTCCGGAGCTAGACTAGCCCTGGAAATATCGTATGCTCTCGAAGAGAGAAGGGGACGCTACGGACTAGTTACTATCTGTGGGAATGGTGGACACGGTGGATCAATGGTATTAGAGAGATTCAGTTCCTGAATGATAACTAGTTACTTTATTTAGACTACCCTTGTTTTTTATTAGACTTAATAGTCCCAGCCTAGCCAAAACTTTCATTGGTAGGATATCCATCTTTATCTAAGAAATCATACGTGACCTGCCTCCCAAATTTATACCACCTTTTTAGGTCATATTATGGGTAACCGTACCACATGATGTGGCAATCTTTCTAGCTAACCAGCCCCAGGCGTTTCTCCGATCAATTCCGGCCACAGGTTCTCGATAGCCGGTTTTAGCTCTAGTATGGCATCATTAACTGCCTCGACCGCGGTATCGATTTCTTTTGCTGTCATCGGGGTGGAGGTTATATAAAGACCCCTTCTCATTGAGAAGATGCCTCTTTCCAGCATAGCAAGGTAGAACAAATGTAGAAGCTCCCGATTAGCCTCCTGCGCTGACCTCCAATCTATCACCGGCCGGTCACTGAAGTGAATGTTTTGCAGCGAGCCAATGCCGGTAACCTGTCCCTTGATGTTTAGTCTCTTGAAGACAGCGCGTACTCCGTCAGCCAAGGATTCGCCCAGTTTATTGATTTTGTCTATCTCGGTGGCGTTAAGCTGCTCCAGAGTAGCTACGCCGGCTGTAGCGGTAATCGGGTTGCCATGAAACGTTCCGGAATGCAAAATTTTGGGTGCCTTGGGATGGCAAAGCTGCATGAGGTCTTCGCGCCCACCAAAAGCACCTACTGGATAACCGCCGCCAATAAACTTGCCCATTGCGGTGATGTCTGGCTTGATTTCGTGCCTTTTCTGAACGCCACCCCAAGCCAGTCTGAGGCTCTGCACTTCGTCCAAGATGAGAAGCACCTCATTATCTTTCGTAACTTTACGCAGAAACTCCAGGTACCCGTCCCGGGCGGGAAAGCAGCCGGCGGTGACCATGGCTCCCTCGACGATAACCGCCGCCAGCTTGTCCTTGTTCTCGACAATGGCCCTCTCAGCGACTTCATTATCATTGTAGGGAACGGTGATAGAAGCTGCCAGGGCACTCTTGGGTATGCCCACAGCATCAGACGGAAAGCGTACAGGGTCGTAGTTCCCGTGGTAGCAGCCCTCCATCTTCAATATCATATCTCTACCAGTAGCGGCTCTGGCCAAGTGTACTGCCGACAGCACTCCTTCTGAGCCAGTACTGCAAAACCTGACTTTATCCACAGATGCCACCATATGGCAAATGAGTTCCGCCCAGCGGGCTACGGTTGGCACCAGCGCGCCCAGTGTGGAACCTTTGGCGGCTTGCTCTCCCACCGCCATGACTACCTTAGGATTGGCATGTCCTAGAATGGTTGCGGTGGCACAGTTGTTGAAATCAATATACTGGTGGCCGTCAACATCGGTAAACCGGCAACCTTCCGCCTTATCAATCCAGATAGGGTAAGGCTCGAACCAGATGGCAGTGCGGGTATCCCCTCCGGGCATATATTTGCTGGCTACTTCTCCAGTCTCTCGTGACTTCGGTGTTCTTTTGCGATAGGTATCCTCGTATTTTTTGGTTACCTCGGCAATTAACTTTTCTTTTGACACGTCTTGTGGTCCTCCTTTATGGCCTTACCCGATGTTTACAGTACCCGACTTGCTTGGCAGACCATTTTAGTCAATTGAAAGAACCATGTCAAGAGTAGGAATTAAGGACGAAAAAGCTTGACGAGTACGATTCAACTATTTATACTATCAATCATCGACATTTTTCATTTTGGTCACTTATGCATACGGAAGATAAGGAGAAATGGCGAAGTCAGCTAACAGACAGTCAAGGACTAAGATGACAAGGAAAGACCTAGACCACAAATTAAATGTGTATTCGAACATCACCCAGCTAATAGGCAATCCAGCAAACCCGACACCTTTAGTTAGGCTGAGCAGGATTAGCCACCATCGGCGTTTCCGAATCTATCTCAAACTGGAAAGATACAATCCATTTGGTTCCGTCAAAGATAGAATAGTCTATGAAATGCTAAGGGGGCTGGAAATAGGGAATAGAAAAATAGCTGAGCCGTCATCGGGGAATACCGGGATTGCACTAGCCAGTGTTGCCAATGCTCTGGGAATACCAGTAAGGATAGCCGTTCCTGGTGGAATTCCTGAGGAAAAAAAGGTAATGTTGAGAGTCTTAGGAGCCAAAGTGACGGAAGCCGATGACGCACTATGCCCCTTGTTTCCCACGGAAGGAGCCAGAGGTCTAGTGGACAAGTTAGTAAAAAGCCCAGCTACCAAAGATATCTACATCAGTCCTAATCAATACGAGAACGAACTAAACGTTCAGGCACATTACCGAACAACGGGGCCGGAAATTTGGAAGCAGACACGTGGTAAAATTGATTATTTCTTTGCCGGATTTGGTACGTGCGGCACAATAACCGGCGTTGGCAGATATTTAAAAAAACAAAATGCCGAAATAAGAATCATCGGAGTGGAGCCTTCTTCATCAGACCATAAATTACCGGGTATGAAAAGAATTACCGGGCTGGACGACGAGCTCGTACCTAGAATTCTGGATAAATCGGTAGTCGATGACATCGTAGAGATTAGCGATGAAGATGCCTATGCAACCGCCATAGAACTAGCCAGAAGGGAAGGGATTCTGGTTGGTCCGACAACAGGAGCCATACTTCATGTTGCCCTAGCTTACAGCAAAGCAAAAAGTGGCTTAGCCGTGGTGATGTCGCCTGATGACGGGTTCAAATATGCCAGTTTTTACAGAGATGTACTGGAAGCTGAAGAGCGAAGGATTCGGGAAGAGGTGTATGAGTTTATTGAAGATAACAAGGACAATCAGAATCTGGTGATTATTGACGTTCGAACTGCGGAAGAATATGCGAGTGGGCACCTAGAAAAGGCAATCAATTTGGATTACTATGCGGTAACTTTCAGGGATGAACTCAATGAGCTTGACAGAAGCAAAACATATCTCATTTACTGTAAGACCGGAGAGCGCAGCGCGGTGACCTCAGACCTAATGAAAGCTCTTGGCTTTGCCAGGGTTTATGATATGCCGGGAGGTATGGTGGGGTGGGAATCAAGAGAAGCGAAGGCAAGAGAACCGCAGAAATCACGCGAGTAAGGTCTGCCGTGAAAGATACGTGGGTCGCAGTCCTCTTCTTCAGGCGACTTCTTTTTTTATCGAGCTTATTCCTTATTATCCTTACTTAATCGGGTAATTTCTTTGTGGTAGGCGAATAGCGCCGGAATGCCACCAGTATGGATGAAGATAATCGTGTCCGTGGACTTAAAGCGTCCCTTCTTGATCAAGTCAATAAGACCAGCCATCGCCTTTCCGGTGTACACCGGGTCGAGGAATATGCCTTCAGTTTGAGCTACTAATCTGATGGCGTTGATGCATTCTTCGGACGGTATGGCGTAGCCTTCGCCGACGTGGCAGTCATCAACTTCTAATTCACCAAGCATCACCTTAATACCGAGCCTCAAGAAATCCGACACAGCATCAGCATACTCTTTAACGGCTGCCACCGCGGCGCGTTCTTTCCGGTAGACAGATATTCCAATAACCTTATGATTTGCCGCTAGATATTTTGAGCCCAATACTAAGCCCGCCTGGGTCAGACCGCCGCCATTGGCTAAGACCACATACTGTGCCGCTATGTTTTGCGCTTTTAACTGAGTTACCAGTTCATCAGCCGCGTTGACCCAGCCGACAGTACCCAATATAGCTGACACATCGGGGATGGTATGCCGTATGATAAAAGGATGATAACCCTGCGCTCGCAGGTCATCAGCAATTTTATTCATCTTTTGCGAGACAATTTCACCAAAAATGGCACCTATATCAGCGAGTTCAAGTATCTCGACGTCTGAATTGAGGATATTATGCAGCAAAAGGTTACCCTGCATCTGGCAATGGGCATCCTTTATTAAGACAAAGCTTGGTTTCATGCCCAGTTTGCGGGCGGCGGTGGCTATTTGGAGGCAGTAATTAGACTGGCAGCCGGCGGTGCTTATGATGGCGTCGGCTCCCTGTTTTTTAGCTTCTGCCAAGATAAACTCAAGCATGCGGCACTTGTTGCCACCCGATGCCAGACCACTCAAGTCTTCGCGCTTAATCAAGATACGGGGACCACCGAGAACGGAAGAAAGGTGCTGGGCCTCAGTTAGGGGAGTCGGGTAAAGGCCCAATCTTAGTCGTGGTAAATTTTCAATGCTAGCTATCATGTAAATCTCCTACGCCAAATTTTTGTTTTTTTTAATGCCGGCGCTAAACCAGCGCTGGTGCTCTGATTGAGCCCTGTCATCTGGTTTCCAAATTCCTGACCGGGGTAATGGTGAAGACCGAGATTATGGGAACAACCGCCAGGCCAGCCAGCAGTAACCAGATTATCTGGTAACTGCCCCAGTTATCATATGCCCAACCGGCTATGGCTGGGCCCAGTATGGCGCCGATGGTGCCAACGCCTTCAATTATGCCATAAATGCTTCCGAAATTGGTTCTACCGAAGTACTCTCTCCCCAATGCTGGCAGGAGTGAGTTGCTGCCCCCGTAACCAATGCCCAGGAGAAAGAGAAAGGGGATAAGTAACCAGGTACCCATATTAGGAGCGTAAGCGAAACAGAAAGTTCCGAAACCTGTCATGATGAAACTCACTGTAGCTACCAGCCTTCTATTTAATTTGTCGCCGAGCCAGCCGAAACCAGCGCGACCGAAAACACTCATCAGCGGGATACCAGTAGCCACCAAACCGGATATCGACCGGCTGATGCCGATACTGCTGAGGTAAGGCATGACGTGGGTGATTATAGCCGCCAGCGTCATCATATGATACATACGTGACAGTGCTAAACGCCAGAATGTTCCGCTCTTAAGTGCTTGCTTGGTTCTTACCTCAACCTCGACAACTGGTAAAGGGTCCGACTCGTCAGGATAGTCTACGGTGCCTGGTTGCTGACCATCGGGAAAGTAACCGTATTGCTCAGGCCGATGCCGAAACAGGAGCGACAGCGGTAAAAGCATAACCATCATACCCAGGGCAAGGATTTTTATCGTGGTGCGCCAATCATAGGCGGCAATGAGAGCAACTATGACCGGGATTAGTAGGCCGCTGAAGCCAAAACCGCAGATTGCGATACCAGTGGCTATTCCTACCTTCCGGCGAAACCAGTTGGCGACGGCGGTTACGATCACGGTCACCGTGCAAGCACTGACGCCGACGGCAAGCAGAGCGAAGGCCCCGTAAAAGGTGAGCAGAGACCTAGTGGAACTAAGGAGAAATAAAGCTCCTATGGTGATAAACACACCACCGAAGACAAGCTTCCGGGGACCCCAGCGATCGGCAAGAATACCGACGATTGGGGAAAGAAGGCCGATTTCCAAGCCACGCAGTGAAGCAGCCAGTGAGATTTGGGTGTAGCTCCAGCCCATCTCGTCAGCGATAGGCTCAAAAAATGCCGTAAAACCGTAATAGACCACCGCCCCAACATACATCGCAATGAGGAAAGAGGCAAAAACAATCCACCAACCATAAAATATCTTAAACGGATTTCTGTTCCATATCATTAGCTTAGTAAAATGACCTCATAGAATCTAAAAGTCTGAGCACTTTTTAAGAAGGGCTTTTCCAATAGAGTGTATCGATACAATAAATAAATGTTAGCACTTTGTTTGTGTCGTACGCAATGTTTTCCAGAATGTTTCGTGGTCAATCAGTGTACTGCTTTCTTATGAGTTACCATTGTCCTCGTCAATTATGGGAAAGTCTATGGTCGCAAAATGTACCATTATTTTGTAAGCTAGCTAAAACTTCACGAGACCGGCTGTGAGACTCTCCCTTGTGTATCCCGATAGCCACAGCTAATGCTGACCCAGACAGGTTCATGGCTATAGAGTACAAAATCGAGTGGGAAAGTTAGGGCGATGAATGTGAGAAAGTGGAAAACTCGGCAGCCTTGTATCTAAAGTCCCATAATGCTCTTCATTGTTGGAAAAATATCCACCTGCTCGGGCAGCTTTTCAATCTCGGAGTCGGTTATCAACTCACCTGAGCTGTAGTCAAGGGGTGTTCCCACGGTGCCCAGCTTCTTGACCCCGGGGCCGGAGAATATCATCAGGATGCTGGTATCGGAAGGATAGCAAGGACCATGACCGCCCACGAAGGAGGGCTTCTCCCACCCCGGCTCGAAGATGACCCAATCCTTCTCCGGAACGATAGTGATATCGGGAGCCCGATAGTGAGCTGACCTTTTGATGAACCAAGGGGCTGTGGGATCATACTTATACCAAGCCCCCTTTATGTGCGCCACGCTTTCTATGGCGCTGATCGTCCTCTCGATGGTGGAAGGTCTTACGTCTTCTAGATACACACCACCAACCTCGCCCGAATAAAGATGCATGATATTCGCCACTACATCGTCATAATGCCTTTTTGCTAATTCCTTTAAGAGGTCGACACCAGAGGGTTTAACCGTCATTCCGTGGTCGCTGGACATCACAATGAGGGTATCATCAAGCCTGCCCATATCCTTCAGCTTCTGAATCAAGCGTCCGATCTCTTGGTCGATGGTCAGCATGGCATCCTCGACCTCAGGTGAATCCGGTGTATAGGCGTGGGCGGTGATATTGGAGGAAACCAGACCGATGATGAGCAAGGCAGGTTCCTCCTTCTCCAGAATCTCAAGCGCGCACTCCATAATGAAGCGATCGACATACGAGGTGTCGGCCGCATCTGCCCCCGGGTGCACAAAGCCCTTCCCCTTCCAGTCCACCGTTCTGGGCAGGTGAAGGTCTTTAAGGTAGGCGGGAAGCTCACGGCCACGCAATGATGCCCAGGAGTAGTAGTCAGAATGGACGCCTGCCCCGCTGTAAGCTTCCTCGACAGCCTGCCTTTCGAATACGCGTTCCCGATAGGAATAGGCAATGATGTCCGCTGCATTGCCGGCAAGGAGGAGGGCGTTGCGGTCCTTTGTGGAAACGGAGGCTACTCTGGCAGCCGGGTTCTTCGCTTTTATCAAGTCGGTGATGGTGGGCTGCTCCAGGTCCATGATGCCCTTTTCCTCGTCATAGAAGTATTTTACCTGGCGAGACTTCTTGTCATACCATTCAAGGCTAGTATAGATACCGTGCTCTTTAATGAATACTCCGGTGGCGATAGAGGCATAACCGGGAGCGGTAAGCGCCGGGCAATTGCTGGCCACCGCATTTCTGAAGCTGACCCCATCTCGAATAAGAGAATCGATGTTAGGAGTGTGAAACCGTTCTACATAATCGTATCTGCCCCCATCTAGGGCGATGATGACGGCCGAACGTGGTTTCCGAGAGGGGTCGACAATGTCGAGAATTTTCCCGCTACGTATTGCTGCCTGCTGGTGTTGTTCCACTTTGTGTTCGCTTCTTTGGCTCACGCCTGCCTCCTTCAAGAAGATTTTAAGAACCAGACCTGACAAGACTGGGCGGTTTCTGAGAATAGCTGCCGTTACCGATTATGTGGAGTTTGCCTTCTATTTGTCAAGGTGGCTACCTGGAAAGGCAAAGTGGCGGGATAACTTCTAGAGTAATCCTGCCTGTGCTACAATAGATAAGAGTACAAAAGTTCCGGTGGTTATTGTATTGCCGGCCAGAGGAGGTGCATAATGTGGCCACAATTTGCGTCAGGTTCTCCACTTTTGGAGGGGGCATGGGCGGTAGGGATATCGCTTGTTTCAGTTCTCGTTGCCTGGCTGGTCCTTTTCAGCATGCGCCGATTGCAGCGACGGCTGGCAAAACGAGGTAAGTCCGCCCTGGCACCACAGCTCTTGCAGAGTATTTTTGGGCCGGTATTTCTTCTGATAGTATCTCAAGGTGTTCTGCTAGGCTTGAGCTCTTTATCCTACCTAGCTGCGTGGTATGATGTTCTGGGAAAAGTCAGTGTTGCTCTCGCTATTGCTATCCTCACCTATGGCATCGGGCAGAGTGTAGCGGTGATACTGGGCTGGTATATGCGCTCTCGGGCAGTCCGAGTAAAGGCTTTCATTGATGAAGGCCTCGTTCGTCTGGTGCGGCGGTTTGTAAAACTTTTCATTTACGCAATTGGTATCCTTGTACTGCTGGACTATTTAGAGATTGCGATAAGTCCGCTGATAGCCGGTCTCGGAATTGGCGGTTTAGCAATCGCGCTGGCGCTTCAGCCTACGCTCGCCAACTTCTTTGCGGGGACCCAGATTGTGTCCGACCGGGTGGTACGTGTGGGAGACTACGTTGAATTGGATAACGGTATTAGGGGGTATGTTACTGACGTGGGCTGGCGTAGCACGCGGATTCGCACCTCCTTCAACAACTTGGTAATCATCCCTAACTCCCGACTAGCTGATAGTGTGATTACAAACTATCACGGTCCAAGTATGGAACTAGCGGTCATTGTCAATGCCGGCGTCAGCTATAGCAGTAACCTAGCCCATGTGGAGAGTATAGCCCTGGAAGTAGCGCGGGAGGTAATTCAGGATCTCGACGAGGCGGTAAAGACGTTTGAGCCGTGGTTTGGGTACGAGGAATTCGGAGAGTCAAACATTAACTTCTGGGTTTGGCTGCAGGCGACGGATCGAATTGCTTCATTTCGTGTGAAAAGTGAGCTCATTAAGCGTCTTCATGCACGCTTTGACCAAGAGGGTATCACCATAAACTATCCGGTCCGGACAACTTACTTGCAGTGGGCTGACAGTACACAGTCCCCTCTCCCTTCAAGTGACCCTAGCCTTGGTGGTTCTGAAGATAGTCATTAAGACGGTAACCTTGTACGGCGAAGGGAGGTATTTTCGGCTCTTCGGTTAACCTTTTGGCACAGTATGCCATTTTGGTGAAATGCCGAAGGTGCCGGGCGTTTTGGGAAGAAGATTATGCGCTAAGCCGTATCTTTCCTGCTTGCTAATTCGTTATATAGTATAGGAGGTGTGGAAAGACAACGGTGAGGCTGGCGGTCTATTTAGAGAAAGTAGGGTCGGGAACATTGCTAGATATACAGGGTGAGTTGTCTGACGAGGCAATCCTCATCCAAAAAGCGAAAGACTTCGATCGCGAGGCCTGGACTCAACTTTACAGGCAGCACTACCCCAGGATATATGCTTACTTGTGTCATAAGTTGGGTGACATTGACTTGGCTGAGGACATAGCGGCAAAAGTTTTTTTGTATGCTGTTGAGGGAATCGGGTCCTTTACCTACCGAGGCTTCTCACTTTCATCCTGGCTGTTTCGGATTGCGCATAACCAGGCGGTGGATCACTTCCGTCGCAAAGCAAAAGTAAAAACAGAACCCCTGACCGAAGAACTACTGGCCAAAAGTGGCGTAGCACAAGAAGCGATGGAAGAAGTCTTAGTTCGTGAAGACCTTAACACGGCCCTGAAAAATATTACCGAAGAGCAACGGCAAGTGGTTTTGCTCAAGTTCTTTAGTGGTTTGAGCAATGCGGAGGTTGCTCAAATTATGGGGAAGCCTGAAGGTGCGGTGAAGGCACTGCAACACCGAGCCTTGGCTTCCTTGAGGCGCATCTTAGAGGAGGAGAAAAATGGAGAAAGACTTTGATAGTATTCTGGACAAGTGCCTATCTCAAGTTAGAACTGGTGGAGGTGATATTGGAAGTTGCCTCAGCCAGTACCCGGAGCACGCTGACCGACTACGGCCGTTACTTGAAATGGCCACCCGTCTCTGGCAAACATCTCAACCCCAGCCCTCGCCAGAGGCGGTCTCCCGGGGAGAGCAACTTCTGGTAGAAAGAGTTGCGGAAAAACGCTCCAGCCAAACCTCCAGGCAAGAACTGGCGAGGGCTACCGGGGATAGGATAGACCGTGGGGGAGGGGGTCCGGGAAGAAATCCCTTTTTCCCCATGGGCTGGAGGCTGAGGTGGGCTGGAGTAGTAGCGGCAATTCTCGTCCTTTTCATGCTCAGTGGCGGGGTAGTCGCTGCCTCCAATAATAGCATGCCAGGGGAGGTTCTATACCCAGTAAAGATGGCTACGGAGCAGGCTCGCCTGGTGTTGACTCCTTCAGAAGAAGGTAAGGCCAAGCTTCATATCGCATTCGCGGAGCGCCGGATGGAGGAGATGGCTGAGATGAGCCGGAGAGGACAGGTCGAGCAGGTGGCCAAGCTGGCGCCAATAGTGGCACAACATCTAGAGGAGGCCAAGCAGGTAATACTGGCTATCGGCGAGAGCCAAGCTGCCCAAGAGATGAGGGCCAAGTTGGAGGAGAGTGCTGTCCAGCAACTGGCCGGTCTCGAAGGGGCTCTGCAAGAGGCGACCGAGGAGACAAAACCGTTGATAGCCCAGGCGCTTGAAACCTCAGGGGAAAGCTACGGAGCAGCCATAGAAGCCGCTATAATCAGCACTCCGGCGCCTTTGCTAGCCGGCAAAATGGGCACCATTAAAATCCTGGTTACCGATCCACCACCCCCACAGGCGGTAGACAACGTCACCGTACAAGTAGCCAAAATAGAGGTTCATCGGGCGGGCGGACCGGATAGCGGATGGATTACCATTGTCGACGAGCCGAGATCATTTGACTTGATGCAGCTCGTCGGAGGGAAAATGCTAGACTTAGGCGGCAAGGAAGTAAACGCCGGAACCTATACCCAGGTACGAATGGAAATTACACAGGCTACCGTTATCGTCGGCGGCGTCGAGCATGATGCCAAGCTACCCAGCGGAAGGTTGAAGTTCGTCAGGCCGTTCCAGGTGGAAGAGGACGGCACTACCGAGTTGCTCTTGGACTTCGACGGTCAGAAATCGGTACATGTCACTGGGAAAGGACGGTATATGCTCAAGCCAGTGGTCAAACTCTTTGTGCCCAAGCACGCAAGCCCTCCTGAAGGCAAAGGTAAGCCTGAAGGGGAGGAAGCTGAGGAGCTGGAGTTTGAGGGTATCATTAAAGCTATTGCTGGTGACAACTGGACGATGACCATCGATAATGCGGACTGGACAGTGGATGTCAGTGAAGCGGAGATTGAAGGAGAGCCTGCGGTAGGTCTTGAAGCTGAGGTTGAGGGGACGGTGGTAGGTGATACCATCGTAGCCAGTAAAGTAGAGATAAAGGAGGCCGAAGGAGCTGAAGTAGAGGGAGCCGAGGTAGAGGGAGCTGGGGAACTGGAGTTTGAGGGTATCATTAGGGTTATTGCTGGCGACAACTGGACGATGACCATCGATAATGCGGACTGGACGGTAGATGTCAGTGAAGCGGAGATTGAAGGAGAGCCTGCGGTAGGTCTTGAAGCTGAGGTTGAGGGGACGGTGGTAGGTGATACCATCGTAGCCAGTAAAGTAGAGATAAAGGAGGCCGAAGGAGCTG
>JBHIDQ010000036.1:0-14386 GCA_046760155.1 Dehalococcoidales bacterium | reverse complement strand
AAAGGGGTGGTGGTGGGCATGAGTGGCGGGCTTGATTCCTCAGTGCTGGCGGTACTGTGTCAGCGGGCTTTTCCGCAAAACACGCTTGGGGTGATTATGCCCTGCCATAGTCAGCCGGAGGATAAAGCCCATGCCCGGGAGGTGGCGAGTAAGTTTTCCATTTCGACTGCAGAAGTAATTCTGGATGATATTTTTTCTGCCTTACTCCAGACATTACCCGATTACAAGGCAGACCCGGCGCTTGCTCATCTGGCTCAGGCCAATCTCAAGGTCAGACTGAGGATGCTCACTCTGTACCACATTGCCAATCAGCTAGGCTATATGGTGGCTGGTTCCAGTAACCGGAGCGAGATTTCGGTGGGTTACTTTACCAAGTACGGGGATGGCGGGGTGGATATCATGCCCCTGGGTAACCTGGTTAAAGCCCAGGTAAGAGAGCTGGCTCGCTTTCTGGGCATCCCGCAGTCGATTATGGCTAAGTCCCCATCTGCGGGATTATGGGAGGGGCAAACCGATGAAGCCGAGATGGGCTTCAGCTATGAAGAACTTGATCGTTATTTGCTCACCGGTGAGGTCTCAGGTAAGGTTAGAGAGAAGATTGAGTCGATGATCGCCGCCAGTGCCCACAAACGCGCACTACCTCCGATACCTGGCTTGTAGTCTTGGCTACATTGGGTTAAAAATCCGCTGAAAAGTTATTTCTCTCCTCAATTTATTCGAGATTGCTTAGCAACGTATCCTTTACGGGTTTTATTAGATAACCCCATCCCCTTTATCCCCTTCCCCTTATTAAGGGGAAGGGGAAGATTTTGAAAAGAGGGGCTGACGCCCCTCTTAAACGCCCCACTTTGGTAACCCAGATAAAAGAGAGGCAAAGAGGGGGCGAAGCCCCCTCTTTAAAATCTCTTCCCCCTCCTTACTGCCCCCTTGTTTTAGTGTGACAGTTATGTTATGATGCGGTTAAGGTGGAAATGACCACGGAGAGAGAGAAGGCGCTAGAGTTGACTATTGGCCAAATTGAAAAGCGGTTTGGCAAAGGCTCCATTATGAAACTAGGGGAGTCGGCGACAACACCACCAGTAGAGGCCATTCCCAGCGGCTCGCTAGCTTTAGACCTAGCCTTAGGTGTTGGCGGTATCCCTAGAGGGCGAATCACAGAAATATTCGGTCCCGAATCATCCGGGAAAACTACCCTGGGTCAACACATACTTGCCGAGGCACAAAAGCGTGGCGGTATGGCTGCCTATATTGATGTGGAGCATGCTTTAGACCCCTCTTATGCGGCGAATTGCGGCGTTAATGTTGATGACTTGCTTATCTCCCAACCGGACACCGGGGAGCAGGCTCTGGAGATTACCGAAGCCCTGGTCAGGAGCAGTGCCATTGATGCGGTGGTGATTGATAGCGTCGCGGCCTTGGTACCTCGTGCTGAAATTGAGGGGGACATGGGAGACGCTCATGTTGGTTTGCAAGCCCGCCTGATGTCGCAAGCCTTGCGCAAGCTGGCAGCGGCCATCGGGAGGTCAGGGACGGCGGTAATATTCATCAATCAGCTAAGAGAGAAGGTGGGTATTATCTTCGGCAATCCTGAGGTAACGCCGGGTGGCAGGGCTTTAAAGTTCTATAGTTCAGTGAGGATAGACCTAAGGCGTGCGGAGACAATCAAGCAAGGGGACAAGATAATAGGTAGTCACATTAGAGCCAAAGTAGTCAAAAATAAGGTTGCGCCTCCGTTCCGAACTGCTGAGTTTGATATCATGTTTGACCATGGTATCAGCCGAGAGGGTAACCTTATTGACCTGGGTGTAGAGCTAGGGCTGATAAGTAAGGCTGGTGCCTTTCTCTCCTACGGTGATGTCCGCCTGGGGCAGGGCAGGGAGAGCGCCAAACAATACCTGGCGCAGAATCCTGAGCTTGTCCAGGAAATTGAACAGAGAATAAGGGCCTCAGCCACTACCACTCATTTTGCCATGTCCGAAGATTGAGGACATTTGTAGATAGCGTAAAATTTAATACGGTGATAGAGTAAGTAAGGCTGAGGTGCAAGCTTCGGCCTTATGTATTTAAGGGGGTGGGGATAGCTAATGAGAAAGATTACCGCTCTCCGTATGGGGAGGAGTAGAGAGAAGCGAGTGAATGTATTCTTGGATGAAAAGTTTGCTTTTAGCCTGGGAGGTGAGGTAGTAGTCAAAGAAGGGCTACAAGTTGGGCAGGAGCTAGCCGCTGACCAGGTTGAAGCGCTGGCCAAATCTGACCATTTTCACCGCTGTCTCAATGCGGCTTATCAGTACCTCAGTTACCGGCCACGGAGCGAGGCTGAGGTAAGGCAACGTCTCAAGCGGCGTGGTTTTGAGGGTGGTTGTATCGAGACGGTGATTACCAGACTCAAGGAGCAGGGCTTAGTGGATGATGTTGCCTTTGCGCAATTCTGGAAAGAAAATCGGGAATCATTTAACCCGCGTAGTCAGCGATTGACCAAGTTAGAGTTGCGGCGAAAGGGAGTAGCCAGTGGTATCATCGACCAGGTGGTTGCTGACGTTGATGATGGCGATAGTGCCTATCGGGCGGCGCTGCGTAAGACGCATCACTGGCGACTGTCTGACTATCAGAGTTTTCGGCGACGGCTGGGTGAATATCTCCGGCGGCGGGGTTTTGGTTACGAAGTGATAAATCATACTGTGGAACGGATATGGCAAGAACGGGGGGATAGCTCTGGATAGCCTTTTGTTTTGCCTCTAACGCGGCGAAGTAGCTGTCTTTAGCTGCCCCGATAAATAAAAACGATAGTTAAGGGGAGGTGAAAAAATGGGAATGGATGTAATCGTAATTATAGCTATTTTCTTTGCTTTCGTTATTGGCACTGTCTTTGGTGGCATGGCGCTCTTTCTTTCGCGACGGATTTTGTTTAATCGGCAGATACGTATTGCGGAGAGGAAAGCGGTGAAAATGGTGGCTGAGGCGAGAGATGAAGCCAGAGCAGTGCTGAATGAGGCCCAGGAGGAGGCAAAGAGAATGAAGTCAACCGCTGAGGCGGAGTACCGTGAACGGCGCTTTGAGCTACAGCGGCAGGAGAACCGCGTGTCACAAAAGAGCGAGAATCTTGACCGTAAGTTGGAAGGTGTGGAGCAACGTGAGCGTAGTTTGGCGAGTAAAGAAAAGGAGATTGATTCGGTGCGAACTCAGCTAGGAGAGCTCAGAGATCGGCAGTTAAAGCAGCTAGAATTGATTTCGGGTATGTCTAGTGCCGAGGCAAAACAACAGTTGTTGGAAGCCATGGAGGTTGAGATGCAGCAGGAGACCTCACGTCGTCTTCATGAGTGGGAAATCAAACTGAAAGAAGAAGCCGATGAGAAAGCGCAGGAGATTTTGGCGCAGGCGATTCAGCGCAGCGCCTCTGAGGTTGTGGCTGAGGCTACGGTGGCAGTGGTGCCTCTGCCCAGTGATGAGATGAAAGGCCGGCTTATCGGCCGGGAAGGTCGTAACATTAGAGCTCTGGAGCAGGCTACCGGCGTTGACCTGATTATTGACGATACCCCTGAGGCAGTAACCCTGTCCAGTTTTGACCCGGTGCGGCGGGAGATAGCTCGTACGGCTTTATCCAAGCTCATCTTGGACGGACGTATCCACCCGGCGCGCATTGAAGAGGTGGTTGCCAAAGCCAAGGAAGAGGTAGAGGCGGATATCTATAGTGCCGGTGAGCAGGCGGCTTACCAGGTGGGCATACACGGACTGCGTCCTGAGTTAATCAAGCTGGTTGGTCGTCTGAAATATCGTACCAGCTATGGGCAGAATGCCCTATCGCATAGTATTGAAACGGCTCATATCGCCGGTATGATTGCCTCCGAACTGGGAGCCGATGTTGCCATCGCCAAAAGAGCCGGTCTACTTCATGACATTGGTAAAGCGGTGGACCGAGAGGTGGAAGGTACTCACGCGGCTATCGGTACTGACCTGGTTAAGCAGTGGGACAAGTCACCGGAAGTGGTCCAGGGTATTGCTGAGCACCACCTTGAGACGGAGAATGTCAGCACCTGGGGCTTTATTATCTCGGCAGCCGACGCTATCAGCAGTGCCAGACCGGGGGCACGGCGTGAGTCACTGGAGGGTTACCTCAAGCGGATGAAGGCACTGGAAGATATTGCCGATGGCTTCAAGGGAGTAGAGAAGTCCTACGCGATTCAAGCCGGTCGTGAGATCCGTATCTTGGTGAAACCGGAAGAGATTGATGACCTGGGAGCGATGAGGATTGCTCGAGACATTGTGAAGAAGATAGAAGAAGGCCTCGATTATCCCGGGCAAATCAAGGTTACGGTGCTCAGAGAAACCAGAGCTGTGGACTACGCGAAATAAGAGGCATTAATGTTAATATTGATGATCGGTGATATCATTGGTCAGCCGGGCCGGCAAGCCGTGTCTAAACTTCTGCCCGATTTGTGCCGGCAACATAAGTTCGACATGATTATTGCCAATGCCGAGAACGCTGCCGGTGGTTTTGGTCTGACTTCAGCCGTTGCCAGGGAGCTAATCGATAATGGCATTGATGTCCTGACCTCAGGTAATCATATCTGGGCGCAGAAGGAGATTATTCCTTATCTTGATGGTGAGCTGCCCGTTCTGCGCCCGTTAAACTATCCCCCCGGAGTACCGGGTAGGGGTTATATCATCAGCCGACAGATTATGGTGGTTAATTTGATGGGCAGGACCTTTATGCGTGAGTTAGATTGTCCGTTTCGGGCGATGGATAAGCTACTGGCTGAGCTTGAGAACAAGCCAGCGGTAATTATGGTTGATTTTCATGCTGAAGCTACCTCGGAGAAGGTGGCCATGGGGCGGTACCTGGACGGCAGGGTCAGCGCCGTGCTCGGCACCCATACCCATGTCGGTACCATTGATACCCAGATATTACCTAAAGGCACTGCCTATGTTACCGATATTGGTATGACCGGGCCAACGAATTCAATTATTGGTGATGACACCGAGTCAGTAATTCAACGCTTTTTGACCGGATTACCCCATCGTCTCTCGGTGGGAAAGGGAAAGCCAATCTTTAATGCCATGCTGGTTGAGGTGGCTGAGGAGGGTGGTAAGGCAATCAATATTGAGCGCATTTGTCTGACGATGGAGAAGTAGTGAGCAAGGTTGACCTGCATCTTCATTCCACTGCCTCTGACGGTAGATTTAGTCCGGCGGAGATTGTCTGCAAAGCGGCAGAGCTCGGGTTGGTCATTATGGCGCTGGCTGACCATGACTCGGTGGATGGCATTGTTCCCGCGCTAGAGGCGGCCAAAAAATTCCCCCAGCTAAAAGTTATTCCTGCGGTTGAGGTCAGTACCGATGTCCCCAGTGGTGAAGTTCATGTGCTCGGCTATTTTATTGATTATGCTAGCCAAGAACTGGCCGAGACGCTGGTCAAATTTCGTAATTCCCGGGAGAGGCGGGCTCAGGGAATGGTGGCCAAACTGGCCGATTTAGGCATTCAGATTGATTGGCGGCGCGTCCGTGAAATCGCCGGTGCTGGCTCCATCGCGCGTCCTCATATTGCTCAGGCGATGCTGGAGAAGGGATACATCACTTCAATACGGGAAGCCTTCGATAAGTATATTGCTCGCGATGGACCGGCCTATGTTGAGCGGGAAAAGATGACACCGGCGGAAGCGGTGACGTTAATATTACAGAATAAAGGCTTGCCGGTGATGGCACACCCGCTAACGGCGCCTGACCCGGAGACGATGATTATTGAGTTGAAGGCAGCCGGTATGGTGGGTATCGAAGCCTATTACGATGGCTATACTATTGACGAGATTAGTCGTCTGGTTAGCCTGGCTGACCGGCATGGTCTCATTACTACCGGCGGCAGTGACTACCACGGTCTGGATGATACTGGCGAGGCGATGATTGGTGGTGTGGATGTGCCCATGGCATCAGCGGAAAGACTCATCGCTCTGGCCGAAGAGCGGGCATGAAGGCGGTGAAACCAGAATAAAATTTAATAATCATTCTTTCTTGAGGGGCTTATGACCATCTGGACTGGCTTAATTTTGGGTGCCTACCTTTTGGGTTCGGTGCCAGCTTCCTATCTGGCAGCCAAGTTGGCTCGTGGCATAGACCTGAGGCAATATGGTACCGGGCAGGTGGGGGGAGGCAATCTGTGGCGGATGACCTCCTGGCGGTTTGCTTTGCCGGTGGGCATTTTTGATTTGAGCAAGGGACTGGTGATGGTATGGGTGGCTCAGTTAGCTGGTCTGGGTATTGCCCAGCAGCTGATAGTGGGTCTGGCGGCGGTCATCGGGCATAACTGGTCAGTTTTTCTTCGTTTCAGTGGTGGCAGGGGAATCGGTACGGCGATGGGAGTAATCCTCATCCTTCCCCTGATAAATGAGATGACACCGTGGGCGGCAATAGCCTGTTTCGGCGTTTTGGCCGTTGGCTCGGTTATGCTGCGTAGCTCACCGTTGCCGGTACTGGCCGGGGTGACGACGCTGCCTATAGTTAGCTCGTTTTATGAGCCACTTTCGGTTACGCTTGGTTTTCTGGCTGTCTTTCTGGTAATCGTCATCAAGCGACTAACGGCGCCACGAGCGGTGGAGGCGGTCTCACTGAGCAAGGGACGATTACTGCTTAATCGTTTGCTTTTTGACCGGGATATAATGGATCGGAAGGTCTGGATGTACCGAATGCCGGCGAAAGCCAGTACTAAGAAACAACCTAGGCGACGGGAAGGTTGACATATGAAATGTGCCACTCATCCTTTGGTTGAGACTAACCTGAGGTGCGGTAAATGCGGCAAGCCGATATGTCCCAAGTGCCTGGTACAGACGCCGGTGGGGGCCAGATGCCCGGATTGTGCCCGGTTATATAAGCTGCCCACCTATCGCGTTTCCACCAAGTACTACCTGAGGGCAGTTGGTACCGCCCTGGGGATGGCAATTGTTGGTGGGGTTATCTGGGGGGTGGTGGCAATGTTTCTGCGCATCATTTTCTTGAATATACTGCTCGGGGCCGGGGTCGGTTATGCCATTGGCGAGGTGGTCAGTCTTTCCGTCAACCGCAAACGTGGCCGGGGGTTAGCGGCGGTGGCTGGTGTTGGGGTGGTGATAAGCTATCTGGTCAGTATCTTTCTACCTTGGGGACTAATTTTTGGTTTTCACCTTCTTGACCTGTTAGCGGTAGCGCTGGGTATTTTCGTTGCCGTTACCCGCTTGCGCTGAGAGGAGATATGGAACCAACCCGAGAGGTATTCTGGAATATTCCGTTTGGTGAAATTATTTATTTACTGGCAGTTATCGCTGTCAGCGTTTTTGTTTATGCCCTATACCGTCGCTATAAACTATGGCGACTGGGTGGACGGGATAATCGATTTAACCATTCAGGTAAGCGAATAAGGGCATTTCTAGGTAGCGGCTTAGTTGATCTTTTGCTGCACCGTAAATTCTTTGGCATCGCTGATGGTCTGGGACACCGGCGTTTTTCGGTCAAAGACCTTCAGCCCAAGGAGTTTTATCCCGGTATAATCCATTTCCTTATTTTTGCTGGTTGTCTCATGTTGCTTCTAGGGGACGCCTTGCATGTTATCAGTCACTACTTCGTTGACTTTCTCTATGGTAATGTGTACCTCGGCTTTTCGTTAGCTCTTGATGTCTTCAGCTTGCTGATCCTGGTTGGGGTAATCCTGGCGATGCATAGGCGTTATATTCAAAGACCGGATAGACTGGATAATAAGCGGGAGGATTTAGTGGCTCTAATCCTCATTCTTGCCTTGGTGGTGAGCGGCTTTGTTGTTGAGGGATTTCGCATCGCCGCCACTGAGTTAAAGACTCATCCCGACTGGGCACCATGGTCGCCCGGCGGCTATATCCTGGCTCTAGGTTTCAGCGGTTTAAGTCAAGCGGCGCTGTTAATCTGGCACCAAATTACCTGGTGGCTGCATGCCCTGATGGCGCTGGGCGCCATTATTTATGTTTCTCTCTACTGGAATCGGTTGTGGCATATTATTGTTTCCTCAATTAATGTTTTCTTCAGGAATCTGGAACCAAGGGGAGCTCTGGTGCCGATTGACCTGGAAACAACCGAGACCTTTGGTGCCGCCAAGATTGAAGATTTTAGCTGGAAGCACCTGCTGGATTTGGACGCCTGCACGCGCTGTGGGCGGTGTCAGGATTCCTGCCCGGCCTACCTCAGTGGTAAGCCCTTAAGCCCCAAGAAAGTGGTTCAGGACCTCAAGGCGCATCTTCAGGAAGTTTACCCTAGACCCTTTACCAGGAAGCCGATAGAATCCCGGCCGGATATGCTCAATGAGGTCATCACCAAAGACGTAATCTGGAACTGCACCACCTGTTATGCCTGCCACGAGGTCTGTCCGGTATGTATCGAGCCGATGGTTAAGCTCATTGAGATGAGGCGGAACCTGGTGCTGGAACAGGCCTCCATTCCGGAGACCGGTGAAGGTGCCTTGAAGAGTATTGAGGCCAGAGGACACCCGTGGCGGGGAACGACGCTTAGTCGCACTGACTGGGCGGAAGGGCTGGAGATCAAGACCTTGGCTGAGGATAGCCATATTGACGTTCTGTTCTGGGTGGGCTGTACTGAGGCTCTGGAGGAGAGAAGTACCCGGGTAGCCCAGGCGATTGCCAGAGTGCTGCAACGAGCCGGGATTAACTTTGGTATTCTGGGTGTTGAGGAGACCTGCTGTGGCGACCCGGCCCGCCGTCTGGGTAATGAATATCTCTTTCAGCTTCAGGCGCAGGGCAATATTGAACTGTTTAAGAATTACGGCATCAAAAAGATAATTACCGGCTGTCCTCACTGCTACAATACCTTAAAGTATGAATATCCTCAGTTTGGCGGTGACTTTGAGGTTAGGCACCACACCGAGTTTGTTGCCCACCTGCTTCAGGAAGGCAAGCTGGGAACGATTAAAGGGAATGGCGCCGTGGTAACCTATCATGACTCTTGCTATCTGGGACGGTATAATGACATTTATGATTCGCCGCGCTGGATTTTAAATAACATCCCCGGTATTAAACTGGTTGAGATGGTGCCGAATTGGGAGCGTAGCTTCTGCTGTGGGGCCGGGGGTGGGCATCTGTGGCTGGAAGAACAAAAGGTGGGTCAGCGCATTAACGAAATGCGGACGGAGCAGGCGATAGCGGTTAAAGCTGAGGTGGTGGCGACTGCCTGTCCCTACTGCCGGCAAATGTTTGAAGACGGGATAAAGACGAAAGAGGCGGAAGGTTCACTGAAGGTCAAGGATGTCGCCGAGCTAGTCGCTGAAGCGATGGGTTGAAAATTGACGGCATTGGCAGAATATAGTAACTTTATAAGTGAGTTAAGTATTCAGGTAGGAGGCATGAGATGCGAAAAGTAGCTGTAGTTGGCGTTGGGGAAACGAAGTTCAGTGGTGCTCAGGAGAAGACGAGTGTTGAGCTGTTTGCCGAAGCGGCTGCGGAGGCGCTTGAGGAATCAAATCTGAAGCCAAAGGATGTTCAGGCGCTATTCCTCGGCAACGTTTTGGGCGACTTCTCTGAGGGGCAGGGAATGGTGCAGGCTTTTGCCGCTGAAAATATCGGCTGCGCCAATATTCCGGCCAATAGATATGAGGGAGCCTGCGCTTCAGCCAGCATGGCGGTGAGGGATGCCTTTATGTGGGTGGCTTCCGGTTTTCACGATGTCGTTCTGGCCGGGGGCGTGGAAAGGGCGGCCACCATGGGCACGGCACTGGCCACGCGCACCTTTTCCATGTTCAGTGATAGTCGCTATGAATTTCCCTCGGGGATAACCTTTCCGGCAGTCTTTGCCATGCTGGCTCATCTTTACTCAGCTGAGTACGGCATACCTTTAGATAAACTCAAAGAGCAAATGGCGACGGTATCAGTGCAGTCTTACCGCTACGGGATGTTTAATCCCAAGGCACACCTGCGCAAGGAAGTCAATGTGGAGGCAGTGCTCAATTCATTTATGGTGAGCACACCACTACAACTGCATGATTGCTGTCCGTTTTCTGATGGTGCGGCGGTGGTTGTGTTGGCTTCAGAAGAGATAGCCAAGAAACTGACCAGTAAGCCGGTCTATATTGTTGGTGTAGGTCAGGCTTCCTCCGGTCCTTTAGTCAGTCAGCAGGAGTATATACCCCGACTCAGGGCTAGGGAAATATCATCCAAACAAGCCTATGATATGGCTGGAATCAAACCGCAGGACATAGACATCTGTGAGCTACACGACTGCTTCAGCATTGCCAGTCTGATTGCGGCGGAAGGCCTCGGCTTCTTTGAGTTTGGCAAGTCGGGTGAAGCCTGGATGAAGGGTGAGGCGGATATGGGCGGCAAGGTAGCCATAAATCCATCCGGGGGATTAAAGTCGAAGGGGCATCCCATTGGCGCCACCGGCGCCGGTCAGGTCTATGAGGTAGCCAAACAATTAAGAGGTGAAGTAGAGCCAGAGCGACAGGTGGAAGGCGCCAAAATCGGGATGACCGATACTCTGGGTGGCGATGGCGGCACACTGGTTGACATGATATTGCAGCGGGGCTGGTAAAAATAGGCTATTTAGTTTCTGCGGAGGCTGAGAATGGAATACAAACTTACTTTCAAAGAATTTAACGAGGGACTGAAGGAAAACAAGTTACTGGGCTTAAAGTGCCAAGAATGCGGCACAGTTACGGTGCCGCCAAAGATGGTTTGTCGCAAATGCGCCAGTCCGAATATGGAAGTCATCGAACTCAAGGGCAGCGGTAAGATTCAAACCTTTACCATTTGTAACGTCGCCCCAGAAGGACGTGAAGATGAGGTTCCCTATGTTATCCTGCTGGTTGAGCTTGATGAAGGCCCCTGGATAATGGGTAACCTGACGGGCATTGACCCGACTACGGCAACTATGGAATTAATCGGCAAAAAGGTAAAAATGGCAGAAACCAAGGTATTTACCGGCGATAAGTATTCCGCTGGTGATGGCGCCAGACCACTCTTCAGCCTGGAAACATAAATATCTAAATCCTAAATTCTAAACAATGGCAAATGACCAAAATCCAAAAAATTTTATATTGCACTGTTTAGGACTTAGTACTTGGATATTAGAATTTCCCGAAAAGGGTTTAGGATTTGGTGCTTAGATATTAGGATTTCATGGCTGACGGAGAAAAGAAGAGGGCGATAAGCCGCCTGAAAACAATGTATCCGCTTCGGGCGCTGGTTGATGGGATGTATGAACGGGCGGTTGAAGCCAGTAAGGAGGGGAGGCCGGTCGCCTGGTGCATGGTGAACTGGTGGGGAGGTGATGCTGTCCTCAGGGCGATGGAGGTGGCGGCACTCTATCCGGAAGATTACGGTGCTGTCTGTGCTGCTTTCGGGACTGCCCCATCTTACCTGGCGCAATCTGATGCGGATGGTTTCCCCAGTCATATGTGTGGCTACGCCCGCAACTGCCTCGGCTATGCTGCCCGACTGAAGGATTTGGGAAAGATACCACCCGAGGCGCCCATGGGCGGAATGCCCAAACCCACTTTGCTCCTCAGCTCAGGTTATTTTTGTGATACCAGGTACAAGTGGTTTCAGGCGCTGGGGCGTTACCTGGACGCCCCGGTGTGGGTACTGGAAATGCCCCACCCCGGAGTAAAAGAGAGCCAGATGGAAGGGGTGCGTGCGCACAATATCAATTTCCTGGTTGAGGAACTGAAAGAGTTTATCGCCTTTCTGGAGCACCTACTGGGCAAAAAGATGGACCGGGATAGATTAGCCGAAATAATCGATGATACCATCGAGATGAATCGGGTCTGGTATGAGGTGAACGAACTGCGCAAAGCGAGACCCTGTCCGATGCATTCCCGTGATTTCTGGAGCAGCATGCCGGCCTCACTCTACATGGCGGCTGACCCCAAAATAACCGCCGACTTGTATCGGCAGATGTATGACGAAGTAAAGTCTATGGTGGCTAACCATAGCGGGGCAATTGAGGAGGAAAAATATCGGCTGGCCTTTGCCGAACTACCGCCGTGGCACAGTCTGGGCTTTTTCAATCAACTGGCGGAGCGGGGTTGGAATTTTGTCATTGAGAGCTGGGCGTATCATCCTCCCAAGCCGATAGATTTGAGTCAAGTCAGCGACCCCCTGGAGCGGGTGGCCAATTTAACCTATCAGTATTTTGCCGGTTATTTTGAGGACGCCTTCAACAGCGGGGACTGGTGGGGGTATTTTGCGCATCCTTACCTGGAATTCGCCAGGGAGTATCAGTGTGATGGGATACTGCTGCATCCCCTGCTTACCTGTCGCACGGCGACCAATCACCTGATGGTGGTTCAGGACCAGCTAATGGCCAAGCTTAAAGTGCCCTCTTTGGTCATCGAGGGGGACATTGTTGACCTCAATCTCTTTGACCCGACCGATGCCCTGAGAAAGGCGGAGACATTTGAGGATACCATGAGTCACTACCGGAAGGTGAGGAAAGAGGCGGGACTGGCATGGTAACGGGTAAAATCGAAAGCGGGCTGAATCGAGCCAAGGAGATTTATCAAAACCGGACACGTCGCGTGAAAGAGCTGAAAGCCGAGGGAAAGAAGATAATCGGCTACCTCGATATCTATCCTGTTTTGGAAATGTTAACGGCGCTTGATTTAGTCCCCTACCGGATATTGGGTGACATGCGTGAACCAATCACCAAGGCGGATACCTGTCTGCCCACCGTGGTTTGCCCGTTTCTGCGCAGCGTTATGGACCTGGGCTTGAAGGGGAAATATGACTTTTTAGACGGGGTGGTCATGGCTCACGGCTGTGAAGTGGGTGAGAAGATGGCTCACATCTGGCGAGTCTATCTGAACCCACCTTACGCCCACTTCATCGATACCCCACATACCACCCATGCCGCTGCCCAGAGGCAGCATAAGGAGTTACTCAAGGATTTTAGAGAATCTTTGGAATCATTCGCTGGGGAAGAGCTTTCCGTGGAAAGGCTGCGGGGAGCAATAAAAGACCATAACGAGCAGCGGAGTCTGGTGCGGGAACTGTATGACCTGAGGAAACCTGACCCACCGCTCATCTCCGGGACAGAGACGCTTCAGGTGATGATAGCGCTGTCGAGTCTGCCAGTTTGGGAAGGAAATGAACTATTGCGGCAGGTTATCAGTGAAATTAAGCAGCATCAGGACGGTCCAGCGAAGAAACCGGCCAGGCTTCTGGTCTGGGGCAGTATTATCGATGACACGGCGCTTATCGATATGATGGAGAGCCTCGGGGCTAATGTGGTCATGGATGATACTGTTCTGGGCAGTCGAGCCTATTTTGCCCCGGTGGAGCTTACCGATGACCCGCTCGATGGACTGGCTTATCGCTATCTGGTGGAGCTTCAAAGTCCCCGCACTTTTCGGGAGACGGTTCTTAGCGAGACGAAGCGGAAAGATTATATCACCGACCTGGAAAACCGATTTGGCTATCTGAAGAAATATGCCAGGGAATGGAAGGTAAACGGGGTAGTCCTTCAGGTGCTGAGGTATTGCGATATTCATGGTTATGAAGTGCCCGGGCTGAGGGATTATCTTGATAGCATTGGCTTGCCGAGTATCTATCTGGAGCATGACTACAGTGAGGCAGCACTGGCACAACTAAGGACGAGGGTTCAAGCCTTCCTTGAGGTAATCAGCTAATTTGAAATCAAGAGATTCACTTTATTTTGCCGGCATTGACCTCGGCTCCACCATGACCAAGGTGGTCATTATCGATGAGAGCGAGGCGATTTGCGCTCGTGTGGAGAGTCACACCGGTGCCGAGCACCGCCGCCTGGCCAACAAGGTGATGGAGCAGGCACTAGCGCAGGCTGGTTTACCCTTTGCTGAGATAGCCTATGTGGTCGCTACCGGCTACGGTCGCATCAACGTGCCCTTTGCCGATAAACAGATTACGGAATTGACCTGTCATGCCCGGGGAGTATCCCGTCTCTTTCCCTCGGTCAGGACGGCACTTGATATTGGCGGGCAGGACGCCAAAGGGCTCAAGATAAGAGACGGCAAGCTGGTTGACTTTGTCATGAATGACAAGTGTGCCGCGGGAACAGGTAGATTTTTGGAAGTCATCGCCAAAACGCTCGGTCTTAAGGTAGAGGAACTGGGTGACATTGCCTTGAAATCGACCAACAAGGTCGATATCAGTAACACGTGTACCATTTTTACCCAGCAGGAAGTCGTCTCCCGTCTCTCTGAAGGGGTGCCGATAGAAGACGTCGTCGCCGGGCTCCACGAGGCGATTGCCAGTCGGACGGTTGGCATGCTGAATAGATTGAAGATAGAACCCGAGGTGGTGTTTACCGGTGGTGTCGCCAAAAATGTTGGGGTGGTGAAGGCGGTGAGAAAGAATTTGAAAGGCGAGGTTCTGGTTCCCGATGACCCGTTAATCAGCGGGGCGCTGGG
>JBHIDQ010000035.1:0-14489 GCA_046760155.1 Dehalococcoidales bacterium | reverse complement strand
GTTCCCGGCTATGAGGCACCGGTATATCTTTCCTGGGCACGGCGCAACCGCTCTGACCTAATCCGGGTCCCTGAGTATCGCCCAGGCAGAGAAAAAGCAACCCGGATTGAATTCCGGTCTCCTGACCCAGCCTGTAATCCTTACCTTGCTTTTAGTGTCATGCTGGCGGCGGGGCTGGAGGGAATTGAAAAGGGATATGAGGTGCCTGAACCAATAGAAGAAAATGTTTATGAAATGTCTGAAAAAGAAAGGCAAAGAAGAGGAATAGGAACCTTGCCCGCCAGCCTGCTGGAAGCCATCTTGTTAACTGAACAAAGTGAGCTGGTACGAAAAGCCCTTGGTGACCACGTTTTTAATGCTTTCATTGAAAACAAGAAGATAGAGTGGGACCAGTACCGAACTCAAGTAACCGAATATGAACTGAACAAATACTTGCCCGTTTTATAAGCCAAAATTAGTTCGCCACGTCTGGAGGAATTAGGATGCGCCAACTTCGTATTGGCATGGCTCAGGTCAATACCACAGTTGGTGATTTCAAAGGCAACACCAAGAAGATCTTGGAAGCCATCGGTGAAGCTAAAGCTCTGGGCATTGACCTACTTACCTTCCCTGAGCTTGCCATTTGCGGTTATCCTCCAGAGGATCTGCTGTTCAAGCCACAGTTCATTGCCGAAAATCAGAGGGTACTTGACAAGGTCATCAGCCACTCGTCTGGACTGACTATTGTGGTTGGTTTCGTTGATGCTAAAGAGGACATTTACAATGCGGCCGCCATTATCCATGATGGCAAGCTGGTTAGTATTTACCACAAAATATACCTGCCCAACTACGGCGTTTTTGATGAAAATCGCTATTTCCAAGCCGGTAGTGAAATTCCCGTTTACATCATCGCCGGTGTTGGTATTGGCATCAATATTTGTGAGGACATCTGGTACGAAGCCGGGCCAGCTACGGCACAGGCTTATTCAGGAGCTGAGGTCATCGTTAACATCAGTGCCTCACCTTATCACGCCGGCAAGGGAAACTCTAGACAAAGGATGCTCGGCACCCGTGCCTCAGACAACGTAGCCATTGTCGCCTATAATAACTTGGTCGGCGGGCAAGATGAACTGGTCTTTGACGGCAACAGTATGGTGCTGAATGAAAAAGGAGAGCTTATCACCAGAGGTAAGCAGTTTGCCGAAGACTTGGTCGTCGCCGACCTTGACGTTGAAGCTGTCTTCCGGACGCGCCTTCACGATCCAAGATGGCGAAAGGAAACACTATTAGAAGGAAAACGGTGTCAGGCAACCAAAATAATCATTTCCGAAGCAACAACGACGACAGCAAAACCCTCGCTGCCATCGAAACAACTTCAGGTGTGTGACCTCCCCGGAGAAATCTACGATGCTCTAGTACTGGGCACACGCGACTATGTTCTCAAGAATGACTTTAAAAAGGTGCTCATCGGGCTTTCCGGTGGTATTGATTCCAGCCTGGTTGCCGCTATCGCCGTTGACGCCCTAGGTAAGTCAAACGTGGTCGGGGTAGCCATGCCGTCAAAATACTCGTCTCCTGGTAGTCTATCCGATGCCAAACTACTGGCCCAGAATCTTGGCATCAAGCTGTTGCCCATCCCCATTGCACAGGTCTTCCAAGCTTACCTCGAGACACTGGCTGAGGCCTTTAAGCGAACTGAACCCGATGCCACCGAGGAAAATGTCCAGGCGCGTATCAGAGGTAATATTCTGATGGCGCTGTCAAATAAGTTTGGCTGGCTAGTGCTCACTACCGGTAATAAGAGTGAGATGGCTACCGGCTATACCACGCTGTATGGGGATATGGCTGGTGGTTTCGCCGTGATCAAAGATGTACCCAAAACCATGGTCTATAAACTGGCCAAGCATCGAAATTCGTTAGCCAATTATGCGTTGATACCATCCCATATCATCAATAAGGCACCCTCGGCTGAGCTAAGGCCAGAGCAAAAGGATACCGATACCCTACCCCCCTATGACCAACTTGACCCGATTCTCACTGCTTATGTTGAGGAAGATAAAAGCATCGAGCAGATTATCGGCCTGGGGTTTGACCAAGAAACGGTGAAAAAAGCGGCTCGATTAGTCGACAGCAGTGAATACAAGCGCCGTCAAGCACCTCCCGGAATCAAGATAACTCCTAGAGCCTTCGGCCGGGACCGGAGGTTGCCTATTACCAACCAGTTTAAAGAGTGGTAAAGGTACCGCCTTATTTAGCTTTTCACGATTTCCGTGTTATAATAGCAGCAGTCTATCCGATAATAAGGAGTTCATATGGCACAAATTACCAGTTTCGAGACGGAAAGAAAGGTTATCGCCATTCTCAAGGTCTTGAGTGAGTCAACTGAGCCATTAGGGTCAATCACCATTGCTCGAGAACTCGAGCGCCACGGTATTTTCTTAAGCGAAAGAGCCATTAGATATCATCTGAGAATAACCGACGAGCGCGGTTATACTCAGCCAATGGGTCATGATGGCCGAATGCTCACTGCCCAGGGTCTTGAAGAACTCAAGATGGCACTGGCACCAGAACAAGTCGGTTTCATCCGCGAGAAACTTGAGTTACTGGCCTTCCACACTAACTTTGACCCTAAAACACGAACTGGCCAAATCCCGATAAACACTTCAATTATCGACCAGAATGATTTCAAAGAAGCACTAGTGGCAATGGGTGACGCCTTCAAAGCCGGAATATGTGTCAGTGACCTCGTCGCCACCGCGCCGGAGGGAGAAAAGCTTGGTTCGGTAGTGGTTCCGAAAGGTAAGATTGGCTTGGCCACAGTGTGTAGCGTGATCATTAATGGTGTTTTGCTCAAGGCGGGGATTCCTACTGAATCCAGGTTTGGCGGCGTGCTTGAAGTTAGAGATTCAAAACCAAGACGCTTTGTCGCCATCATCAACTATGCCGGTACTTCCCTAGACCCGTCCGAACAATATATTCGCGCCAAGATGACCAACGTCGGCGAAGCTGCCAGAACCGGCAACGGCAAGATACTGGCTAATTTCCGTGAAATACCAGCTTCAGCCCGTTCAGTAGCCCAGGAGGTAGTCACCTCACTCAAAGAGGCTGGCATCGGTGGCGTTTATGCCTTGGGTAACACCAGCGAACCAATCTGCCAAATTGCCATTGGTCTGAACCGGGTGGGGATGGTACTGCTCGGTGGACTAAACCCGGTGGCAGCCGCCGTTGAGGCCGGTATTGAAGTCGAGAACATAGCGGAAAGTGGCATAATCGATTTTAAGCAATTAACCAGCTTTTGGCAGCTACAAAAATAGGATGAGTTATCTTAATGACCTAGACAGAATATGGGGAGAGGAAAGTTCTGCCCCTCCCAAGCCACCAAAAAGGGAAAGGAGACACAGTCCGGCCCGAAGGTGGCTTATTATCATTGGCACACTGGTCTTTCTTTTCATCATCGCCACCATAGGTAAAAGCATCTACACCGAGTGGCTCTGGTTCGATAGTCTGGGGTTCAGCAGTGTCTATACCACAATCGTGGTGACGCGACTATGGCTTTTCGCTGTCGGTGTTTTTGTCTTTCTGGTGTTACTTTTGTCTAATCTCTTCCTGGCACGGCGATTATCCCCGGTGAGTGAAGATAATGTTTTCATCGGACAAGGATTAGTCATCGTGCGCCGTATGTTCGATATTGGCATCTTAATCTCGGCTCTCTTTCTGAGCCTTATTTTCGGTCTAGTTACTTCCGGTCGCTGGGAAATGGTTTTGCGTTTTTCAAAGGCAACCAACTTTAATATCACTGAGCCCCTACTAGGTAGAGATGTCGCCTTTTACCTCTTTAATCTCCCTCTTTACCATTTCATTCAGGGATGGTTGATATGGGCTACCATCATCATCCTCATTTTTACGGCTACCATTTATGTGCTCAATATTGGTTTACGCCGCACCGCTTTTACCATCGCCATCAAAGGACACCTTTCCATACTGGGTGCTGCTATCTTTTTTCTCATTGCCTGGAGTTACCGCCTTAAAATCTTTGACCTTCTCTACTCCCAACGTGGTATCATCTTTGGCGCCAGCTATACCGACGTCCATGCCCAGTGGCTGGCCTGGCGGATTCTCATTGTTATTGCCGTAATCTCAGGCCTGCTGCTATTAATTGGCATCTTCCGCCGTGGAAGGCGCTGGCTATTTATACCCATCGGATTATGGGCAGTCCTAGCTATTATCTTCGGGAGTATCTATCCAGCAATCGTGCAGAGATTCCAAGTAGAACCCAACGAGTTAGATAAAGAAAGACCCTATATTAAGTACAACATCCAACTAACCCGACTTGCCTTCGGGCTTGACCGGATAGAGGAAAAGGATATCCCGGTTGGAGTTGCCCCGAGTGAAGAAGACATTGCCAAAAATAGTGCCACGATAAACAATATCCGGTTATGGGATTACCGCCCCATTAAAGATACCTATAACCAGATACAGTCAATAAGGCTATACTATGATTTTAACGACATTGATGTCGACCGCTACCAAATTGACGGGAACTATCGCCAGGTGTTGCTGGGAGCACGAGAGCTTTCTCCGGAAAAGCTTGCCGCTCAAGCCCAGACCTGGGTCAATCGCCGTCTCCAGTTTACCCATGGCTATGGTGTCGCCCTAAGTCCGACCAATGAGGTCACCGAGCAGGGTTTACCCAACCTCTGGATAAAAGATGTGCCACCCAGCGGCACGATTAAGATCGAGAGGCCGGAGATTTATTTTGGGGAGAAGACAGAAGATTATGTCATTGTCAACACCAAAGTTGCGGAATTTGACTACCCCAAGGGAGATACCAATGTCTATACCAGCTATAAAGCTGAGAAGGAGATAAAGTTAAATTCCTTCATTCGTAAGCTGGCTTTCGCCTGGGAACTCGGTGACATTAACCTTCTGATTAGTGGGGAGTTGACAGAGGAAAGTCAGCTTCTTTACCGCCGTAACATTCAGCAACGAGTACAGCACATTGCTCCCTTCCTCAAGTTAGACGGCGACCCATATATAGTGATTAATGATGGCAAGCTATACTGGATACAGGATGCCTATACTGTTTCTGACCGCTATCCGTATTCCCAGCCAACTCCAGAGGGAATCAACTACGTTCGCAATAGCGTCAAAATCGTGATAAGTGCCTATGACGGCTCAGTTACCTTCTACCTCATCGACCCGGAAGATGCCATAGCCAATACCTATGCGGCTATCTTTCCGGCGCTCTTTACCTCCATAGAGGAAATGCCAGAATCACTTCGGGCACACTTACGCTATCCCCATGACCTTTTCCGAGTACAGGTATCAGTGTATCAAACCTATCACATGCAAGACCCCAGGGTCTTTTACAATAAAGAGGACCTGTGGACAACTCCGGTCGAAACCTATGCTGACGCCGAACGAAGTATGGAGCCTTACTACGTGATAATGAGACTGCCCGGTGAAGAGCGAGAGGAATTTGTGCTGATGCTTCCTTTCACTCCTACTCAGAAAGATAACATGATTACCTGGCTGGCAGCGCGCAGTGACGGTGATAAATACGGTAAACTTATTGCCTATAATTTCCCCAAGGATAAGCTGATTTACGGACCAAGACAGATTGAAGCCCGAATCGACCAGGACCCTACCATCTCCAGTCAGCTTACTCTGTGGGGGCAAAAAGGCTCCCAGGTTATCCGCGGTAACCTGCTGGTAATACCCATTGAGCAATCGATTCTTTACGTCGAGCCGGTTTATCTCAAAGCCGAGAGAGGACAATTGCCTGAACTAAAGAGAGTCGTTGTCGCCAGTGGTGACCTGATCGCCATGGAGCCGACCCTTGCCCAGAGCCTGAGCACCATTTATGCCGGCTTGTCCGCAGAAGAACTCCCGGTAACGGCTCCTCCAGCTGCTCCGGGGATGCCTGCCGAACTGGCCGAGTTGGCGGAGTTAGCCCAGGAGCACTATACCAAAGCGCAGGAGCATCTAAAGGCAGGTGACTGGGCTGGCTGGGGAGAAGAATTACGGAAGATGGAAGAAGTCCTAAACCAACTAGTAGAGTTAGCCTCTCGTCAGGAGTAAGTCAATCCAGGCAGTATGTTCCCGGCGCATTTGGATGGTGCTCAACTTATTTACCAATTCCCCAGACATAATGGTTGCAAATCGGCAACTATCTGGGTAAAATAATATATAGTTATTCTACATATTATATTAGACGAGGTAAAAAATGGAACCAAGACGAGAGCTAATCAGGGGAAGTGCCGATTCTTTGCTTCTCTGCTTAATTGGGCAACAACCAACGTATGGTTATCAGATTATCAAGGAACTTGAGAAAAGGAGTCAAGGCTACTTCAAATTCAAGGAAGGGACGCTTTACCCGGCTCTCCACCGCTTGGAAAAAGCAGGCTTAATTCTGGGTAAGTGGCAACTGCTGACTAACGGGAGACCAAGGCGGTATTATCACATCACCGCGAAAGGGCGCTCTAAGCTGGTGGCGGAGAGAACCCAATGGCAGAACTTCCTGAGGGCAATGAACCTGATTTTTCAACCAGTCAGTCATTAGAGGGTGGAAGCAAATGACAACCGCACTGAGTCATTACCTGGAAGATATTAGAAATAATTTAAGGATTGACCGCTCTGAAGAGAAAGAAGTCATCAGTGAGCTAGAGACACATATCGAAGATAGGTTAGAGGAACTGAAGAAAGTCGGTCTCTCTGAAGAAGAGGCAACTGAGACTTGCCTTGGACTGCTGGGCTCGGGCAAATTGATCGCCCGGCAGATCTATGAAGCCCATAGCCAGGGCAGTTGGCGGCAGGCGTTGCTGGCTTCAATGCCGCACTTGCTTTTTGGCATATTGTTTGTGCTCAATTGGTGGCACCACATTGGTTGGCTCTCAATCATGCTCACCTTAATCCTGGCTACTGTTATCTATGGTTGGCTGCATGGTAAACCAGCTTGGGTTTTCTCGTGGCTGGGTTACTCTTTACTACCAGTGGTCGTCGTTGGTCTCCTTTTACCTTATCTGCCTAAAGGATGGTCATTACTGGCCATACCCCTCTATTTCCCCCTGGCCCTATGGTGGCTCTTCTGCATCGTGGTTCAAACCACCAAGCGAGATTGGCTGTTTAGTTCCTTAATGCTATTGCCAACGCCAATTATCATCGGCTGGTTTTTAACGGTGGCGCCAGATGGTCGATTCACCGAATACACTTTGCCGCGCGTGTATCATTTTGCCCCCTGGATTGGACTGAGTTTTTTAACTTTAGCGCTAACTATCGCTGCCTTTATTCGCCTGCGACAGCGCTGGTTGAGGATAGCTTTATTAATTATCTCGGGACTTTCAACACTAACCATGGTTGCCTATTATGCCGGTGGTAGGCTCAATTTGTCCACCTTTGTCGGTCTAGTTCTGGTGATGTGGGGACTTTTCTTAGTGCCACCACTGCTGGAACGATGGCTAAGAAGGGGTCGACGAAGGTTCAACTGCTATACCAGTTACCAATCGCCAGCGCAAATGACAAATTAGAGGAGGTCGGCCACGAAAAACGTAGCCATCGTCACTGATAGCATCGCTTGCCTCACCAGAGAATTGGTCGAGCAATACGGGATTGAAATTATCCCGCTCAACTTTTACGCCGGGGGCAGGCTCTATAAGGATTGGATAGATGTGACCCCGTCTGAGGCATACGAATTATTCTTAAAGGACCCGGAGTCTTTCAAGACATCTACTGCCTCGCCTGGGGACTGCCTAAAAGTCTACCGTGAAGTCAGTAAGCAAGCCCAGAATATCCTTTGTGTTACCGTCTCCGCCAAACTCAGTACCGTCTATAATGCCGCCGAGGAAGCTAAAGAGCTTACCAAGACTGAACTTCCAAACACCTCCATAGAGGTGGTGGACTCTCAGACGGCTACTCCGGCTGAGGGTTTTGTTGCTTTGGCTGGGGCGCGGGCAGCCGAGGAGGGGAAGGATTTGGCGGCAGTGGTCAGCGCCGCCAAGGAGGTGAGAGACAAGGTTAGTTGTGTTGTCCTCCTGGATACGATTCGCCATGTTTATCGCTCCGGGCGCATACCCAAGATAGCGTCTCAGGTAGGCTCAATACTTAACATCAGGCCAATTCTTACTGTTTCTGGGGTGGTTCACTTTGTTAGCGCCGTAAGAAACAGGAAACACGGCATCGAACGCATCCTGCAAATGATGAGAGATAAAGTAGGACAAAGTCCAGTGCATGTGGCCGTAATGCATGCTTATGCTCCAGATGAGGGGGAAAGGCTAAAGGAGCGGGTATCTACTGAATTCAATTGTGCCGAGTTGTGGCTTACTGAGTTCAGCCCGATAATGGGTTATGCCTGTGGCACCGGAACCGTTGGACTTGCCTTTTACACTGAAGACTGAGAGAATAGTATAATAATTTAACTCTATTTTTGCTCGGCAGAAGACTGATGGGGTCAGGAAATGATAATCAATGTGGTGATGGCGATAGTTATCGCTTATCTGCTGGGCTCCATTCCCTCGGCTTATATTGTCGGTCGTCTAATAAAGGGGATTGACATTCGTCAAGTAGGCGGCGGTAATCTGGGCGCTTTAAATACCGCCCGGGAGATAGGTCTATTACCCGGTTTAACGGTTCTGATTGCTGACATAGCCAAGGGCGCAGTCGCTGTACTTATTACCCAGTGGTTGGGTCTATCCCTGATATGGATATTCATCGCCGGCTTCGCCGCTATCGTCGGACACAACTGGCCCGTTTTTCTGGGCTTTAAGGGAGGCAAAGGAGCCGCCACCACCATTGGGGTACTCCTTGCCCTGGTCCCTAGTGAGGCTGCCATTAGCCTGGCGATAATAGTAGCGGTCATTATTATTACCAGTAATGTCAGGCTGGCAATTGCCATCGGACTAGCCTTCCTGCCTTTAATTATCTGGCAATTCGATGATTCAGGCAAGATTATCGCCTATTCTATAGCACTTTCCCTCTTTCTCGGTGTCAGGTCGCTGCCCAGCACCCGGGAAGCCATGGCGAATGTCAGTAATAAAAAGAGTCTCCTTTTTGATCGAGAGTATCACTTCTGGCAAACCAAGAAAAGAAAATGAAGAAAGTAGCCATTGTTACTGATACCACCGCCTGTATTCCTCAGGAGCAGGTGACGAAGTATGATATTGAAGTAGTGCCGGTACAGCTTATTTTTGAAGACAAGACTTACCGGGACGGAATTGATATTAGCCCTACCGAGTTTTATGCGCTGCTTCGGCAGGCAAGTAAGCCTCCCACCACCTCCGCCTCCTCACCCGACCCCTATTTTGAGGCCTACCGCAAAGCCAGTCAGAGAGCAGAGAGCATTCTGTGCCTCACCGAGCCCTCCCGGTTCAGTGCCATGTTTAATTCAGCCTTAATCGCCAAACAGATGGCCAAGAGTGCTCTCCCCAACGTGGCTATAGAGGTATTTGACTGCACTACGGCTGCCGCTGGGCAGGGGCTGGTCGCTCTAGCCGCGGCTAGAGCCGCAGTTTCCAAGCAAAACTTAAAAGAGGTCATGGAAACAACGAAAAATGTAATGGAGCGGGTGAATTTATTTGCCACGCTGGATACCCTTCACTATTTAGTGAAAAGCGGCCGTGTGCCCCAAGCCGCCGCCCTGGTCAATTCACTACTTAAGATAAAACCTATCTTTACCCTCAATCATGCTGAGGCTCGTACGGTGGCTCTTCCCAGAACCATTCCCAGCGCCATGAAACGCATGTTAAAGATAATGGAGAAGAAAGTAGTTAAAGGACAACCACTGCATGTAGCGGTGATGCACGCTGATGCTCCGGAGAAAGCCGTCGCCCTGAGGAATCGAATTGCCTCCCAGTTTGATTGTGCTGAGCTGTTTATCACTGAATTCACCCCGGTAATGGGGGTTCATACTGGTCCTGGGTTGCTCGGTGTTGCTTTCTATAGCGGTGATTAGAGGCAAAACTTGAGTGCAACATTCAAATTAGTCAGGCAATCCCTTCTAACCAACTGGCGGAATAAAGGAAAACATTTTATAATCAAAGTGTGGTCGAGACTCAAGTTATTTCTGATGCGCAGCGACTATCGGAAAGCCTAGGGCAGCTTCCTGAACCAATGGTAAAGCCGGCTTTTATTGTCGTCAGTGGCTTGCCCGGCACCGGAAAATCCTATTTCTGCAGGAAACTAGCGGAGAAACTTCCGTTTATTATTCTGGAAAGTGATGCCTTGCGTAAAACTCTTTTCCCAGTGCCAACCTATAGCCCACCGGAGAGTTCACGCCTTTTCCAAGCCGTTCATCACCTCATCGAAGGACTCCTGAAAAAGGGAATACCTCTTATTTTAGATGCGACCAATCTCTCCGAGCGATATCGTGAGCGCTTGTATCATATCGCTGACCATCTGCCCAGCAAGTTAATTCTGGTCCGAGTTGAGGCACCACCTGAAGTAGTGTACCAACGACTCAAAGCTAGGTCAGCAGAGAACAGTTCGGAAAGCAGTTCTGACGCTGACTGGGCAGTATTCCAGAAAATGAAGTCCTCAGTTCAGAAAATCAGTCGCAACCATTTTGCTGTGGATACCTCCCGAGATATTACTCCTGTCCTGGATAAGATTGTGCGAGAAGTGAATAAGTGAAAGGAGATTTAAGTTATGGAGATTAGGGTCATCGTTGGTGATATCACTAAGACTAAAGCCGATGCCATCATGGTGAACTTTTTTGAAGGTATGGCAAGCCTTAGTGGTGACATCGCGGCGGTGGATAAGGCTCTGGGTGGAGCCATTGTTCAACTAATCAAACAGGGTGAGATTAAAGGCAAACTTAATGAAATTACTCTCGTTCACAGCCTAGGTAAATTGCCGACAGCCCGGGTGGTGGTTGTTGGACTAGGTAAGCAAACCGAGGTATCGACCAATAAGATTCGAGGGGCGGTGGCTGAGGCCTGCCGGTGGCTGCGACAGAAGGGTGTCGCTAATATTGCGACCACTGCTCTGGGCGCCGGAATGAGCAACATAAGCTTCGAGGACGCAGCTCAAGCCATAACCGAGGGTGCCCTTCTTGGTCTTTACTCCTTCCGCAAGCATATCACCAGAGAGGAAGACAAGCTAGGTGAGGTTAAGCAGTTATTAATCATCGGCAGTGATGAGGCGAAATCCCGTCTTGAAAAAGGCAGTGTTAAAGGCAGAATATTAGCCGAGGCAACTAACCTGGCCCGCGATATGGTCAATGAGCCAGCCAACTATATGACCCCCAGCCACATGGCGGAAACAGCCATGAAGCTGGCCCAAAGTCACGGACTGGAAGTTAGCGTTCTTGAGCGGGAGCAGATGGCAGAACTAGGCATGGGAGCCTTGCTAGGGGTAGCTCAGGGAAGTCGGCAACCACCTAAATTCATTATTCTCCACTATAAAGGAAAAGAGGCTACTGAAATCAAGGTAGCCTTAGTTGGCAAGGGGATAACCTTTGACTCCGGGGGTATTTCGATAAAACCGTCAGAGAAGTTAGAGGAAATGAAGGGAGATATGGCGGGTGGAGCCGCGGTCATCGCCGCCATGACCGCCATCGCCCAACTCAAGCCAAAGATTAATGTTATAGCTATCGTTCCGGCCACGGAAAACTTGCCTGACGGTAATGCTTTGAAGCCAGGTGATATTCTGACGGCAATGAGTGGTAAGACGATTGAGATTATCTCCACGGATGCGGAAGGGCGGCTTATTTTAGCCGATGCCTTAAGCTACGCCAAAAAACAGGGTGCCAAACTTATGATTGATGCTGCCACGCTCACCGGAGCCTGCCGAGTAGCCTTAGGAGATGTCTGTACCGGTGCCTTTGGTAATAATCAGGAGCTGGTGGATAAGGTGATTGCGGCGGGTGCTGAGGCAGGAGAACTTATCTGGCAGATGCCAATGTATGACGATTATAAAGAGCCAAACAAGAGCGAGGTGGCTGATATTAAGAATGTTGGCGGTAGATTAGGCGGCGCCATCACGGCGGCTAAGTTTCTGGCTGAGTTTGTTGACGAGACCCCCTGGGTCCACCTAGACATTGCCGGCACCAGCCTGGGCGAAAAAGAGCGAGCCCATCAAGTTAAAGGGGCTACCGGGGTTCCGGTACGCACCTTGGTAAATCTGGTCCTTTCTCTGGCTAAATAAGACCTATTGACTGACATGGTAAAATTAATATAGGGGGTGAGGTTAGAGGAACTGAGTTAGATACTTTGGAAACGAGTTGCATTGTTCTTGCCGGGGGTAAGAGTTCACGTTTAAGCTTTGACAAGGTTTTAGAAACTGTTGGTAATAGAAGCCTACTACAATTGGTAATATCCGGGGTAGCTTCGCTTAGTCGTGAAGTTATTATCGTCACCAATAGTGGGCAAATTATTCCTCAGTCGATAGACTACTCAAGGTTAAAAGTAGTTAATGATATTTATCCCGGTAAAGGTCCGCTAGGTGGTATCTATACCGGTTTAGCAACTTCAATTTCATTCTATAACCTTGTCGTCGCTTCAGATATGCCTTTTCTAAACCAAGCCTTACTGTGCTATATGATACAACTGTCAGCTAATTTTGACTTAGTGGTGCCACGGGTGGACAAGCTAGTTGAACCACTTCACGCCGTTTACACTAAGAGATGTCTAGCTCCGATAGAGCACATGATTAAGCAAGATAAGCTGAGCGTAAGCCAACTTTTTCCCTTGGTCAAAACAAGATACGTCGAAGCTGAGGAGATTGAAAAGTTTGACCGCAAGCACCTTAGTTTTTTCAATGTCAATACCAAAGCTGATTTGAAGAGGGCCAGGGAATTGGCCCGAGGATATGAGTGATGATAAGTGTGGAACAGGCTCTAGCCAAAATTCTCAGTCATTTTAATGTTCTGGAAGCAGAAGAGATTCCCATTTTAGACTCTCTAGGACAGGTTCTGGCTGAGGATATATCTTCTGATATCAATATACCTCCACTGGATAATGCCGCCATGGACGGTTATGCCGTGCAAGCCAGAGATACCGATGGCGCTAGCCATGAGTCACCACGATTTCTGCGCATCATTGACACGGTTATTGCTGGTTCTATTTCAGAGCAGGAAGTAAAACCAGGCACCGCCATCCGCATTATGACCGGAGCGCCAGTACCTAAAGGTGCCGATAGCGTGGTCAGATTTGAAGACACCGATGAAGCCCAGCGGAAGAAGTCGGCTACCGAGACAGCAGTGAGTGAGATTGGTATTTTAGGTAAAGTCAAAGCCGGTTTGAACATTCGGCGAGCCGGGGAAGATGTTACCAAGGGCGCAATCATATTGAAGAAAGGAACCGTCATCAGACCAGCTGAAGTTGGTGTCCTGGCTTCCTTGGGTAGGAGTAAGGTAATGGTTATCCGCCGGCCAGTGGTGGCGATTCTGGCTACGGGAAACGAACTGGTAGAGATTGAGCAACCGTTACCAGCGGGTAAGATATACAACAGTAATACTTATAGTGTGGCTGCCCTAGTCCAACGCTACGGTGGTGTCCCGAAAATACTGGGTATCGCCTTGGATAATGAGGCTTCACTGGTGACTAAGCTATGCCAGGGTTTAGATGCTGACATGCTCATAACCAGTGGCGGTGTATCGGCGGGGGACTACGACATGGTAAAAGATGTTTTGGCAAAAGAAGGTGAAATTACCTTCTGGACTGTCCGTATGAAACCTGGAAAACCTCTAGCCTTTGGTACGATTAAAGGAGTCAACCAGACAGGAGCCACCAGAAATATACCCCACCTCGGACTGCCCGGTAACCCGGTCAGTTCCATGGTTACCTTCGAGCTATTTGCTCGCCCGGCGATTCTCAAGATGATGGGTAAAAAGAATTGGATCAAGCCTACGGTAGAAGCCGTACTCGAAGAACCGATTGTCAACACTGACGGACGCCGTGTTTACGCTCGGGCGATAGTGGAAAAGCGGGGGAATAATTACTTTGCCCGACTCACCGGGCCTCAAGGTTCGGGAATTTTAACCTCGATGAGCCTGGCCAACGGGTTAGTCATTTTACCTGAGGATAAGGCAGAAATAAAGGCTGGGGAAGTGGCCCAAGTAATAATGCTGGATTGGAATGAGGAACTAAATAGTTAATTACCAGGAAATCTGATATGCCACCAATTATTTCTATTGTCGGAAAGTCAGAATCAGGTAAGACGACCCTGCTCGAAGGCTTAATTACCATTCTTAAGCAGCGGGGCTATAAAGTGGCCGTGATTAAACACGCCGCTGAGGATTTTGAGCTTGATACGGTAAACAAGGATAGCTGGCGATTCCGCCAGGCGGGCAGTGAGGTATCAGCGATTAGTTCCACACACCATCTGGCCGTCATCAAAAATCTGGAGCATGACTTAGCGCCACAAGAATTAGCCAACTTCATTGGCTTGGACTATGACCTTATCCTCACTGAAGGCTTTAAGCAGAGTGACCATCCCAAAATCGAAGTGCACCGTAAAGAACAAGGTAAGGAGTTATTAAACCAACCGGAGCGATTATTAGCGGTAGTTACTGACGA
>JBHIDQ010000034.1:0-14725 GCA_046760155.1 Dehalococcoidales bacterium | reverse complement strand
GTGCCGAAGGGTAGTCCCCGCGCCAGGCGGGTGACCTTGATGCCCAGAGGTGAAATTTGGCGGCTGAGATACATGGCAGTTTGTTCTCCCTCAAGGTTGGGATTAGTGGCCAAAATGACCTCGGTTACTGAGCCGTCCTGCAGCCGATTTAGCAGTTCTTTGATTCTGATATCATCAGTGCCGATTCCCTCGGTCGGTGAGATGGCACCATGGAGCACGTGATATAGACCGTGATAAATCCCGGTATGCTCCAGAGCCAGAATGTCCTGGGGCTGTTCCACAATGCAAATCTGATTGCGGTCACGCTTATCGCTGTGGCAGATGGGGCAGGGGTCAGATTCGGTAACATTAAAGCAAGTGGAACATAGGCTAATTTTCCGTTTTAGCGAGAGGATAGCTTCAGCTAAGAATTTGTTTTGTTCCTCCGGGGCACGCAGTAGATAGAAGGCAAGCCTCTGGGCACTTTTGGGACCAATGCCCGGTAGTTTGTTCAGCTCCTGAATGAGTTTATTAATGGCTTCGGCAGCAGGGATAGGGCTTTGCTCCAATGCTGTTTCTCCTTGACTTCATTAGGTCAACCCGGGTATTTTCAGACCACCGGTCAGTCCCCCGAGATGTTCCGCGGCGACTTGCTGAGACTTGGCCAGAGCTTCACTGACCGCCGTCAATACCAAATCTTGGAGAAGTTCAACATCATCAGGGTCGACCACTTCAGGCGATATTTTTACCGTCTGTATTTTTTGTTGACCGTTCATGGTAACTTTAACGGCGCCACCACCTGAACTGGCCTCTACCGTAAGGTTACTTAACTCCTCTTGTGCTTTAGCCAGTTGTGTCTGGAGTTTTTGGGCTTGCTGCCTGATAAACTTGTTCATTTCTCCTCCGCATCGATAATCTGGGCGCCTATTTTTAGTGCTTCCTCAATCAGATGATTGTCTTCTGGCTCATGGACACAGCGAACACGGCAGGAACGCCCCAGGAAGCTGCTGATGATTTTTTCGGCGATCTGTTGATTGTCCGGTTTCTCCATGTTCTCTTTGTGAAGGGGAAATTTAAAGGATAAAACGATGGTATCCCCCTCAATAGCTTTGGGCCTGGCACTTCTGAGTAAAGCAGCCGCCGGAGTTCGGCTCATACTGGATGGGGCATCCCGGATAAATTGTCGCCAGTTCAGTCTCAATTGCTCGATTTCCGTACCAGGTTTGGCTGGGGCGGTGGGAACAACTTCGGTTGGTGGTGTTTCCGGTGCTGGTGGCGTAGTGGCAGCAACCTCAGCCACTGGTGCTGCTGATGCCTCGACTGGCTCAGGTTTGGTTGGTAATGGTTCCGGTGCTGGTGGCGTAGTGGCGGCAACCTCAGCCACTGGTGGTACTGGTGCCTCGACTGGCTCAGATTCGATAACTGGTTCCGGTTGCGGTGATGTGACTGGTGGGGTAGCCATTACTGCGGGCTGGCGAGGTTCAACTTCTACCTTACTCGGCAGTTCTTTCTCGGTGGCGGGCAGGGTGCAGTCAACCAGGGCTAGCTCCAGAGGCAGAGTTGAATAGTTATCAAAGCCAAATTCAAGTTGGCCAAAGAGTTTGACTGCCTTCAATATCTGAGTTAGTGAAGCCTTGGCGGCTAAGTCCTTTAATTCCGCTATGTCCTCCACCGGAAGATCTATGGCTTCATCAGAGCCGGTTTTAATCAGGAGTAGTCCTCGGAGATATTCCACCAGTCCCCGATTGAATTGACGTAAATCCAGCCCATCGCTGTTGACACTGTGTATCGTAGCCACTCCGGCGGAAACATCATTATTGATAATATGCCTTACCAGCTCTTTGGCTCGCCAATCACCAGTAATACCCAGGATGGCCTGAACTTGCGGCAGTTCAATTTTATTGCCGTAGTAGGTGGTCAATTGTTCCAGCAGGTTTTCCGCATCACGCAGGCTCCCGGTGGCTGCCTTGGCAATGAGCCGTAGTGCTTCTGGCTCGATGTGAATGCCTTCGGTTTTGGAGATGCTGGTTAGTTTGGTCACGACATCGGCGTGAGAAATACGCCGAAAATCAAAACGCTGACACCTTGACAGGATAGTGGGCAGAACCTTATGGACTTCGGTGGTAGCCAGGACAAAGATAATGTGTGGTGGCGGTTCCTCCAATGTCTTGAGTAGTGCATTTGAGGCTTCTTTGGTGAGCATATGGACTTCATCGATGATGTAGACTTTATACTGGGCTTGGTTGGGAGCGTAGTTGACCTTCTCTCGGAGGTCTCGGATTTCATCAATACCGCGGTTGCTGGCAGCATCAACCTCGATGACATCGAGCGCCCTTCCCTCGGTGATTGACTGACACATCGGACAGGTATTACACGGCTCGCCCTTGCCATCATTGTTTTCACAATTTACTGCCTTAGCCAGAATGCGCCCGGTGCTGGTCTTACCGGTGCCGCGAGGACCGCAGAAGAGATAGGCATGGGAAATATGACCACTACTCAGGGCGTTATGTAGCGTCTGGGTTACCTGTTCCTGGCCGACTACCTCAGCTAGGGTTTGCGGACGCCACCGACGATAAAAGACCTGGGAAGTCATTTTCCTTATTATACCCTAGTGGTAATTCAGGTGCAAAGAGAGGCACAATAAAAAATGCCAGCTTCACATTATAGTGTCTGATAGTCAGCACTCATAGTAGTAAAGCTGGCATATCGCCTTATGTTGATTAATTACAACAACGAAGGTATATCTCTTGAGGTATCCTCGATGGCTCTTAATTTGACCTCTGTTTCTTCTTGTCTCCTTTGAAACTCAGGAATAAGGCCGGTTGACCTGACATAATAATTCCTCACCTTCTCCACATCACTAAGTTCGGACAGGATTACGGTAACATCCAGTAAACCTCTTTCCCTGGGGTAATCACCATTCCTGATTAAAGCCTCTGGAGCCATATCTCGCATATAGTCGCCGAGCGCTTTCACTAAGTCCATATTCATTTCCTTACTCGGCGCCGAGATGAGGTATAAAGCCCTCTTGGAATCTAGGGGATTGCACTTGAGCGATAGCTCACTGATAGCTTCATCCATGGCTTGGATTCCCTTCATGGTTTCACTGCCCTTTTCCCGGAAATCCTTACCCCGTGCCCGGGGGATCCTGATTAACGGCATTTCCGATTTACCGTAGCCGATTACGGTCCAGCCGATTAAGGTCTGGATGATATCACCGGCATCGAGTACCTTTGCCGCGATGTATTTTGGTTTCTTCTCCTCACCGGCGCAGAGCATGTTGTAAAAAGGCTCAGCGATCATTTCATTAATTTTGGCAAGGTTACCTCTAATCGATGAATCTTTCCGGACAAACCTTTGATTATCGACAAGAAACACCGCATCAGCTATTGAGTAGGCAGATTTAAGACAGGTGGCGGTGTTATATACAGTTCTATCCTCAGTCGTTTCCTCGTGCTCAAAGGGAAGGACAATCAGATTATAGATTGGTTTATCGGCATAGCGCTCTTTGATATGTTGCGTCATTACCGCTATTGACCCGGAACCGGTGCCGCCAGCGGCACTAGCGATAAATAAGAAGGCATCGGTCTCAAAGAATCGCTTGGTGGTTCTTACCGCATCGACAACCTTATCACCATCCTCTCTGGCGATCTCTGCCCCCAGCTCATTAATTTTACCAACGCCATGGCCGCCAGTCTTGCGACTTCCAATAAGGATTCGATGCTGGTAATCTTTTCTGATACTGGTCAGTCCACTCAAATCAGCCGCATCGGTATTAACGGCAAAGGTGCCAGTAATTATTTCAATACCACGTCGACTGCGCGCTTTTTTATTCAGCTTGGCAAATTCATCAGCAATCCTGCCACCACATTGTCCAAAACCAACGACCACTAATTTCATTTCTCACCTCAATAGTGTAGTTTTGTTATTTTAAGCATACTTATGTGTCATTGTCAATCTTTTTTGTGTCTTTAATAACTTTTTATATAGTAATAAAGTATATAGTAATAAGGTCAGGGAAAATCGGTAAAAAATTCCGCTTTTCTCCCTTCTGTTTGATTGGCACGGTAATTTGGGGGTGGCTACTTTATTATAAAAAGATATTGAAAAACTAAACAACCTATATTAGAATTGAGTAATATAAAGGATGTTGGCTAATGGTTAGAGAAGTATCTCAAGAAATTTTAGATGATGCCGAGCATAATATTGGTGAATTTGAGAAAGCAGTCGCCAGAGCTGAGAAACTGAGCCGGGCAGCTAGGGAGGCGGCTGAGGCATCAACTAAGGCTTCTCAGGCGGCAATCAGACGTGCCGAGGAAATAAGTAAGGAAGCAAGGGAAGCAGCCGAGGCCTCGGCAAAAGCCGCCCAGGAAGCAGTAAAACGGGCTGAGGAAATAAATAAGGAAGCTAGAGAGGCAGCTGAGGCGGCAATAAGAGTTGCCCAGGAGGCAATTAGCCGAGCTGAGGAATCAGCGAAAACGCCCAAGGAAACATCTAAAGCAATAACCAAAGCCTTCCAGGAAGCAATTGACCGAGCCGAAGCAATAAGTAAAGAAGCTATGGAAGCGGCGGAGGCATCTTTTGTGGCTTCACAGGAAGGCTTAAACCGGGTTACCGAAATAAGTAATGAGGCCAAGGAGGTGGCGGCAACATCAGCGAAAGCAGCTCAGGAGGAGTTAGCAAAGGCTGAGGAAGCTGGTAGAACAGCTAAGGAAGCCGCCGAGGCATCAATCAAGGCGGCCAAAGAAGCGGCCAGCAAGTCAGAGAAGGTGAGTCGGGAGGCTAAGGAAGCCGCCGAAGCCTCAATCAGAGAGACCAAAGAAGTAGCCAGCAAGGCGGAGAGAACCAGCAAACTAACTAAGGAAACGGCGGAGGCATCAGCCAGGGCGGCTCAAGAAGTAGCCTTCAGAGCGGAGAGAATAAGCAGAGAGGCCCAAGTGCTAGCTGAGACCTCGTTGAAAGCTTCTCAAGAAGCGATAAGACGGACGGAAGAAATAGGTAAAGAAACTAAGGAAGCCGCTGGGGCATCAATGATAGCCTCCCGGGAAGCGAAAAACCGGGCGGAGGCAATCAGCCGGGAGACTAAGGAAACTACGGAAGCCTCAATCAAAGCCACCAAAGAAGCAACTGACGCTGCCATAAAAACCTCACAGGAAGCGGCTGAAGCATCAACCAGGGCATCTCAAGAAGCAATTGACACTGCCATAAGAACTTCACAGGAGGCGGCTGAGACGTCAACCCAGGCTTCTCAAGAAGCCATAAGCCGGGCGGAAGAAATAAGTGGCGAGGTGAAGAAATCTGTCGAGGCGTTAGCCAGAACCTTTCAGGAGGCAATAGACCGGGCGGAGACAATGAGCAGGGAGGCTATGGAGGCAGCCGAAACATCGGTAAGAACCACCCGGGAAAGAGCTGAAGCCGCCACCGAAGCCTTTCAGGAGGCAATAAGCCGGATCGAGGCAATAAGTCGGGAAGCTAAGGAAACCACGGAAACAACTGCTAAGGCTACCGAAGAAGCGGCTGAAGCCACCATAAAAACCTCACAGGAAGCAGCTGAGGCGTCAACTCAGGCTTCTCAAGAAGCGATAAGCCGGGCAGAGGCAATCAGCCGGGAGACAAAGGAGACCACTGAGGCAGCCATCAGAACGGCTCAAGAGGCGATTGAAGCAGCGGTAAAAATCTCACAGGAGGCGGCTGAGGCGTCAGCTAAAGCTTCTCGGGAAGCAATAGACCGGGCGGAGGAAATAAGTAAGACAGCCAAGGAGACCTCTGAAGCATCAATAAAAGCGGTCAAAGAGGCGACTAAATTAGCCACTAGAACGGCCAAGCAAGCTGCTGAGACCGCGGCACAGTCCTTCGAAGAGGCGATAAGTCGGGCGGAAGCAATCAGCCGGGAAACCAAGGAAACCAGTGAAGCATCGGCGAAAGCGGCTAAGGAGGCTGCCGAGATGACGGTAAGAGCCGCTAAAGAAGCTACTGAGGCAACCTCGAGAGTCGCTAGGGAAGCCGCTGAGATGTCAATAAAAGCCTTCGAGGAAGCAATGGGACGGGCTGAAGTAAGCGGCAAGATGGCTAGAGAGGCGGCTGAGGCTTCATTACGGGCTTTTGAGCAGGCGATAGGTGGGGATGAAGAAATACCTGAAGAGGCTGAAGAAGCCGTTGAGGTGACCGGCGAACCAGAGGATGAGGTGACTGAGGCATCTTTGAAAGTCTTTGAGGAAGCGATAGGCAAGGCGGAAACGACCAATACCAAAGCAAAATCAAAAGGCGGAGAAACTAAAGATAAAGGGAAGATCGAAGCACGTTTGGATTTTCTGGCTAAAATGTATGAGACCAAGAGAAGGAAACAGGCTGAGGAGAAGAAAGCGGTCGAAGATACTGAAGATACTGAGGAACTTGAGGAATAACTAAGTGAGAGGCCAATTACAGAGCCAGAGTGTCAGTAAAACTTAAACAGGAGGTAACTCGATGACAAATCCAAGGGAGCAAGCCAAAAGGGTCAGTGAGGAAGCTGAAGAACAGGTAACTGAAGAGGTAGCTACGGAAACACTGGAAGAGGTTCAAGAACAAGTTGAGCAGGCCGGCAAGGAAGCTGAAGAACAAGTAATGGCAAAACCACTTGATGAAGTTCTCGGGCAAGCCGAAAAAGCGTATGCTGCCTATATCGAGGCGCAGCGGCAGGTGGCGAATGCTTATCGGATGAATGAACAGCAAATCGCCAAGGCCTATCGACGAGCGGAGCAGCAGGCAAAAAATACTTGTGATGAGAGTATCAGGCAGGCTTTAAAAGTCCGCGAGGAATCTATCGCCCAAGCTTTAAAGGCTCGTGATGACGCGGTATCCCAAGCCGAAAGAGCCTATAAGAAAAGCAAAGAGCAAGCGGAGAGGGCTTGTGAAGCGAGAATAGAAGAAGCCTGGAAAAAGCGAGAAGAGGCGGTGGCTCAAGCCTGGCAACTCCGTGAGGAGACGATAGAGCAGGCCTGGAATATCTATGCTAAACTCTCCAGATAAAGAGAAAGCCCAGCATTCAGGGTGGCTCACTGGGTTGACTGATACGTTGTTCTTTAATTGGCTAGACTGACTTATTATAATAAAGAGGGGATGTCCTTTAGGGTAATTTCAATTCCTCTATATTTGGTTTCGACACCTTCTTGCCTCTTTTTCAGCGTCGTGATGAGACTGATTGTTTTCGTGAAATAGTTCCTCACCTTCTCAACATCACTAAGTTCAGACAGGATTACGGTTACATCCAGTAATCCTTTTTCCCTGGGGTAATCGCCACTTCTGATTACTGCCTCCGGGGCCAGATTCTTAAGATAAGTCCCGAGTTCCTTAATTAGGTCTACGTTCATTTCCTTGGGTGGTGCCGAGACAAGATACAGCGCCCTCTTTGAATCTATCGGGTTGCACTTAAGTGACAAGCCACTGATGGCTTCATCCATGGCTTGAGTTCCCTTTTGGGCTTCGGAGGCCTTATTTCTGAAATCGCGTGTCCGGGTGAGAAGCTGTCTAGCAAGCGAAATCGACTGTTGACCATAGCCAATTACTGTCCAGCCGACTACGGTCTGGATGATATCACCGGCATCGAGTATCTTGGCGCCAATGTATTTGTGTTTTTTCTCCTCGCCGGAACAGAGCAAGTTGTAAAACGGTGCTGCGATTAGGGCATTAATTTTAGCCAGATTACTCCTAATCGATGAATCTTTCATCACGTACCTTTGATTATCAACCAGAAATATTGCGTCAGCGACTAAATAGGCAGATTTAAGGCAGGTGGCGGCATTATAAACCGTCCTTTCCTCGGTAGTTTCCTCATGCTCAAAGGGGAGGACAATTAGGTTATAGACCGGTTTATCCACATAGCGCTCTTTTATGTGCTGTGAGATTACGGCTACTGACCCAGAGCCAGTGCCACCGGCAGCTCCAGCGATGAGTAAGAAAGCATCCGCCTCAGCGAATCGCTTGCTGGCTCTTATCGTCTCGATAACCTTGTCGCCGTCCTCTCGGGCAATCTCCGCCCCCAGTTCATTGATTTTGCCAACACCGTGGCCACCAGTCTTACGACCGCCGATAAGGATTCTATGCTGATAATCAGGCCGTATCCCGGTTAACCCGCTTAGGTCAGCAACATCAGTGTTCACGGCAAAGGCACCAGTAACGATATCAATGCCACGCTTAACACGCGCTTTCCGGTTCAGCCGGGCAAACTCATCAGCAATTCTGCCACCGCATTGTCCAAAACCGACAACGATTAATTTCATTGCTTACCTTGATATTGTAATAACCGTGTTATTTTAGGCATTCTTACGCCTTAATGTCAATTTTTATTCACCTGAAATGTTCATTGGTGACGCTGTTTTGGGGTTAGCTAAGGTACAGTGCTTATGGGTAAAAAGTTCCTCCCACAAAAGTAATCTCTTTCCCTTCCCGCTGAGAAAGGTAGCTAGTGAGATGAGCCCTAATGAGTAAATTAATGGCATTAGCGTTATCGTCAATAAACAGCTTCTTTTATCTATGCCGTTTCCGACTACAGTCCCTTATCAGCAATATAGGTAGCCAGGTCCGCCAAACGGCAACTATAACCCCACTCATTATCATACCAGGCAAGAATTTTTACCATATTGCCGGCAAGAACTATGGTACTGGGTGCATCAACAATGGAACTGGCCGGGTTGCCGATGAAATCAGCGCTGACCAATGGCTCCTCACAGTAGGCTAGGATTCCCTTCAGAGGTCCCTCCGCCGCCGTCTGAAAGGCTTGATTGACCTCGTCGGTAGTAACCTCTTTCTTCAGGTCGGCGACAAAGTCAATGACCGAAACAGTGACGACTGGAACCCTGAAGGCCATACCATGAAGTCTGCCTTTGAGTTCAGGGATAACTATGGTTACGGCGGTGGCGGCGCCGGTAGTGGTCGGAATAATATTCATCGCCGCGGCGCGAGCCCGGCGCAGGTCTTTGTGAACCATGTCCTGAATTCTCTGGTCATTGGTATAGGCGTGAATGGTGGTCATTAACCCCTTATCTACCCCAAAGTTATCATGCAGCACCTTGACTACCGGGGCAATACCGTTAGTCGTGCAGGAGGCGTTGGAAATAACTTTATGCTTACCCGGGTCATACATGCCTTCGTTAACCCCGAGGACAATAGTGACATCTTCATTTTTGGCCGGGGCGGAGATTATCACCTTTTTGGCTCCACCCTGAAGATGTGCTGCTGCCTTGGTCGCATCGGTAAAGAGTCCGGTTGACTCGATGACGATGTCAACCCCGTAGTCCCGCCATGGGATATTACCAGGGTCACGCTCGGAAAGTACCTTTACCTGTTTACCGTCAACAATAATTGCGTCCTCGCTGGCTTCTACTTTACCGGAGTAAGGGCCATAAGTGCTGTCCCATTTCAATAGGTGGGCATTGGTTTGGGTATCGGTGAGGTCATTCACCGCCACCACTGCTAATTTATCTTTTTGGTATTGGTTAATTGCCCGGAAGGTTATTCTCCCGATGCGCCCAAAGCCATTGATTCCGATTTTAGTCGTCATTTTACCCCTCCTAGGCCCCTTCAGCTTTAAATAATTGAGTATAGCATTATCCGGAAAAATTTGTCTATCTTATTTTCAAATTGGGAAACGCCTGCATTCCCGCGAAGCTGGCACCTTGTCCCAGTTCTTCTTCAATTCTGAGGAGGCGGTTGTATTTGGCGGTGCGTTCGGAGCGGCAGGGAGCCCCGGCTTTAATTTGCCCGGTGTTCAATCCTACGGCCAGGTCAGCGATGGTGGTATCTTCGGTCTCACCGGAGCGGTGACTGACTACCGCCGTCCAGCCTGCTTGCTGTGCCATCTTGATGGCCGCAATCGTCTCGGTGAGCGTACCAATTTGATTCAGCTTAATCAGAATGGAGTTGGAAGCTTTTAAACTAATCCCTTGACTGAGGCGGTCAACATTGGTTGCGTAAAGGTCATCACCAACGAGCTGAATTTTGCCACCCAGTTTTTCGGTGATGAGCTGCCAGCCGTCCCAGTCATCCTCAGCCATAGCATCCTCAATGCTAATCAGGGGATAGCTCGCTGCCCACTTGACATAATATTCCACCATTTCACTGGAACTTAGCGTGGTTCCTTCTTTGGTCAGGATGTATCGACCATCCTCATAAAATTCGCTGGCCGCCGGGTCGAGGGCAATAAAGCAGTCTTTACCCGGCTGGTAACCAGCTTTTTCAATCGCTAACAAAACTGACTCTATCGCTTCTTTATTGGAAGGTAGTGTAGGGGCAAAGCCCCCCTCATCACCAATATTGGTGCTTAATCTCTTATCTTTAAGCACTTTTTTCAGGGCTTGATAAACCTCGGTACCCATTTGCAGGGATTGCTTGAAGCTACCGGCGCCAGCCGGTACCGCCATAAATTCCTGAAAATCAGTGGAATCGGCGGCGTGCTTGCCGCCGTTGAGGATGTTCAGCAGCGGCACCGGTAAAGTGTAATCGTTTCCTTTGCCTAGATAGCGGTACAGTGGCATATCAAGAGAGTTGGCGGCGGCATGGGCTACCGCCAGCGATGTTCCCAGAACGGCATTAGCCCCCAGACGCGATTTATTAGCCGTGCCATCAAGGTCGATTAATCTTCGGTCAATGGCTTCTTGGTCAGTAACTAACATCCCGATGATGGTAGGAGCAATATCTTCGTTCACATGTTTTACTGCCTGGAGGACACCCAATCCGCTAAATCTGGAAGTGTCTTTATCCCGGAGTTCTACTGCTTCATATTTACTGGTACTGACTCCGGAGGGCACTGCCGCCTGACCGGTTGTGCCGTCAGACAATTCCACTTCAACCTCTACTGTCGGATTACCCCTTGAGTCTAGGATTTCTCTGGCTTTTACCTTCTCAATGGTTGACATTTTCTTCTCCGTCTTCAACTAAACAATTACTCTGTTATCAGCTTAATCGCCTTACTTACTGCCTCGGTGGGGTCTTGAGCTAGGATTATTGAGTTATCCGGCTGACCATCTCGGGACAGCGACCAGGTCTTCAAGCCAATGACCGGGATGCCATTGCGCAAAGCATGCCCTATCTCAGATAAGGTGCCGTAGCCGCCGCCAATGGCGATAACCGCCTGGGCCGATTTCACCACCACCACATTCCTTGCCTCACCCAGATTGGTAGCTATCGGGATTTGTACATACGGATTAGCCGCCTGACGATTACCTCCGGGGAGGATGCCAATAGTTATCCCACCCTCTGAGCTAGCTCCCCGGCAGGCAGCTTCCATAATGCCACCCAGCCCACCGCACAACAAAATAACTCCTTGTCGTGCCACCTCACGACCCACCTCTTCGGCTAGCTTGGCTTCTTCTGAACTGCACTCACTGCCACCGATGACGGCAATAAATCGCTTTTGATTCATCATCTCAAAGATATAATGTAAAAATTATATCATTTAGCCTGAAATCTGGTAAAGGGTTAGTTATATTTATTCATGGCTGCGGTCAGACCTTCACTGAGGAGACAGAGGATAGCCTCGCTCACTTTAGGTATGACCTGAGTAATCATTTTCTTTTCGTCAGGAGTAAAATCACTCAGTACGTAGTCGATAATCTCCGCTTCCTTATCTTTGATAGAACCTTCAGCTGTGGCTGGTCGACCGATACCTACCCTGATACGGAGAAAATCCGTGCTTGCCAGTTGAGTGATGATGGAATCAACTCCTTTGTGCCCACCAGCGCTGCTACCCTGACTGATCCGAATTTTTCCCAGCGAAAGGTCAAGGTCGTCATGGATGACGATCAGGTCATCGAGATTGATTTTAAATCTTTTCACCAGACGACTTACTGACTGACCACTTAGATTCATACCGGTCTGCGGTCTGGCCACTATTAACTGATTGCCCCCAACTTCACCCACACCAATGCGAGCTTGACCTTGTTTTTGGTCAAAGCGTATACTCTGTGTCTTGGCAAAATGGTTGAGACACATAAAGCCAATGTTATGGCGATTGTGGGCATAAATTCGCCCCGGGTTACCCAAGCCGACAATCAATTTCATGAGAATTTTTGATTAACCCTCCCACCTTATCCCCCCGAGGGGAAATGAAGAGGGGCTTCGCCCCTCTTAAACACCCTTTAGGCTCCTCCTTTATCCTGTAGAAATTTCAGGAATTCTTCTTCGTTAAGTATTTCCGTGCCCAGACTCTGGGCTTTGGCCAGCTTTGAGCCAGGGTCAGCACCCACCACCAAATAGTTGGTTTTCTTGGTCACGCTGCTACCGGTGGTGCCACCGAGGGTTTTTATTCTGTCCTCTGCCTCTTTTCGGGTCATAGATTCTAACGTGCCGGTGAGGACAAACTCCATGCCAGTTAGAGGCAGTGCCTCCGGTTTAGCAACGACTTTTTCTTCGAGTCGGACTCCAGCATCCTTTAACTTTTGAATAATCTTGCAGTTTTCTTCCTGTCTGAAGAAAGCAACAATACTATCGGCAATTTTGGGCCCGATAGTTTCAACGGACATGAGTTGTTCTCTTGAAGCATTTTGGAGTGCCTCAAGGCTGTGGAACTCATTGGCTAGAAGTTCGGCGGTCTCTTCCCCGATGTGACGTATACCTAGGGCAAAGATTAGCCGGGCAAGCGGTCGGTTTTTACTATTATTGATGGCGTTGATTATATTGGCCGCGCTCTTATCTCCCATTCTCTCTAGACTTGACAGTTGCTCTTTGGCAAGGGAGTAAAGGTCGGCTACATCCTTTACCAATCCTTGCCTTAGCAGCATGACGCTTTGCTTTTCACCTATTCCCCGTATATCCATCGCTCCCCGTGAGACAAAATGCTCCAGCCTCTGCTGCACTTGGGCCGGGCAGGCAGCATTGGAGCAGTAATACATCACTTCACCTTCCGGTTGAACCACCTCCGCACCACACACCGGACATGCCGCTCGCTTCTTTTCCTTATCGAATACTTTCTCCCGAAGGTCAAATTCTCTTTCCCGACCACTGCGTTTGCTTTTGACCGGACCAACAATCTCGGGGATTACTTCGCCGGCGCGCTGAACAATAACCGTGTCACCAACGCGGATGTCTTTACGTCTGATGTCGTCTTCGTTGTGCAGTGCCGCCTGCTTAATGGTTACCCCTCCCACCGCTACCGGTTCTAGAATAGCATAAGGGTTAAGGGTGCCCGTCCTGCCCACACTGATGCCAATGTCAATCAGGCGAGTAGTGCCCTGGATAGCCGGGAATTTATAGGCGATTGCCCATCGTGGTTCACGACCAACGTCTCCCAGCCGCGTTTGCAGGTCAAGCTGATTTACCTTCACCACGATGCCATCGGCTTCGTATTGCAGACTTTCTCTTTTCTCCTCCCAGGCGTGATGATACTCCTCAACCTGCTCGATGCTTTCCAGCAAGCGGCTATCAGGGTTTACCTTAAAACCGAGGGACTTGAGGTATGCTATCGTTTCCCAGTGGGTTGGTGGAGTTGCCTTGCCTTCGGCATAGCCGAGCATGTAGATGTAAATATCCAGTGGGCGCCTGGCGGTAATGCGCGGGTCAAGCTGGCGCACTGAGCCAGCGGCGGCATTTCTGGGATTGGCAAATAGCGGTTGCCCCTCTTTTGCCCGCTCCTGATTCAATTTATGAAAACCGGCTTTGGATAAAAAGACCTCCCCCCGCACCTCAAAACGGGGTGGGGCATCTTTAGATACGGAAAGGGGTATGCTTCGAATAGTTCTCAAGTTCTGGGTAATATCCTCGCCGCGAATGCCGTCACCACGGGTGGCTCCAGTGGTTAGTTGACCGTTGACATAAGTTAGGGCGACGGCTAGCCCATCAACCTTAAGCTCGCCGACAAAGTTAAATTGGGCGCCGCCTACCAGCTTTGAGGTTCGGGTATGCCAGGCGAGCAGCTCGTCTCTGGAGAAGGCATTGCCCAGAGATAGTAAAGGTAGTGGATGCTCAACGACACCGAAGGCTTCTACTGGGGCAGCGCCAACGCGCTGGGTAGGGGAGTCCGAGGTGAGAAACTGGGGGTACTTTTCCTCCAGCTGCTTGAGTTCCTGCATTAACGCATCATATTCGGCATCGCTAATTTCAGGGCTATCCAGCACATAATACCGATAGTTATGATGGTTAATTTCGGCCCTTAATTGCTCGATTCTCTTCTTTACTTCGTCAAGATCTGCCATTCTGTGCCCTTTTGCAAATGTCTAGATTAAGTATAACATAGTGCCTAGCTAGGCAAAAGGTGAACGGCAGTATCCTCCTATCTTAAATGGGAGACATCATTTAATAAGGTCAGTATGGCTAGCTGCGGGTAGGTTTCTACTATGCTGAGTGAGGCTAATACGGTGCGTAATTTCCGCGAGTGAAGTGGCTCTATCTTTAATAAATGACAGATGAGTAGCCGCAGTATTCCACTGTGGGCGACGACGAGTATTGTCTCCTCAGGGGCGTGTTTCTCCAGCCGCTCCAGAAATTTGATTACCCGGTTGTTGAGGTCGCCGAGGCTTTCTCCCCCCGGATACCTGAAGGTGAGGTCACGGGTGGGCCACGCTTTGACTAACTCCGGGTAGAGTTGCTCAATTTCCTTGAAGGTTAACCCTTCCGCCTTACCGAAGTTAATCTCGAGTAACTCGGGGCAGATTATCACACTTAACTGGTGGCGGGAAGCAATAATCTCAGCGGTAGCCGAAGCCCGGCGAAGTCTACTGGTATAAATAACGTCAATCTTCTCATTTGCCAGCCGGTCGCGCAGCTGCTCCGCTTG
>JBHIDQ010000033.1:0-14881 GCA_046760155.1 Dehalococcoidales bacterium | reverse complement strand
ATTGCGCGGGGCAGGGACGAAACAAATGAGGAGGAAATCTATCGCGCCAGCCCCCAGCTCGCAAAATTGCTCAAAAGCGAGTTCAGTGTCCTGGTGGTGGGGCACCGGGAGGGAGATAAATTATATCACTACCTGCCGCCCAAACCAGCCCGGATACACGGCTTTGTTTACCAGTGCGGACTGGAAGAAGTTAAAGAGTTCAGCCAGTCCTTTGACTTCCTCAATATACTGATTAACACCCGTTTGCCAATATATATGGAGGAGATTGTGGCTGCCGCTTTGCGCCAGATGAGCCAGGCTTATGAAGAACCCCGGTCTTTTCTGGTGGCGGCGGGCAAGGAGCTGGCGGTTTTACTCAGTGGACAATTCAATCAGCTTAAAGCGATTCTGGGGAGGCTGAAATGACTGACCGATTGGGTATTGTTGTCTCTGGTTCATTGGAAAGCGGGGTAGAGGTCAAGCTGGATGCCCCGGTATCGGTGGAGGATATGGCGGTGGGGCGCTACGTCACCATTGAGGGACAGAAGCAGCGTTTCTTCGGCATGATAACCGATATCAGCCTGGGGGTAATTGACTCGAAGTTAACGCTAACTCCACCCGATGTCTCGGATTCCTTTACGGCCGAGGTGCTGACGGGCACCAGCACCTTTGGGACACTCCACGTTTTACCCATGCTCACCATCGCTGGCGATGTGGCCAGTCTGATTGAAGGACCGCAGCCGGTGAAGACCGTGCCCAGCCACTTCTCGGTGGTGAATCTGGCATCGCAGCGGGATGTCGAACTGGTGTTCGGTGGCGAGGATGAAAAACGATTTTATATTGGCACGCCGCTGGACATGGAAACCAAAATTTGCCTTGACCTGCCCGAACTGGTGAAGCGCTCCAACGGCATCTTTGGCAAAAGCGGCACGGGGAAGACTTTTCTCACCCGGATGCTGCTTATCGGCATGCTGCAGAAGAGCGCGGCGGTGAATTTAATCTTTGATATGCACAACGAGTATGGCTGGGCGGGGACGAGTGAAGGGGGGCGGTCGGTAAAGGCGTTAAAACAGCTTTTCCCGTCAAAGATAGCCGTTTTCACCCTTGATGAAGAAAGTTCACGACGGCGGAAAGTGAGCACCGATTTTGTGGTCAGAATCGGCTATGATGAGATCGAGCCAGAAGATACGGTTTTGCTGCGTCAAACGCTAAACCTTACCGAACCGGCTGTGGAAGCGATCTATCAGCTGCGGCGCAAGTTTGGCAAAAACTGGTTGCAGCAGGCTTCGGACCTGCCGGATTCCGAGGAGACCAGCGAACTGTTAAGGGAACTGAACATACACGAGAGTACCTTCCAGAACTTGCGGCGGGGACTGGCGACCATCCGGCGGCTGCCTTTTATCGAACCTCAGGCTACGGATAACGTGGTAAAGCGCATCCTGGACTACCTTGACCGGGGCATCAACGTGGTTCTGGAATTTGGCCGTTATACTGATATAACCGCTTATATCCTGGTGGCGAATTTGCTGACCCGCCGTATCCATGCCCAGTATCGGGACAGGATGGAGAAGGCGATGGGTGAAGATATTGCCAAACCGACGCCTCTGGTGATAACCATTGAGGAGGCACACCGCTTTCTCAATCCTGAAGTAGCCAGACAGACCATCTTCGACACGATTGCCCGTGAAATGCGCAAGTATAACGTTACTCTCCTGGTGATTGACCAGCGTCCCAGTGGCATTGATGCTGAGGTTATGTCTCAGATGGGGACAAAAATAACCTGTCTTCTGGATAACGAGCGGGATATTGACAGTGTCCTGGCCGGTGTCTCGGGTAAGGGTGCCCTCAAATCAGTACTGGCCAGACTGGAATCCAGACAGCAGGCGCTCATCTTTGGTCATGCCGTACCGATGCCAGTGGTCATCAGGACGAGGGAGTATGGCTCTGCCCAGTCTTATCGGGATTTTACTTCCGGTGAGTCAGCCGCATTTGAAGGGGAAGTCGAAAAAGACATTGAAGAGCTGTGGGGATAGGGGGAAAACCGGTTGGTTTGACAAAATTTCCATGATGCTATGCGTGATAAACATTGGTTAGGCTTAGGAGCAAGTATCATCCTGGGGATAATCTTCCTTATCTCGGGCATAGGTAAATTGTTGGTTCAAGCGGAATTCTTTGACACATTCTTTCCGGGCTTTCTCGACTTTCTAACACTGGACCAAGCTAGACTCTTGTTCTACGGGCTTCCCTATGTTGAAATCGCCATTGGTTCACTTCTGGTTGTAGGGTTGGCAACTAAGCTTGTTGCTGCTTTGACATCACTGCTAATTACTGCCTTCATCGCCAGCAATGTCTGGTTCATCACCCATGGAATGGGTTTTGAGCCTTGCGGATGTCTGGGCATTTTTGACAGATTATTTCAGGATAAGCTCTCCACACAACAATCACTTTACATAGATATAGTAATGTTAGCGCTAATACTGATTACCCTCCTATGGTATCAGAGAAAGTTCTTGGATATCCGCCCCTGGTTTTGGAGAAGAGGTAAAGTTGTCTAGCAAAAAAGTTGGTCTGGCATTGGGTGGTGGTGCCGTGCGAGGACTGGCTCACATTGGCGTTTTAGCTGTTCTGGAAAAAGAGGGGATACCGATAGACCTTATTGTCGGTACCAGTGCTGGCGCTATTGTTGGTTCTCTTTATGCTCGAGAAAGGGATGCCAGTCAGATAAAGAGGCAGCTTATAGACCTAGCGCAGCAAAAATTAACCCGTTTCATTGACCCGGCATTGCCCAGGACGGGACTAATCAAAGGTAAGAAAATCAAAGACCTGCTGGCGTCATTTATGGGCGGTGACATAAAATTTAGCCATTTAAGAATACCTTTTGCCTGTGTGGCTACTGATATCGACAGTGGTGAAGAGGTGGTCATTGACCGTGGTTCCGTTCCCGAGGCGGTAAGAGCCAGCATTTCGATTCCGGCATTATTTACCGTGGTAAAAAGGGGAGGCCGGTATCTGGTTGATGGGGGTCTGGTGAGCCCGGTGCCGGTGGACTTGGCGAAACGGATGGGAGCCGACTTTGTTATTGCGGTGAATGTTATACCGGACGTGGCTGACCGAGTTCATCGGGTGACCAAGGAAGGGATGAAGGATTTCAAAGCACCCAATATCATTCACATCGTAATGCAATCGATATATGTGGGCACTTCTTCATTAGTGAGGTCTAATCTGGAGGGTGCTGATATCGTCATTGAACCCAAGGTGGCGCACATCGGGGCTGGCGATTTCCACCATGCCGAAGAGTGTATTCGACAAGGTGAACTGGCAGCGCAAAGTTCCATTCCTGAAATCAAAAGGAAACTGGAAGCGCTAAGTTAGCCCTAAATTCAGGGGAAGCTTAAAGAGGAGTTGACAAAAGCAGGTTTTTTCTTTTATAATTATTATTGCAAATGATTTGCATTAGCAATAAATAAAGGGTGATGGAGGATGTTAGCTACTAGTCGTAAAGCTTTGAATCGAATCGGGAAAAGGGTTACTCATCAGCGTGCCATAATTATGGAAATTATCCGACAGGGGCAGGGACACCTTGATGCTGATGAAATTTATCGCCGGGCTCGTGGAAAGGAACCACGCCTCAGTCTGTCCACCGTTTACCGGACTTTGCAGATGATGAAGGAATCGAATTTGGTCGAGGAACTGCATTTTGATGATAATCATCACCATTATGAAGTGAAGCCATCGGCAGAGCATCATCACCTGCTCTGTCTCGGCTGTGGTAAGGTTATTGAATTTAACTATCCGCTGTCCCGTTATCTGAAAAAGCGAGCCCCGGAAGCTAAAGACTTTGACATCATGGAAACTGAAGTTCGGATGACCGGCTATTGCGCTAAATGCCGTAGAAGACGAAAATAATTTTTTTAGCTTACTTGTTGCAAATGAGAGGCATTTGTATTCGGTGGTAAGGAGGCTGATTAGAGAAATAGAAAGGAGAGTGTAACTGTTGCTGAGTGCACTACTAATCACACTGAGAGAGGGTCTGGAAGCGGCCCTCATCATCGGGATTATCTTGGCCTATCTGGCCAAAACTGACAATCGCCAGGGCTTCAAGCCGGTCTGGCTTGGGGTTTCACTGGCGGTGTTGGGCAGTCTGATTGCGGGTGCGGCCATCTTTATTTTGGCCGGGGAGTTCAGCGGTCAAGCGGAAGAAATATTTGAAGGCTTGGCCATGTTTGTTGCCGCTGGTGTTCTCACCTGGATGATATTCTGGATGCGAAAACAGGCAATTAATATCAAAGCGCATTTGCATGCCCAGATACAATCGGTGCTTACTAGCGGTTCATCGCTGGGGTTAGTTCTTCTCGCCTTCGTGGTGGTGGTGAGAGAAGGGATTGAGACGGTGCTTTTCCTCTTTGCGGCGACCAGGGTAACTGACTCACCGGTCCTGTCTACCGTGGGAGGTTTTCTCGGATTGGGTATAGCCATAGGCATAGGGTACAGTATATATAAAGGCACCTCACGGCTTAATCTAAGGGCTTTCTTCAATGTGACCAGTCTGGTGCTTATTGTGTTTGCGGCGGGCCTGCTGGCTCACGGGATTCACGAGTTCCATGAGGTTGGGATAATCCCACCGGTAGTGGAGCACATATGGGACATCAACCACGTCCTTCCGGAAAGGTCAACCTTCGGGCGGTTCCTGACGGCTATCATCGGCTATAATGGTAATCCATCTTTACTGGAAGTGGTGACCTACTCTGTCTACCTGGCTGCGGCTCTAGGAATCTACTTTCGTCCCCTTAATTTTAGGGTGGTGCGGGGAAGTGAAAGTCGTGCTTAGGATGGTGTGATATTTATGTCGGACAGAAAACGGGTAACATTGCGTCAGATGCCAGCCGGGCGTAGTGGCAAAGTAGTGGAGATTCAAGGCGGGATGGGGTTGGTTAATCGCCTGAGCGCGCTGGGGCTCAGGTCAGGTAAAAAGATAACCAAAGTTAGTTCTATGCTGATGCGGGGTCCGGTAACCGTGCAGCTGGGTAATACCCGGTTGGCGATTGGTTTTGGCATGGCTGAGCGGATAATCGTTGAATTGGATGAGGCCTAGAATGACCTGCCACGGTGTGAAAAGGGAGCGTATCCGTCAAAAAAGTGGCCTTAAGCGAATACTTTTAATGGGTAACCCCAATGTGGGCAAGAGCGTGGTTTTCTCCCGTCTCACCGGAGTACGTGTCATCGCAGCTAATTATCCCGGTACCACGGTGAGCTATATGCATGGTTTTATGAAGCTGGGAGGAGGGGAAACTGAAGTTATTGATGTGCCCGGTACGTACACCTTGGAACCCACTTCTGAAGCTGAGGAAATAGCCTTAAGAATGCTTAAGAGCGGGGATATCGTTATCAACGTGGTTGATGCCACTAATCTGGAGAGGAATCTCAATTTAACTCTGCAACTGCTGGAAACGGGGACCCCGATGATAGTAGCTTTGAATATGTGGGACGATGTTGGACATCGGGGAATCCATATTGATGTGGGGCGGCTCGAAGAGCTACTAGGGGTGCCGGTTATTCCCACGGTAGCCATCACCGGACAGGGAATAAAGGAATTGGTCGAGAATATCCCTTACGCCACTTCACCTAAATTAGCGCCAAGTGAGCATGATGAACGCTGGGTTACCATTGGTAATATCATAGAACAAGTTCAGCAGGTCACCCATCGTCATCATACCTGGCTGGAGCGCCTGGAGGATGCCAGTGTCAAGCCGCTCACCGGGAGTTTTATCGCTTTAGCGGTTCTCGTGGGTGCCTTTCTGGTGGTCCGTTTCATTGGTGAGAGCCTGATTGGCTATATCTTTGACCCCCTATTTGAGAATTTATGGACGCCGGTAATATTAGGCTTAAGCAGTCTCCTCGGTGGCACCGGTTTTCTGCACAGTGTTTTGGTCGGTAGTCTCGTTGGTGGTGAAATCAATTATGTTGAATCACTTGGTCTGCTGACTACCGGACTCTACGTTCCATTCGCCATGGTGCTGCCTTATATTGTCTCTTTTTACCTCATGCTGGGTCTGCTTGAGGATATCGGCTATCTGCCGCGATTGGCGATTTTGATGGATACTATCATGCACCGTCTGGGGTTGCATGGCTACGCCATCATCCCGAATCTACTGGGGCTCGGCTGCAATGTACCGGCTATTTTGGCTACCCGTATTTTGGAAAGCAGGCGAGAAAGGTTTATTGCGGTAACACTTATCTCGATTGCTGTCCCCTGTGCTGCGCTACAGGCAATGGTCTTCGGTCTGGTTGGGCAGCGGGGCGGTCAGTATGTGGCTATGGTCTACGGGACATTATTTATCGTGTGGATTATTTTGGGATTTATCCTTAATCGGTTTGCTAGGGGATTCAGCCCGGAGCTGCTAATCGAAATACCGCCGTATCGTCTACCTTTATGGCGAACCGTATTACAAAAATTATGGGTGCGAGTTCGTGGTTTTCTGAGGGAGGCCATTCCCATAATGTTAGCGGCGATTCTGGTCATAAGTATTCTTTCTACGCTAGGCGTATTTGATGTCATCGCTAGTTTTACGGCACCGGTGGTGACCGGTCTTCTCGGGCTACCCAAAGAGGCAGTGGTGGCTCTGGTTGTTGGTTTTCTGCGTAAAGATGTAGCCGTAGGCATGCTGGCCCCTTTAGCGCTAACTGCGGAGCAACTGGTTATTGGTAGCGTCGTTTTAGCCATGTTTTTCCCCTGTATAGCTACCTTTGTCGTGCTTCTCAGAGAGCTGGGTGTTTCGGGGCTGCTTAAAGCGGCCGGGATAATGATTACCGCAGCCCTTTCCGTAGGGGGATTATTGAACTTAATCCTCTGATTTTTCGCCCCAAAAAGCAGAGTTGCGAGCTTGGTCGCTTACGTAAAACGCAATATCTTGGCCGTGCCTCAAGTTTTCCCCATTTGTTTGCCCACAGCCATTACAGAAACCGCTGAATTATGTTAAAATTGTGGTAATTTCTACTAAAATTATAGGGAATGGTGCTTACTGGCTTATGAAAATAGATAAACTTGACCAAAAATTAATACTGGATCTGCAAAAAGACGGCCGGCGTCACTACATGGACCTGGCCAAGATGCTGGGTGTCACCGAGGGTACGGTACGGAACCGGCTGAGAAGGCTAGTCGGCGAGGGCATTATAAAGATAACTGCCGTTCCGGCGCTGGATAAGCTGGGTTATAGCTTCATGGGCATTGTGGGGATGCAGGTTCGTTTGGCGGACTTGCGAGCGGTGGCAGAAGAATTAGCCCAGAATCAAAATATATGTTATTTAGCCAATGTCACCGGCAGATATGAATTTGTCGCCATCGTCCTGACCAGGTCACCGGGGGAGTTCGCCCATTTTATGGAAAACGTAATCTCGGCTATCCCCAGCATCGTGAGAACCGAAACTTTTGTTACTTTGAATATCTATAAAGGACACGGTAACATGCTGGACACAACCCAGCTCATCAGTAACCTTGACATTTCTTCAGCCGAGAAACGTTAAAATGCACTGGATATACTATGGGGGCAGGCTTTTAACCAGAGTGTTACTGTTTCTCTTCGCCCGGTGGCGGGTAAAAGGTAGAGAGAACATACCTGGTGAAGGTCCCCTGCTGATTGTAGTGAATCATCTTAATCTAGCCGATCCACCTATAATCGGCCTCAGCGTTAACCGGAAAGCGCTTTTCTTGGCCAAAGAAGAGCTATTTCGCTCAAGAGTCTCGGGCTATATTGTGCGCCATTATGGTGCCTTTCCGATACGCCGTGGCGGAATGAATAGAGAGGCAATGCGTAAGTCAAAGCAGTTGCTAGCACAGGGTATGGCTTTAATTATGTTTCCTGAGGGGCGAAGGAGCCGAAATGCCCAATTGGAGTCGGCTCTCTCCGGTGCGGCACTAATCGCTGCACGCAGTAATGCACCTATTCTCCCGATAGGCATTGTCGGAACCGAAAATATAAAGGGTATTACCTGGTGGCTTCGTCGCCCGCAAATAACGGTGAATATTGGCCATCCTTTCTATCTGTCACCGGTAAACGGTAAATTGACCCGGGTAAAGCTTAACGAGTTTACTCATTCCATAATGGGGCACATTGCTGAGCTGCTGCCGATAGAGTATCGGGGGGATTATGACGGTCAGAAAAGCGGAAAGCGTGAGAGTTGAAAAAGCGGCTAAAATAGGCTTTTGCTTCGGTGTCAGGCGAGCCGTTGACATCTTGGAAAAGGTGGTCCGTGAACGTGGTGGTGTGGAAACGCTGGGGGCGGTGGTGCATAATGAGCAGGTGCTGCAACGGTTAGCCAAGATAGGGGTTAGAGTGGCCCAAAATGTGGCAAGTATACAGGGTGATGTCGTTGTTACCAGCTCTCACGGGATAAGCCCGCAGATAGAAGGCGAAATCAGGGCTCGTCATATTGATATCATCAGCACTACCTGTCCTTTCGTTCACCGGGCTCAAGTTGCCGCCCGGAGGCTGGCTGAGTCTGGCTTTTTGGTGGTTATCTACGGTGATGCTGACCACCCCGAGGTCAAGGGGATTCTCGGCTGGACCAAGGGCAAGGGAATCGCTAGCCTGGATGAAAAGTTCATCGCTACCTTTGACCGTATACCCCGCCGTCTGGGGATTCTATCCCAGACGACTCAGGTGCCGGCTTATTTTGCCCAATTTGTCAAGAAGCTGATTGATGTCGCTTTTACCCGTGATTCAGAGATGCGGATTATTGATACCATCTGTCATGATATTAGAGAACGGCAGTCGGCGGCCCTCAAACTGGCTAGCAAGGTGGACCTGATGCTCGTCGTCGGTGGGCATCACAGTGCCAACACCAATCGTCTGGCGGAATTATGCGCTACGGTGACGGAAACCCATCTGCTGGAAACTGCCGAGGAAATCCAGTCCTTTTGGCTTGCTGGCAAACACCGCATTGGTATCACGGCGGGGGCTTCTACTGATGAACAGACGGTGAATGAAGTATTGCGGAGGCTGAAAGCATAGCCTATATGGCGAGACAGGTTACGGTTCGGGAAATGCCGGGAATGGGGTGAATCTTACCGGTAACCAAGTCTCCAATATCATTCAAGGATTTCCCTTGTAAAATGGCGATGATGTCATATGGGCCGGTTACAGTATCAACTGAAATTACCCCCTCCAGTTTGCTGAGAGAGGTGACCACCTCCTTACTTTTACCTACTGCGGTCTCAATGAGAACGAAAGCTTTGGCTGCCACTGAACTCACCCCCCTTTATACCAAATTGTTTTATGGCTCTGGACTTGTCATCGGTAGTATAACCACCGCAAGGGACTATGTCAAGATGTATTGCCGGTAATTAGCTTGACGTCAAGACACGGCTCTGCATATAATTTGAGTTGACTTTAAAGGGGGTGCTTTCTTGGAGTATTTCTTAACTGAAGAGCAAAAAACGGTCAAGCGCCTGGCCAGAAGGATTGCCGAAGAAAGGATTCTGCCCGTCCGGGCGGAGCTTGATGAAAGCGAAGAATTCCCCTGGGCGATTATGAAAGACCTGGCTGATGCTGATATGTTCCGTGTCTTTATCCCGGAAGAGTATGACGGGTTGGGTGGTGGCTGTCTGGAGCTGTGTCTGGTGGTGGAGGAGTTGAGCCGGATATGCAGCGGGGTTGCCGTTAGCTATGCGGCTAGCGCCCTGGGCAGTTTTACCCTGATAGATTACGGAAGTGAGGAGCAGAAAGGAAAGTATCTTCCCGATATTGCCGGCGGTAAGAGACTGACTGCCTTTGCACTGAGTGAGCCAACGGCGGGTAGTGATGCCAGTGCCATCAAGACAACCGCGGAGAAGGTGGCTGGCGGCTACCGGCTTAATGGCACCAAGCAATTCATCACTAACGGGGGTGAAGCTGAGATATATACGGTGATTGCTTTGACGGATAAAACAAGAGGTGCTCGCGGGGCCAGTGCTTTCATCGTGGAGAAGGACACGCCGGGCTTTTCTTTCGGTAAGAAAGAGAAAAAGATGGGCATTCGTGCTTCGGCGACCAGGGAGCTAATTTTCCGAAACTGTCTGGTTCCTGAAGATAACCTGATTAGCAAGCCAGGTATGGGATTTATCATGACGATGAAACTCTTGGACCGTTCCCGTCCGGGAATAGGGGCGCAAGCGGTTGGGCTGGCGCAGGGAGCCCTGGAAGCGGCTGTAGATTATGCGCAGCAACGTATCCAATTCGGGCAGCACCTGATTTCTCTGCCGGTGGTCCAGGATATGCTGGCGGACATGGCAATTCACGTGGAAGCAGCCCGGGCATTAGTTTACGCTACCGCGAGGATGGTTGATAGCGGTGCCCGGAGCTTTACTGAAGAATCGGCGATGGCTAAAGTCTTTGCCTCAGATACGGCGATGAGAGTTACCACTGACGCCGTGCAGATTTGTGGTGGTGCCGGCTACATGAAGGATTATCCGGTGGAGAAAATGATGCGCGATGCCAAAATCACCCAGATATATGAGGGTTCCAATCAAGTTTTGCGAAATGCCATCGCCCTGGAACTGAGGAAGAGAAAGGCAAGAACGGAATGAAAATTATCGTTTGCCTGAAGCAGGTTCCCGGTACCACCGAAGTCAAGATTGACCCTCAAACCAATACTCTCATCAGAGAAGGAATTGAAAATATCATCAACCCCTTTGATACTTATGCTCTGGAAGAAGGGGTTCGCCTCAGGGAGCGGTGTGGTGGTAAGGTTACCGTTATCAGTATGGGGCCACCCCAAGCGGAAGAGACACTGAGGGAAGCCATTTCACTGGGGGCTGATGAGGTCATTTTGTTGAGCGACAAAGCCTTTGCCGGTGCTGATACCTTGGCTACTGCCTATACTCTGACGGCAGCGATTAATAAACTGGGGCAGTTTGACCTTATCATCTGTGGTCGGCAGACGCTGGACGGAGATACCGGGCAGGTGGGGCCAGAGCTGGCGGAGATGCTGGAGATACCATTTATTGCCTATGTCAGCCAAATAGAGGAGATAGCTGATGGACAGATGCGGGTGCAGCGGATGGTTGAGGAAGGGCATGAGGTTATGGAGACTCCTTTACCGGCACTAATCACGGTAGTGAAGGAAATCAATGTGCCTCGTCTTCCGTCGCTTCGTGGTATTACCAAGTCGAAGAGCGCGGTGGTTGCGGTCTGGGGTGTTCCAGAAATAGGTGTTGACCAGAGTGTGGTTGGCCTTGCTGGCTCGGCGACCAGGGTAATCGAAGTCTTCTCTCCGCAAAGAACTTGCCAGGGTGAGATATTGCAGGGGGAGTTGGAAAGTCAGGTTGATTGCTTACTTGGCAAGCTAAAGGATGACGGGTTAATCTAGGATTGGGGTAAGTATGGGAAGCGATAGTTCCCGAGGCATCTGGGTATTTGCTGAACAACGAGATGGCAGGTTAAAAAAGGTTGCCTACGAGCTACTAGCCAAAGGTAGAGAACTGGCAGATACTCTCCAGACTGAATTAAGTGCCGTCTGTTTCGGTCACGGGATTGAAGAGGTCAAGCAATTAATTGCCTGCGGCGCGGATAAGGTCTATTCGGTGGATAGCCCGGACCTGGCGGACAATCAAGAGGATTTGTATACCCAGCAGCTCGTGGCGCTGGTTCAACAATATAAACCGGAAATAGTTCTGGCCGGGGCGACTTCGCTGGGGCGCGCCTTTATTCCCCGCGTGGCCGCGATTTTAAAGACAGGACTAACCGCTGACTGCACCGGGCTTGACATTGATACCGAGCAAAGGCTTCTGCGGCAGATTAAACCGGCTTTTGGTGGCAATGTCATGGCGATCATTATCTGCCCAAGCAGACGGCCGCAGATGGCAACCGTTCGCCCCCGTGTCTTTCAGAAGAATGAGCCAGATGAAAAGAGAAAAGGTGAAATAATCGAGGTGGACTTTAACCGTGAGCGCATCACCTCGAAGACGAAATTGCTCAACTTTGTGCAAGACCTTACCGAAACGGTCAAGATTGAGGAGGCGGATATTATTGTTGCCGGAGGTAGGGGACTGGGCAAAGCGGAGAATTTTCAGATGTTGAGGGAGCTGGCTTCGGTCCTGGGTGCGGCGGTGGGCGCCTCACGTGCCGTCGTTGATGAGGGATGGATTACGTATGCCTGTCAGGTGGGACAGACGGGAAAGACAGTTTGCCCCAAGCTCTATATTGCCGTCGGTATCTCGGGAGCGGTGCAGCACCTAGTGGGTATGCAGACCTCAGAGGTTATCGTCGCCATCAATGACGACCCCAATGCCCCGATTTTTGAAGTGGCTACCTATGGCATCGTCGGCGACCTGTTCAAAGTGGTACCGATGCTAACCGAGAAGCTGAAGAATCAGTAAATGTTTTTTCTCATAAATTTGCGGTAGATACGAAGCTTGCCTTATAATGATAAATTGAATCTGGTTGTGTGGGGTTGTTATGCAGATAAATGTTTCTCAATTACTCAAGGAGCCTATAGGTTCATCCCGAAATTATGAGATAAACGAGGTTGTTGCTGTTACCGGTGATGACGGTGGTCGAAAAGTTCAGGGTGAGATTAGGCTATTGCGCACCCACCGTGGTATCCTGGTTCAAGGAGAACTGCACACTGAAGTTGAGCTTGCCTGCGGCCGCTGCTTGAGCTTATTTCAGAGTCCGATAATGATAAATTTTGAGGAGGAGTATCTTCCCACCATTGATATCGCTAGCGGAGTTCCGTTACCGTCATCTGAGGAGGCCGGCTCTTTTGTCATTGACGAGCATCATGTTATTGATTTAACCGAGGCGATACGTCAGTATACGCTGCTGGCGATACCGATGAAGCCGCTTTGCCGGGAAGATTGTGCCGGGATATGTCAGGAGTGCGGTCACAACCTAAATCAGGGGCCTTGTGGTTGCTCGTCAGAGGCGATTGACCCACGCTGGTCGAAGCTCAATAAATTACTTTAATTCGGTTCCGAGGTAGAAGAGATTATGGCTTTACCAAAACGCAAGACGTCTAAAGCACGCCGGGGTAAAAGGCGCAGTCATTTAGGTTTGAGTCCTCCCCAGCTGGACTATTGTCCGCAGTGCCACAGTCCCAAGCTGCCGCATCATGTTTGTCCCGTCTGTGGCAGCTATGCCGGTAGGGAAGTCACCGAGGTTGAGGGCCCGAAGCCGCCCGAATGATGACTTACGCCAACGGATGAAAAGCTTTTTATTTTGTGCTTGATTTGGAGGAAGGCTAATTACCATTTTTAACAATTTCGGCAGTAGAGGTTGGCGGTGGCGGAATTGACGAAGGTGGCCTATGTCTTTCCCGGACAGGGCTCACAGTGGGTAGGCATGGGACGTGACCTTTATGATGATTTTAAGTCAGCTAGAGCCGTCTTTGACCAGGCTGATGAAGTTTTGGGCTTTTCTCTGTCCAAACTATGCTTTGAAGGTCCGGAGGATGAACTCCGCCAGACGCTCAATGCCCAACCAGCCATACTGACAGTTAGTTGCGCCTGCCTCATGGCTGCCCGCGAAGTTAGTCCTAACTTACCATTGCCTGCCTTTGTGGCTGGTCATAGCCTGGGCGAATATACCACACTGGCATTTTCCCGGGTGTTTGATTTTGCCACTACCGTTTATCTGGCCCGGGAGAGGGGGCGGTTAATGCATGAAGCTGGAATGCTTCGTCCCGGAAGTATGGCGGCAGTCATGGGGTTTGATGAGGCTTTGCTGGCGGAAGTGTGTCAGCAAACTGGCACATATATCGTCAATATAAACTGCCCGGGTCAATTGGTCATCAGTGGGGACCGGGATAATATGGCTCAAGCCATGGATTTGGCTAAGGCTAAAGGAGCTCCCCGCGTTATTCCGTTACCGGTAAGTGATGCCTTTCATACGCCGCTGATGCAACCAGCCGTGGATGGTATGGCGAGGATTACCGCTCGCCTTTTCTTCAACGCACCGGCCATTCCCATTATCGCCAACACGACCGCTCAGCCATTGACCACTGGAGAAGCAGTGAAGGAAGAACTTTTTAGACAGTTATGTAATTGTGTGCAGTGGCAGCGCTCCATTGAGTATATGGTAGCTGAAGGCGTGTCCACCTTTATTGAGATAGGGCCGGGCAAAGTACTGACTGGCCTGATTAAACGAATAAATAAGGAAGTTGAGACGATAAACATAGGGGACTCTCAAGCGATTAGTGATTTGCCGTCTTTATTGGGGGTAGACAAATAGCCAAAGGAGGCAAGAATGGACCTTTCCAGTAGAGTAGCCATAGTTACCGGCAGTGCTCGTGGTATCGGGCGAGCCATTGCTCTCAAACTGGCTGAGGTTGGGGCGACCGTTGTGGTCAGTGACATCGCTGATGCCGAGCCGGTGGCTGAGGAAATCAGGGCGATGAAACGGCAGAGTCTGGCGATTCCAGCCAATGTGAGCTTGGCTTCGGACGTAGACACTCTTGTGGAGACAACGGTTACCAATTATGGTCGGGTTGACATTCTGGTGAACAATGCCGGCATTGCCCGGGACCAGCTTTTACTGCGGATGTCGGACGAAGACTGGGATGCGGTATTGAACGTTAACCTGAAGAGCGTTTTTCTCTGTACCCGAGCGGTACTGCGGCAGATGATGAAGCAGCGCTGGGGTAGAATTATCAGTATTTCCAGTATCGTTGGCATTGTGGGCAATCCCGGTCAGGCGAACTATGCTGCCGCCAAGGCGGGTATCATTGGCTTTAGCAAAACTCTGGCCCGGGAAGTGGGCGCCCGTGGCATCACGGTTAATGCCCTGGCTCCCGGCTTTATTGATACTACGATGACCCAGCAACTGGGAGAGGAAGTGCGGCAGGAACTGATGCGGCGTATTCCGCTCGGTTCCCTCGGTACTCCTGATGATGTGGCGGAGGCGGTGGCTTTTCTGGCTTCGGAAGAGGC
>JBHIDQ010000032.1:0-14889 GCA_046760155.1 Dehalococcoidales bacterium | reverse complement strand
CCAAAGTAGTATTGTCCCGCTAGGCCTCCCGCGCCATGGCACATAGGCATGCCACCGAAAAAAGGTGAGATAATATTCATGACGCCATGGTCTAGCGCCAATTTTTTCTCAGACACCTCTTTGTTGGGGAAGTATTGTGTAATGAGAGCGCTGGTAGCGATGACAGCGTTGGTTGCCGTCAGTGCTATCTGAGCAAAACCGGCCAGCACCAGACCCTGCCATATCTCAATTGGCCGAAACATGGTAATGGGCGGTAAGGTAAAACCAGGGCTGACTACTCCGGTAAGTTCACCGCGAATACCCATCACCACGACCCCAAGAATCATCAGAACAACCGCCGCCGGTGCATACCGGCTGGTTCGAAGCAGAACTACGATGAAAATGGAAACAACTCCGAGAATCCAACCGGTAGAGACCATTTTGAATCCCTCTATTGCCAGCATTATCCCCAAGGTTACTTGGATACCTCTTACCACACTTCTGGGTGTAATGGCGGCTATCTTCTTAACTAGCCCCGTAAAGGAGAGTATCAGCCAGATGATACCAGTGCCAAAGCCTGTGGCATAGACCAGAGAAGGAGGCCATCTCTGTGCAATAGCCGTGGCGGCCAATACTTTCATCGGCTCTATAGGCATTGGCAATCGGTAAATCACGCCGGTGAATATGTTGGCCAGTCCCATCATCACTAGAAGGCCAGCCGGGTTCAGGCCGTTAACCGCAAAATAGCCGATGGCCAGGGGGAAAAGGGTGCCAAAATCACCCATTGAACCGGCCAGTTCACGCAAGTTAAATTCGAAATCCTTAATGCGCATGCAGTATCATTATAGTGTCAAACAGGAGAAAATAGTAATTACCTGTACATTGCCGGCAAAGTCGGCACAAATAAACGATTGATGCTTTCGATTACCAGAGATATTTAAAGGGTTCTTTTGATTTAACAAAATAGTATAGTGCACAGTGTGCAATTTTGGATAAGCGGGTGGTTGGCTAAATACTGGCTAACCTGTGGTAATATAATTACCAGAACAGTAGAGGGAATTGGATTCTAACCAATAAGTGCCTGACTGATTAAAGGAGGTAAGTACTGATGGAAATGGCTTTGAAAGGCAAAAACGCTCTGGTTACCGGAGCTGGCAGTGGCATCGGGAGGGCGATTGCCCTGGGTTTGGCCAGAGAAGGTGTAGATATTGCGGTAAACGATGTTAATCTGAAAAGCGCTGAGGACGCCGCTAAAGAAATAGCCGCTGTGGGCGGCCGCTCGATGGCGGTTCCGGCCAACGTGGCTGATGAAGCTGAAGTCAGCCGAATGGTCGCTCGGATAGTTAAGGAGAGGGGAGGTATTGACATTCTGGTCAACAACGCCGGAGCGACCAGTCATCTCTTGATTGAAGATATGGAGAAGGCAGAGTGGGACCGGGTGCTGTCGATAAACCTGGACGGAGTCTTCAATTGCACCAAGGCAGTGATTCCCTCAATGAAGCAGCAGGGCGGCGGCAGAATCATCAATATCATCTCCTATTCTGGGGAAAGGATAACCATGATTGGCGGGGTACACTATACCTCTTCCAAATCGGGCATCTGGGGGCTCACCCGCCAGCTCTCCTACGAACTTGGCCCGTACCAGATTACGGTCAACGGCATCTCTCCGGGAAATGTAATCACTCCGATGCTAAGGCGCGGGACCACTCCGGAGCGTCTCGAGGAAATGAAGCAGTGGTACCCTTTGCGGGATATGCCCACGCCTGAGGACGTTGCCGATGCGGCGGTTTTCCTTGCTTCCAGCCGGGCGCGCATGATTACCGGCATCAACCTTGCCGTTGACGGTGGCATCATCGTACCAATCGCCATCGGTGTCAACTGGGAGACTTACACCTCGGTGAAGAAGGAGGAGGCGAAGCGGAGAAGAGAAAAAGGGAGCGGGCAACCATAAAATCAAGAGGAGGAGAGAGGCATGGCGGAAATATCACTCAGCAAGGAGTTGCAGAAGATTGTCGATGATGTTGCCGAAGTGACCCAGTATCTCTGGCAAAAGGGCTGGGCAGCCCGCAATGCCGGCAATATCTCTGTTGATATTACCGGGCTCATCCCTGAGAGAGGCGTCAATCTTGAGCAATTTCCTAAAATACCCGTGAAAATATCATCGCCAGAACTGGCCGGGCGCTGCTTTCTGGTCACTACCACCGGGTCGCGCTTTCGGGAACTTGCCCGGCAACCCCAAAAGAACCTGCTTATCGTCCGTATGGGTGAGAAGCTCGATGGTTATCACATCCTGTGGGGAGGCGAACCGGAAAGCCGACCGACTGCTGAATTCGTTGCCCACTTGAAAATTCACGGTTTATTGCGTAGGCATAATTCATCGCAAAAGGTGGTTTTGCACGGTCATCCCGGCCCTTTAATTGCCCTTACCCATCTCGAGGATTATGGTAAAGACACCTTTCAACGTTTTCTATGGTCAACGCACGTTAGCGTGAAATTTTTCTTGCCGGAAGGTGTTGGCATGGCCCCGTACCAGGCTGAGGGTAGTGAGGAACTTGCCGAGGTAACAGTAAATTTGTTTCAGCATCATAAGGCGGTGCTGTGGCAAAAGCACGGTTGCACCACCATTGGCACTGATGTCGCTGATGCCTTTGACCTGATGGATATGTTGAATAATGCCGCCGAGGTTTTTCTCCTCTGCAAAAGTGCTGGCTATGAACCCGGTCTTAATCAGCAACAGTTAGCCGAACTGAAGAGAATTAAATCTAAACTGAAGAGAATTAAATCTAATCGGTAGACTCAGATGGAAAAAACAAAGTTGCCCGAACCAATTTCTGGTGGATTAATGCTTTCTTACCGATGCACTGCGGCCTGCCGTCACTGCATGTACGCCTGTTCGCCAAAATGGAAGGGTTGGATTTCAGAAGAGGATTTGAAGACAATCTTGACCTTATTGGCAGCCAAAATAAGGCCAAGCCCTTACGGGGATAGAATGGTGAGTCTGAACTATGGTCTTCATTTTACCGGTGGCGAACCTTTCTTGAATTTCGAGCTTCTGTTGAAAGCGGTAGACATGGCTCAGGCACTAAAGATTCCTTCCACTTTCGTGGAGACAAATTGCTATTGGTGTTTCAATGATAAAATAACCAGAGAGAAACTCCATATGCTCAAGGGGAAAGGTCTCCACGGAATTTTAATTTCAGTCAACCCATTTTACCTGGAATATGTGCCATTTGAGAGAACGGAAAGGTGTATCAGCATCGCTCAGGAAGTATTCGCCGAGAATGTCATGGTTTATCAGCTGGAGCATTATTTTCAATTTCAGAAATTGGGTATTAAGGGTACGCTCTCCTTGGAAGATTATCTAAAGTCAGGAAGGGATTTAGCCAGAAATGTGGAATTATTTTTGATGGGGAGGGCAGCCTATAGCCTGCAGCACCTGTATCCCAAATATCCGCCAGATTACTTTTGGGACGAACCTTGCCAGCCAGCTTTCCTGAGAAACTGGCACAACCATTTCGATAACTACGGGAATTATATGCCCGGATATTGCGGGGGGATTTCTTTGGCTCACTGGCGAAATCTGAACCAAATTCTCGAAGAGGGGATAAATTTAACTAAATATCCAATTTTGGGATTCTTAATCAACCAGGATTTTCGAGGACTTTTCCGCTTTGCTCAAGATTTTGGTTACTCAGAAGCAAAGGAAGGTTATCTTTCCAAATGCCATCTCTGCGTCGACATGAGAAAACATCTTTTGACCAAGCAAGAATTTGAGGAACTCAGGCCAAAAGAGTTCTATTTTTATCTGGAAAAGTAATGCTCCCTTTGACCATCGGGTCAGTCTGCTTTGGGTAATTTGCTATTCTCTGGCTCTCAGCTCAAGACCAATACGGAACGCTTTGGCAATAACCTCTCCAAAGGCAAGGTATTCCGCTGACTCAAGATTGAAAATAATCGGCTTAATCTTGTTGGCATCGGGCTTACCATCGGTAAGGCAACTCTCCGTGATATAAGCCCCCTCTACTTGACCGATAACGAACGAATGGCTTCCCAGGTTCAGGATTTGTACCACTTTGCATTCCAGATTTAGCGGACATTGTTCGATCATTGGCGCCGTCTTCAAATTGCCGTAGAACACTTTGAACTGGCAGACCTTTACTTTATCAACTTTGGCGCCAGAGGCGATACCGCAGTAATCTGTCTCTCTGACCAAGTTTACGGAGGGCGTATTTAGTGAGAAGGTGAGGTTTTGCTGGACGCCTTTTAGTGAGTAACGATTATGCCGTATTGGTACGCCAATCATGGGGGGTTCGGCATTGGCGACACCACCTCCACCTATCGCCAGGAAATTGGCTTTGCCATCAATATTGGCTCCGAGCAAAAGCGTGGGCCTGGGATACATATATCTATCGGGACGGATGGTAACTTTAGCCATAGCTATTTCCCTCCTTAATAAATTGCTCCTCGATATAAGTTTAGCGCCTTTGCCAGGAGCACGAGTTTTGCGCTTCTGGTTGCATTATATACTAATCAGGACCATTGATGGGTAATTATTTAATTGAAAATGCTCACCTGACTTATCTAATCAGTCCACTCGGTAGCGCAAAGAGACTTGACGAAGTGCGGCGGCAGTAATATTATTATCAATGCCCATTAAACTGACCTATTAGATGGGTACACTGAATACAAATAAGGGTGGGGGGTGATGATACTCCCCTCCGCCCGCGAAAAGAAGGAAAGAGGTTATTATGAGGCTTAGTAATCGAGTGGCGTTAGTTACCGGTTCTTCGCGGGGCATTGGCCGTGCCACGGCACTTGCCTTCGCTGGTGAAGGCGCCGATTTGGTAATTAACTATCGCAGTCGGAGTGACAAGGCGGAAGAGGTCGTCAATCAAATCAAGCAGATGGGTAGAAAGGCGATTGCCCTAAAGGCTGACATTGCTGACCGTGGCGAAGTTGATAAGATGGTTGAAGCCGCCATCGGCGAGTTTGGTAAGATTGACATACTGATGAACAATGCCGGGGCGATACGCCGGGCAGAATTCCTGGAGACTTCTCAGGAGGACTGGAACATCCAAATGCGCACCAATCTGGAAGGGACATTCAACTGCACCCAGGCGGTGGCTAAACACATGGTTGAGAGGAGATACGGTAAGATTATCAGTGTCTCTTCCGTTATGGGCTTGGGTCTCAACCTTACTCGACTTACCGGTTACGGGGTTTCCAAAGGCGCCCTCATTACTTTTACCAAACTGGTAGCCCTTGAACTGGGTAAGTATGGCATCAATGTAAACTGCATTGCCCCGGGAGTAATTCTGACTGAGTTTACCTATGAAGGCAGAACGGAAGAAGAAGTTCAAGCTCATATCGAGAGGCAAAAGCAAACCTCCATGTTGGGTACCGTTGGTAAGCCGGAGGACATTGCCAACGTCGCCGTGTTTCTCGCCTCCGACGAATCTGCCTTCATCACCGGTCAGCTCATAGTCGCCGATGGTGGTAGTATGGTCTTGCTGTCTCACTCCGCATAATAGTGTCGGAGACTAGCTTGAAACATTTTCAGGACTACCATACTAATCCAGAGGCGGTCGGAGGTGTACCTTCAGAGCTTTTTCACACCACCGCGCTACTGCCAGCAGGCGGTCTTCAGCTTTGGGTGGTCCGGCTAATTGAATGGCTAAAGGCAGTCCATCCTTGTTCAAACCCGTTGGTAAGCTGATGGACGGTACCCCGGCAATTGACCAAGGTCCCTGCATGACGGAGTTTCCGGTGGAGGCCAAGCCGTGTGGTGCCGCCCCCGGCGCTCCCGGGGTAAGCAGAGCATCTACCTGATGCAGTATTGGCTCGATATCAGCGTATTGCTCAAGACGCCTCTCTAGTGCCCTGGCGTACTCGGTGGCTGGAATGGACAACCCGTCCTCAATTAACCCTCGTATTCCCGGGCGATACTGCTCTTTATGCTTGGCAAACATTTCTTGGTGGTAAGTTGCCGCCTCAGCCGCGTTTATAATACGACCGGTATCACGGATAGCGGCGAAGCTGGGGGGAAGCACTATTTCCGCCACTTTGGCACCCGCCTGACGCAGACGCTCGACCACTTTTTCGGTGTGATTACACATCTCTTCATCAGCATGTTCAAAGAAGTACTGTCGCGCCAAGCCCAGGTGTGGTGCCTTTTGACTCTCTAAACGGCTCAAGCAGTCAGGGACTATCTCATCAAGCGAATGGTGATCCCTGGGGTCATAGCCAGCTATGGTTTGGAAAACGAGCGCTGTGTCGGCTACGGTGCGGGCGAGGATTCCCATGTGGTCCAGAGTCCAGCTCACGGGCACCACCCCGTAGGCGCTAATTCGGCCGTGGTGAGCTTTGAAACCAACGATACCGTTAAAGGCCGCCGGGCGCAGTACTGAACCCAGGGTCTGGCTACCAAGGGCAGCCAGACACATTCCGGCGGCAACTCCGGCTCCTGAGCCACTGCTGGAGCCTCCCGGGGTGTGGGCAGTGTTCCACGGGTTGCGGGTAGGGGCGGGGTCAAGATAGGCAAATTGGGTGGTGTGGGTCTTGCCCAAGATAACGGTCCCCGCCTCTTTAAGAAGAGCCACCGTGGTCGCGTCATAAGAGGGAACAAAGCCTGACCAGGATGGGGAGCCAGCTTCCGTCCGCAATCCCGCGGTGTAGTAAATGTCTTTAATCCCCATCGGGATACCGTGCAGGGGGCCACGCCGCTGCCCCTGGCGCAATTCCTGATCAAGACGGTTTGCCGTCTGCAAAGCCCCTTCTCGGTCAACCAAAACCCAAGCTTGAATTTTCTCTTCCAGCGAATCAATCCTTTCTAGGCAAGAGTTCACCAATTGTACTGACGTCAACTCTCCTTTAGTAATGGCGGCTGCTGCTTCCGTAATGGTCAGGTCACAAGGTTTCTGATTAATCGCCATGGTAAGTTCCTCCTTTACCATTGTTTCATTGTCTGTGCGATGCCAGCATCAACAAGTAAGGTCGTGCCATTTATGTACTTCGCCTCATCTGAGGCGAGGAATAAAGCAGCGTAGGCGACGTCCCAAGGCTCACCTTGCTTACCGGTGGGGGACATGGCGTCCCGCCGTCGCCACATTTCCTCAACCTTCTCCGCCAGGGCATTTTTATAGTAGTAGGCAACCCTTGGGGTCTTCATAAGTCCAGGCAATATCACGTTTGCCCGAATGCCTTTGGCGGCATATTGAATGGCTACCTCCCTGGTAAGAGCGATGACTCCGGCCTTTGATACTGAGTAAGCAAGGGTGGGATAAGGGCCAGACCTTAAAGCATTTACCGAAGAGATATTGATGATGACGCCGCTGCCTTGCTTTTCCATATGAGGCAGAACGTATTTACAGGTCAAGAACATGCTTTTCAGGTTAACATTGATGACGCGCTCCCATTCTTCTTCGCTAATTTCAACTGGTCCCCCGGTTGCCCCTAGCGCAACGTTATTGTGAAGAATGTCAATTCTGCCGAAGGTTTGCCGACATGTTTCCACCATACGCTTACAATCAGCCGCTTTTGACACATCAGCCTGAAAGACAATAGATTCTCCGCCCTCGTCATCAATTAGGTGCTTGGTCTCTTCGGCGGCCTCAGGGTTCAAATCAACCAGCATGACTCGGGCACCCTCTCTGGCAAAAAGAATGGCGGTAGCTTTGCCGTTTCCCATGCCCGGGCTAATTGTCCCGGCTCCAGTCACTATGGCCACTTTCCCTTTAAGACGTTCCCCCATGACTTATCCTCCTTATTAGAGTAGTTAGTGCCGACTGACCCATAAAAATACGGAGCAGGCAAGGGTTAAGGCAAACAGGGTTATCGCACTAATCGTAAAGCTAAACTGAAAGCCAGACTGGTCAATGAGATAACCCAAGGCCGGTGTTAGTATACCACTGCCTTCCATGCTGCCAAAGAAGAAGATACCAAGGGCCGTCGAGTGATGACGCTCTGACACCTGGTCAACAATATAGGCTTGGGCGGCGGTGGTGTTGAAATACATGGTAATGCCAATGATGCCTAGTATAGCACCGATGCCTAAACCAGGTGGCGCCAGGTTAAGCAGGTAAATGACCGTACCGCTAGTGAAACACAGTGTCAGTAATAACGGGACCTTGCCCCAACGGTCAGCAAGGTAGCCACCGACGGGACCCGCCCACAGTCCCATAAAGTAAGGAATAGAGATGGAGGCAGCGGCTATCTCTTTGTCGGTACCGAAATTATCGACGAGGAACAGCGGGATGAACGATATTATTGACATAAGCAGAGTTTGGCTGAATGTGCTTACCGAGATAAGTGCTATCAGGCGGCGTAAGCGGCCTGGGATGGGTGGTGCCTCGGTGTAACTGGTGGTGGTCTCGGGCTCGACTTTCTTTGTGGGCACTCTACGCCCGAGGAAGACATAAAGCAGAATGCCGAAGGCAATCGTGGGGATGGCTAGACCAATGAAAGTACCGCGCCAGCCCCAGGCAGCGGCAATGCCAGCGGCAATGAGCGGAGCCAGAAAGTAACTGGTGCCGCCACCAATCATGTGGTAGCCCAGTGCCTGACCTCGTCTCTTTGGCTCAACCACCGATGATATCATCGATGTCGCCGCCGGGTGATAGCCACCACCCAGCACTCCCATCAGGATTAAGCTGATAAGCAACATGAGGTAGTTTTGGGATAGGCCAGCTAGGAGGCCGGTTACTGCTGACCCACCGATGCCGATGGTGATGAGGATGCGAGGTCCGAGGCGGTCGGCGAGCCACCCTCCCGGTAACTGGCAGGCACCATAGACAATGCTGAATACCGCGATAACCAATCCAGCCCGAGTATAATCAAGGGCGAATTCGTCACGGATAAATGGCAACAGCGGTACTGGTAGCGCCGTCACCAGGTGGTGGGAAAGGTGTGCCAGCACGAGGAGAGGGATCAGTCCAGAAAAAAGTGGGCGAAGGCTGAATCTATTAATGGTGGTTTCCTTTCAATGATATTTTAGCGCTCTCCGCAGCGACGCTACTGCATTCATAATAACACGAATGTTTGCGGAGATGCTCGCCGGAAACTTTCCTTGGCCAACTGGCCTTGCTTAACGGGAGGAAGAGCCATTCTTCTCAAGCCTCACCGCGCATACCTTAAACTCGGGTATTTTGGCTACTGGGTCGAGAGCCGGGTTGGTCAACTGGTTGGTGGGGCTTTCGGCAAAGTGGAAGGTCATAAAGACTACCCCGACCGGTGAAACATCGGTTACCCTGGCTTTAGCCACCACTGCTCCCCGTCGCGAAATAACCTTGACCGTATCACCGTCAGCGATGCCTAGTGCCGAGGCATCCCGGGGATTTATCTCCACCAGCTCTTCATTCTGAAAGACATTGAGTCCTTTTACCTTTCGGCTCATGGTACCGGTATGGTAGTGGAATAAGTTGCGGCCGGTGGTTAGAATCAGCGGGTACTCATCGTCGGTAGACTCCACAGACGGCTTATACTCAAGAAGCATAAATTGCCCCTTGCCTCGGGTGAATAGCTCGGTATGTAGTATAGGTGTGCCCGGGTGTTCTTTAGTTGGGCAAGGCCACTGCAAGCCACCTTTCTCCAAGCGACGGTAAGCGATACCTCCATAGCTGGGGGTGAGCCGAGCAATCTCATCCATAATTTGAGATGGATGCCTGAAATTAAAACCTTTACCGCCCATCCTCTGCCCGATCTGGCAGCTAATCCACCAGTCGGGTTTGGCATTACTGATGGGCTCGATTGCCTTTCTCACCAGTTGTACCCTTCGTTCGGTATTGGTGAAGGTGCCCTCCTTCTCGGCAAAGGTTACCCCGGGTAAAACGACGTGCGCCAGCCGTGCCGTTTCGGTGAGAAAGATGTCCTGAACCACCAGGAACTCCAGCTTCTGTAACGCTTCCTCAGCTTGCTTGGCTTGCGGCTCACTCAGCACCGGATTTTCTCCCATGATGTAGAGCGCCTTGATGTGTCCGTCATAAGCCGCCTCAAGAATCTCGTAGATGGTCAGTCCCGGCCTAGTTGGCGGCAGCGAGCAACCCCAGCCGGCCTCAAATTTTTCTTTAACCGCTTCGCTGGTGACGGCTTGATAGCCGGGATAGACGTTGGGTAAAGCACCCATATCGCAGGCACCCTGCACATTATTCTGACCCCTGAGTGGATTTACCCCGCTTCCGGGCTTGCCGATATTTCCGGTGAGCATGGCCAGATTGGCAATGGCGATGACGTTATCCGTGCCGTGGGAATGCTGGGTAATACCCATGGCATAGAAGATTGACGCCGGGTTATTGGTGGCAAACATTCGTGCTGCTTGAACTATCTTTTCTCTGAGGACTCCGGTAGTCTTCTCGACAAAATCGAGGTCAAAGTTTTTCAGGGATTCCCTGAAAGCGTCAAAATTCTCGCAGCGTTCGGTGATGAAGTCAGTGTCAAGTAGCCCCTCATCGACGATGACCCGGCACATTCCCATGAGCAGGGCAACATCGCTCCCCGGACGGTGCTGCAGCCAGAGGTCAGCGTGGCGGACAAGTCCAATCTCGCGGGGATTGGCTACAATAAGCTTCGCCCCTTTGCGAACGGTTTTTTTGATTTCAAAGCCGATTACCGGGTGGGCTTCGGTAGTGTTGGTGCCGATAGCCAGAATGCAGGCAGCATCACTGATGTCACCGATAGAGTTAGTCATTGCCCCGCTCCCGAACGTGGTGGCCAGACCGGCCACGGTGGGGGAATGTCAGAGGCGGGCACAGTGGTCAATATTGTGCGTCCCTAAAACTGCCCGCCCCAGTTTTTGAAGGAGATAGTTCTCCTCATTGGTGCACTTGGCTGAAGAGATGATGGCTACCTCGTCTGGCTGGTAACGACTGAGCCTGGCGGCAACCTCATCCAGTGCCTCATTCCAGGTGGTCTCGGTGAACTCTCCGTTTTGTCTTAGCAGAGGATTGGTCAGGCGTTCCGGATGATGGATGAACTCGGTAGCCCCAAAGCGACCCTTGACACAGAGACGCCCGATGTTAACCGCATTGTCTCTATCGCCGCGGACACTGATCACCTGTTCGTCTTTAATGCCTAAATACATCTGGCAGCCAACGCCACAGTAGGGGCAGGTGGTCTTTACTTCTCGAGTTGGTTGACGCGTTTCTTTGGGTATTAGTGCCGCCACCGGGCAGCGCACCATACATTCGCCACAGGACTTGCAGATTGATTCGAACAAGGGCTTATCACCGAAGGTAGCTACTCTGGCCGGATAGCCACGAAACGCCAGGTCAATTGCCCCAACACCGGTTACCTCGTTGCAGGCGCGCACGCACCTGGCGCAAAGGATGCAGTAATTACGGTTGAGGTCAAAGAAAGGATTACTGGTATCAATCGGGAATTCACGGTTCGTGGTGGGGAAACGCCGCTCGGTGATACCGAGATAGGCAGCCACTTTCTGCAACTCGCACTGCTGATTTTTACGGCAGGTGAGGCAGTCGACGGGGTGGTCAGCGATAAGCAAATCAACGGCGAGACGGCGCACCTCATTGACCGCCGGTGTCCCGGTGTGCACTATCATACCATCGGTGGCGGGCGTGGTACAGGCGGTGGGCAGACCGCGCATATTTTCGATCTCAACCACGCAGAGACGGCAAGAGCCGTATGGCTCAAGGTCAGGGTCGGAGCAGAGGGTAGGGATATAGATGCCTGCCATCTGAGCAGCCTCCAGCACCGTCATTCCCGTATTAGCTTTAATTTTTTGGCCGTCAATAATTAGTCTGATTTCGCTCATCACTCTTCCTTACTAAGTTAGCTCTTGGCAGACCTTCGCCGGGCAGCGATGCTCCCTAATATGTACCTCATATTCATCGTGGAAGTGCTTGAGAGTGCTTACCACCGGCCCTGGAGCGCCTGCACCGAGGGGGCATAATGAGCCAACACCCATTGCTTTACCCAGCTTGGCGAGCAATTCCAAGTCCGATGTTTGCCCCTTGCCGCTGGTAATACCTTTAAGGATACCCAGCATCTGTTTTGTCCCTAACCGTCCCAGCGTGCACTTCCCGCAGCATTCACTATAGGCGAAAGACATCAGCGAGCAAGCTATGTCAACCATACAAGCTGACTCGTCAATCACCACTAAGCCACCACTACCAACCCCGCTGCCTATCTCAATTAGGCCTTCAAAGTCTATAGGTCGGTCAACCAGGCTGGCTGGTATCAGCCCCAGCATAGCCCCGCCTGGCTGAAGCGCTTTGAGCTTGTGTCCGTTTGGTATGCCACCACCAATCTCCTCAACCAGTTTTTGTAGTGACATACCGAAGGGGATTTCAACCACGCCGGTGTGAGCAGTGCTCCCGCTAAGGCTGAAAAGCTTGGTACCCTTACTTTTCTCGGTACCAATACTGGCATACCAATCAGCACCTCTTTCAATGATGGCAGGGATATTGGCTAGAGTTTCCACATTGTTAATGTTGGTGGGCTTTGCCCATAAGCCTTCTTGAGCGGGAAAGGGTGGGCGGATTCTTGGTATCCCCCGCTTCCCCTCTATTGAGTTGATTAAGGCAGTCTCCTCACCACAGACAAAAGCCCCGGCACCAGAGCGAATTTTTATTTCGAAACTAAAGCCAGAGCCGAGGATATCATTGCCTAACAAGCCACGCTCCTTGGCTTGGTTTAAGGCAATCTTCATTTGCTCAGTGGCTAAGGGGTATTCGTGTCGGATATAGATATAGCCCTCGGTTGCCCCGATAGCATAAGCACCAATGAGCATTCCTTCCAGAACAGCATGAGGGTCGCCTTCTAGAAGAGTGCGGTCTACAAAGGCACCGGGGTCACCCTCATCGGCATTGCAGATTACATACTTTACTGTACCCGGGGACTTACGGCAGAACCCCCACTTCATCCCGGTGGGGAAGCCAGCGCCACCCCGACCGCGCAAGCCTGACTTCTTTATCTCTTCAATAACCTCTTCCGGCTTCATCCTTAACGCCCTGACCAGGCCGCTGTAGCCATCGTTGGCGATGTAGTGGTTGATATTCTCAGGGTCGATAAGTCCGCAATTACGCAGGACGATGCGCACCTGAGGTTTCAGCATTGGCAGGTCAAAGAGCTTGGGAATATTATCAATGCTGTCGTTGCCAACGGTACCTAACGCTAGGTCGGAGCGAGGGTCATCCTTGGTGAGGTAGTCCTCAATAAGTTGTGAAGCAAGCTCAGGGGTGAGATTGCCATAGTAAATGTGGGGACGGCCTGGCTTGATAATATTGATTATTGGCTCAGCATAACAAGGTCCAATGCAGCCTACTTGGGTGATTATTGCCTCGATATTACCCTGAGCTAATTTATTCTGAATAGCCTCGAGCACAGCGAGGGCACCGGCCGCCCGACCGCAGGTTGCGGTGCCAATACGGATGCGGGGTCTATCACTGCATTCCAGGGCTTCCCACTCCGCTTTTGCCCGACTTCGTATTTCATCAAAAGTCATTGCCATACTTTTCTAAGTATTACTTAGTATCCCCCAGGATTTGCCCCACCTTGGCGGTGGTCATCCTTCCATAAACGTTCCGGTCGACTACCGTGACCGGGGCTAAAGCGCACGAGCCAAAGCAAGCAATCGTTTCCAAACCGTATTCTAAATCTTCAGTGGTCTCCCCCGGCTTGATGCCTAACCGTTTCTCAACCTCACGCAGGATACGTACCCCGCCACGCACGTGACAGGCGGTCCCGCGGCATACCCTGATTGTTCGGCGCCCTGAGGGGACCAGCTTGAACTGGGCGTAGAAGGTACTCACTCCGTAAACGGTACTCTCTGGTAGCTGGAGAAACTTGGCAATTCCCCGCATCACTTCTGCCGGCAGATAGCCAAACTGCTCCTGGGCTTCTTGCAGGATGGGAATGAGCTCGTCTCTCTGGCCACGGTAACGGGCTAAAATCTCGCTCAGTTTATCTTTAATCTCAGCTTCTGTGATTATGGCTGTTACCTCCCTAGCTGACGGCGACCCTTTTCTCTCTTCTGAATTTGCTCTTGCCTAGCTTTGGTGGTAGCGGCGGTGGGGTGATGATGCATCTAACGGCGCACTGCAGGCAGCGCTTACCTTCTTTCATCGCCGCTTTCTCGTCCAGACCAAGCTCTACTTCCTCAAAGTTGCTCATCCGCTGCTTCACCGGGAGAGCCGGCATGACCGCTCTTGTCCAGTCAAAGAAGCCTTCTTCCTTACCCACGCATGGGTCGAATTTGACCTCTGGTGCCAAAACTTCAGTAATATCTCCGCTACCACCGAGATACTTATCTATGGATGAGGCGGCTCTTCGGCCGGCGGCAATGGCTTCAATCACGGAAGCCGGGCCGCTGACGGCATCTCCACCAGCCCAGACTCCCTTGGCGCTGGTAGCTAATGTCTCCGCATTAGCCTGAATAACGTTGCCTCTACCCAGTTTCAGGTTGAACCCTTCGGGAATATCGGGCACCTGCCCAATAGCGGCGATGATAGAATCAAATCCGGTGGTAAATTCACTGCCCTTAATCGGTATCGGTCGTCTTCGCCCGCTGGCATCAGGCTCACCAAGCTCCATTCGTTGGCAGGTCAGTATGAGTCGCTTGCCTTTCCGGTCAATGCGCACCGGGGCGGCGAGGAAGAGTATCTCAATTCCCTCTTCCAAAGCGGCTTCTACTTCTTCCGGGCTGGCGGGCATTTCAGTTCGGGTACGGCGGTAGACAATGGTCACTTGCTTCGTCCCGAGGCGGAGGGAAACTCGCGCCGCATCGATGGCCACATTACCACCACCGATGACAGCCACCCGGTCACCGACGTCAATCTTCTTGCCCAGGTTTATCTCTCGCAGGAAGGTGGCGCCATCAAAGACACCGGGGCTGTCTTCACCGTCCACGCCCATCTTCATCCCGCGGTGCGCCCCCAGAGCGGCAAAAACGGCATCATA
>JBHIDQ010000031.1:0-15677 GCA_046760155.1 Dehalococcoidales bacterium | reverse complement strand
ATATCCTCTATCCCACCACCCTGCAAACACTAGAAGCTAAGGAGTGGAGCGAAGTGTTCAAGGAGTTTGAAGATATTGGCTACTGCTGCTTCACCCCACAGATAAACAGGTGACCTGAAGTCCCGATAAAAAGTGGCTATCAAAATACGGTGAGAACCCAACCAAAGGATAGACAAGGTATGTCCAAAATATTCGACCGGTTAGACGGCAAGAAAAGTAAAGACCTAAGGGTATTGGCTGATTTTATTTCTGTCTTCTGCCGGGAAAATCACCGAAAAGAAGCCAAAAGTACCTTTCCTATCAGAGACACCAGATTGCACCATAGCCTAGGTGACAAAGAAATAGTGCTATGCCAAGATTGCCAGAAACTATTAAACCACGGCATGGCCAAGCTGCTGCTGTGCCCCTATAACCCCAAGCCAATGTGCAAGAAATGTGAAACCCACTGCTATGCACCAGGTTACCAGGAGAGGATTCGAGAAGTAATGAGATTTTCTGGTTTGTACCTGGTGAAACACGGCCGCTTGGATTTGATGATTCATTATCTTTTTTAAGGTCAAGAGAGGGAATGAATGCCACTAAAGCTGCGCTGATAAGAGCGATGGAAGCCTACTTCAAAGGAGATGTAAAGAGAATCAACCACGCCCACCGGGTGACGGAATACGCCGAGGAGTTATTGCAACAGGAGGGCGGAGACTATCCAATAGTCATCGGGGCATCTATTCTTCACGACATTGGGATTCATCAAGCAGAAAAGAAGTATGGCAGTACCAGCGGCAAATATCAGGAGAAAGAGGGACCACCTATTGCCCAGCAAATCCTAGTCAGATTGGGATTTGAGCGAAGGCAAATCGAAGAAATCTGTGAGATCATCGCCCACCATCACAGCCCAGGAAGGATAAATACTCAGAACTTCAAAATACTTTATGACGCCGACTGGCTGGTAAACTTAAGGGACGAGTACGATATTCAGGACAAGAAGAAACTAGCCGACATCATTGATAGAGTATTGCTTACCGAAAGTGGTAAAGCTATGGCCAAAATAATTTACCTCCGGGATAGGAACTAATTTATCCCTATCCCAGTGCCCTGGCGGTAATCTCGGCCAGGTCCAGCACCTGTACCCTATCCTCAGCGTTCTTATCCTTTAGCCCGTCTTCAAACATGGTCATACAGTACGGGCAGCAGACACAAATCGTCGCCGGGTCTTTCTTCAGGGCTTCCTCGACACGGGCCACATTGATATGTTTCCCGATGGGTTCTTCCATCCACATGCGCCCGCCGCCAGCACCACAGCAAAAAGCCCGGTTATGGTGGCAATCCATCTCGGCTGGCACGCGACCGGTAACTGAGGTAACCACTTGACGCGGGGCATTGTAGATCTGATTATGACGCCCTAGATAGCAAGAATCATGAAAAACCAAATTACCCAGGTCTCCAACCTTATTCAGTTTGAGCTTGCTCTCAGTAATCAGACTATTGATAAACTCGGTATGATGGCTCACTTCCAGCTCAACGCCATACTGGCGGTAGTCATTCTTTAAAGTACTATAACAGTGTGGGCACTGGGTAATAACTTTTTTCACTCCCCGTTCTTCAAACAGCTTGGCATTTTCGGTCACCATGCGGTCGAAAATGAATTCATTACCGAGGCGGCGCAAGCTGTCGCCACAACACAGTTCATCCCTACCCAGAATGCCCCAAGAAATGCCACTGACATCCAGAATCCTAGCCATAGCCAGAGTTGTCCGTCGGTTACGGGCATCAAAAGCACCAGCACAGCCGACAAAAAACAAATATTCGGTCTTGCCGGCTTCAAAAGGCTTGACTTTAATTTCCGCAGCCCACTTGACACGTTCTCCAGGAGCAATACCCCAGGGATTACTACGCTGTTCCATGTTCTCGAAAAAGGATAACAGTTCTTCGGGAAACTTGGCCTGCATCTCTACCAGATTGCGGCGCATATCAACAATTCTAGGAACATGCTCAATAAATACCGGACACACTTCCATACAGGCGCCACAGGTGGTACATTCCCAAAGGACCTTTTCTGATACGCTGCCTTCCTGTTCTTGACCGTCGCCAATTAAGGGTAGCACCGCGGCTTTTCCGTTGATAATAGAAGGCCCGTTCTTTAACAGATTCATTTTAATATCGTGGATGACCAGCCGCGGATTTAGCGGCTTGCCCGTTAAAGTAGCCGGACAGGAATCTGAGCAGCGACCACAATCAGTACAGGAATAAGAGTCAAAGAGACCTTTCCAGATAAACTCATCTACCCGTCCGACACCAAAGGTATCACCTTTTTTAAACTCTTCCCGAGGTTGGGTGTTGACCTTCACCAAGCTCTTGAAAAAACAGTTGGGAATAGCGCTAAGAATGTGCGTGTGCTTGGTATAAGCTAAATAATTCAGAAAAATCAGTAATGCAATGGCCTGCATCCACCAGAAAGAGTTGGCATAACCCACCAGGCTTTCTGTCGGAACACCAAACAGAAAGGTGGACGCCACGAAACCAGATATTGGCATGTATTTTGCCGCTTCTTCACTCCCCCGAGCAATTTCGCTGGCGTTAAAACCAAAAAAGGCAATCATTAAGACAGCCAGTAGACCTAGAGTAATAAAGGCATCAGGTCTAATCGGGTCGATGTAGTTCGGACGAAAGGCCAGACGGCGGATGATGGCAGCGCACACACAGGCCAGCGCCAAAATCCACACTACATCAAAGATAAAGGACAAGATATGGTACGCACTGGGCGGGAGTCGTGAGAGGCTAATGTAACCCGGGAACAGACCGCTGAGCAGGAATTCAGTATTGACGATTGCCAAGGTCAGAAAAGACAAATGAAAGATAATGTGATTTAAACCAAAAGGGTAGTTCCGCGTGAACACCCGCCGCTGACGGAAGCCGTAAAAGAGCATATTCCAGAGACGCCTGCTGACATTTCCGAAACGATTTTCACTTCTGCCCAGAGTTATCAGATGGAAACGGCGGAAGATACTCCAGCTAAAAAACCCAACCGCAACAACAAAAATGACAACGAATATTACGACGTTAGGTGTCATGATTTATTTCTCTTCTGATGTCAGGGCCGTTGACGAACCCCCTCTCTGGTGCGCAATTCTCTAATCCGATTAGTAAGTGCGGGAACTACCTGAAGGACGTCACCGACAATCCCGTAATTAGCCACCTCAAAGATAGGCGCCTGCCGGTCACGATTGATGGCAATGATTACGTCTGACTGTTGCATGCCGACTAGGTGTTGAATGGCGCCGCTGATACCACAGGCTATGTAGAGCTTGGGTCTGACTGTCTTACCCGTCTGGCCAACCTGACGTTCTGCAGGCATCCAGCCAGCCTCTACGGCGCCACGGGAACAACCGACCACGCCCTCCAATTCTTCAGCCAGCTCTTGCAAGATGGTGAAATTCTCTTTGGCACACATGCCACGTCCACCGGAGACAATTACATCCGCAGCAGCCACATCTACATCTCCGGCTTTACGCTCATCAATAACCTCCAGTACCTTGACGACAAAATCTTCTTCCTTGACTGGTATCGACTCACGGACAATCTCACCCTTGCGGGAAGGGTCTTTCTCGGGCATCGGCATCACGTGTGGCCGAACGGTGGCCATCTGCGGGCGAGTGCGTTCGGTTAAAATGGTCGCCATGATATTGCCACCGAAGGCGGGGCGTGTCTGCAGCAAAAACCGGTTATCACCAATATCTAAGCCAGTGCAGTCTGCGGTCAATCCGGTCTGGAGCTTTGTGGCCACGGCACCAGCCAAATCCCTCCCCAAACCAGTGGCACCCATGAGCATAATCTCTGGCTTGTACTTCTCTACCAGATAACAAATGGCCTGGTAATAAGGCTTGGTGCGATAATGATGAAATACCGGGTCGTCTATTAAGTAAGCTTTGGTCGCGCCATAGGCAAATGAGTCCTGGCAGAGGTTCTCTACCTTGTCGCCGACAACCACAGAGCACAACTCAACACCCAAAGTTTTGGCTAAGTCAGCACCCACGCCCAGTAGTTCCCAGGAAACTTCCGCCGGCTCACCTCTGAGTTGCTCGACAAAGACCCAGACACCTCGGTACTGCTGAGTCTTGGCCAGCACCGCTGCCTCTTCAACACTCACCTCTTCAGCTTCAGGCACGGCTGCCTTGGCCCTAGCTTCTATTTCAGCGAGAATTTTCTGTTCCTCAGGAGTATAATAAATCTCTAGAGCATCGGCCGGGCAAACCTTGAGGCACTTACGACAGCCGATACATTTCTCGACCAAGATGATCGGCTCACCCTGCTCATTCATTTCGATGGCGTCTTTGGGACAAGAACTCTGACAACGAGCCCCGCAAGCGATACACTTATCCGGAATGAGTCGAGCCACGCCCCTGGGTTTCTTTAGCTTTTTCTCCTCTGCCATTTACCAGCTCCTTACTGATTTAACCCGACCATAGACTATAGATAAAGGAGATCCTTTTCTATCAGCTTACCGATTAATAAATGAGCTGCTTCTTCGGGACTATTGAGTCCATCGCCCAATATCTCACCTTTGGCTCTTTCCGGTGAGAAGATTTTGCGTACCTGTGTCGCTGAACCCTTGAGTCCGATAGTCTCTTCATCTAATTTCATCTCTTCGTTATTCCACAATGTCAACGCAGCGTCCGCAGCCATCAGCCGCCTTGGTACGGTAGGATAGCGCGGACGATTGATCTCCCGCACCACGGAAATCATCGCCGGTAAGGGCGCTTCCACTATTTCGCGCCAGCCTCTCACTTTACGCCTGACCTTCACTTTCTTCGCCTTTAGGTCTACATTCTCAATGCAATCGACCAGCGTTAGCTGTGAGTATCCCAAACGGGTAGCAATGCCCGGCCCTACCTGAGCTGTATCACCGTCAATGGTCTGCCGGCCGCAAATAACTGCCGCTACCTCTTCCTGCTGAGCTAAACGCTTGATAGCCTCGGACAAAACCAGACTAGTCGCCAAGGTATCAGCTCCACCAAAGACACGGTCACTCAAAAGTACGGCATCGTCTGCTCCCAAAGCCAAACACTTTCTCAGCGTAATCTCAGTATTGGGAGGACCCATGGAAATTACCACTACCCGAAGCCCGTATTTGTCTTTGAGCCGCAGGCTTTCTTCCAAGGCGTGGATATCAAATGGATTCATGATGAAAGGCACTCCCTCTCTTTTGAGAGTGCCAGTCACCGGGTCAACTTCAACTTGAGTGGTATCGGGCACCTGCTTAATGCACGCCACCACTAACATTTATGGCTCTCCAATAATAAACTTTTTCCCCTTATAATATTCTTCATTTTCAAAGTTTTAGCGGAAATTTGTCTCGGCAATAGAGAACGATTACAACCTCTTTGTGAACGCCTAAATTCTAGCAACTCAGACCTTAGAAGTCAATCAGTGCCAGAAGAGAATAAAGCTTGAATAACGTAAGATAGACAAACGGCTAAAGGAAATGGCCACCAAGCTAAAAACCTTTTATGGACCAAGCGCTGAGGAAAAGAAAGACACAAAAACTTAACGATACTGGCAGTAACTAAAAGCTAACCAATTTTTGCGCCAGCCTCTGGCCCAATTCAAAGGCATCTGATAGTGCGGTCGAGTGCTCCTTAATCTCGCTTCTCTTATCGATACCACGAATAAGCAGTTCATCAATATACTCAACGCCAAAGGCCTGAAAGAAGTATTTTACCGTTAATATCGACCCGTTGAACAATTGCTTACCTCTGGTAGCTCCGACCCCAATAAAGGCGCCTTTTCTTGTTGACTCGGGCAAATTCTTAAGAACATATCTTCTGGCCCACAACGCTTGGCAACGGTCAATGAGTGCCTTAAGCTGAGCGGAGAGCCCGTAGAAAAATATTGGTGAAGCGACGATGATACCATCAGCCTCAAGCAGTTTAGGATAGACAGTATCCATGTCATCCCTAATGACGCAATTACCATCCTTTAGACAGCCATAATACTCGCGGCAGGGATTTATCTTGAGCTTATCCACAACAATCTTCTCAACCTCTGCCTGCTGACTCCCGGCTCCCTTCAGGGCCTCATCCAGCAATAGGTCTGTATTGCTTTTTATCCTTGGACTCCCCATAATTCCCAGAATTTTCACTCTTACCTCCAAAAAGAGAACTATTCCATCCTAAATATCATAAGACTACTTACGACCACTTTATTCTGACTTTACTTTCCGTTTGATGAGCAGCCAGTTGTTTCCATCAGTATGAATTAAGACGTAGCCGCCGGATAACTTTTCACCCTTCAGCGTGAATTCCAATCGATCGGATGCTCTCTGGTCAAGGATGAAATTACCTTTATCCCAGATTTCCACTGTCCCTGCGCCATATTCTCCTTCCGGAATCTGGCCAGCGAAATCTATGTACTCCACCGGGTGGTCTTCTACCTGAACGGCTAAGCGTCTCACTCCCGGCTCAAAAGGAACACCTTTGGGCACTGCCCAACTCTTGAGCACGCCTTCCATTTCAAGACGAAAGTCATAATGAAGATGACGTGCCTGGTGCTTATGGACCACAAAGCGATTCTCCCCATCACCTCCCGCCTCCCCTTTTGGCTCAGGGGTCTTCTTGAATTCCCGCTTCCGCCGGTATTCCTCAAGACTCATTTTATCCTCACTTACTGAGTAGCTACCGCACTGGTGAGTGATATTATAGTCTCGGCCAATGGGCAAGTCAAGGAATATTACTCCTTGACATCCATTAAGCAGGAGACTATCATATTGCAACCTATCAACCTATAATAAATACTATAATAAATATAGGAGAAACTGACTGAATGTGACCTAGGTCATAGAAGACACTTTTTCACTAGTTTATAATAAGAAAAATTAGCGAGAGGAAGTTTTCGCCATGAAGATTAATTAACACCGAAAACCAGCGAGTCAAAAATAAGAAAGGAGGAGGAAAAAGATGTACCAAAAAATTTTAGTGCCATTAGATGGTTCGGAGCTAGCCGAGTGTGTTCTGCCTCATGTGGAAGCCATAGCTAAGACAGGCGGTGTAAAGAATGTCACCTTTGTACGCGTAGCAGATACCTTTTTCTCGCATCCTACAGGTGGTGGTGGTGAATTTAGTGAGGAGTATATAACAAAATACGATACCGAAAGCAAAGCAGCGGCAGAAAAGTATCTTAACCAGCTAGTAAGCCGACTTAATTATGGCAAAGTAAAGATTCAAGCGGAGGTTCTCACCGGAAAGGCAGCGGAGACTCTGACTGATTACGCCACTAAAAATAAGGTAGACCTGATCATTATTGCTACTCACGGACGTTCCGGGGTAAGCCGCTGGGTCATGGGAAGCGTCGCTGACCGCCTGCTCCGTTCTGCCTGTGCACCAGTTTTGATGGTGCGTGCCCCAGGATGTATCCCAGGCATTTAAGCCTGCCACCGAAATAAAAAGTGAAAAGGAGAAAAGAAATGGCTTACCAAGCAAAGGACTATAGTTATCTTATCGGAATTGATGGTTTCAGCGAGACACTGTTCAAGAACCACTTCACTCTCTATCAGGGCTATGTCAATAACACCAACAAACTCATTGAACTACTGAACAGCAAGGCTAAAGATGCCACCAATCCTGAATACGCGGAATTGAAGCGACGGTTCGGCTTTGAGTTCAACGGCATGCGCCTCCATGAGTACTATTTTGAAAATCTGGTCTGTCCAGTAACCAGACCAGAGGCAGTAACCAAAAAACTGGCTGAAGCCTTTGGCAGCTACGAGGCCTGGGAACAAGATTTCAAAGCTACCGGGTCAATGCGCGGCATTGGCTGGGCGATCCTTTATCAAGATAATGTTACCGGTCAGCTCTTTAACCAGTGGATTAATGAGCACGAGGTTGGTCATCCTGCTGGCTGTAAGCCCATACTGGTAATGGATGTTTTTGAGCATGCTTTCATGACTGACTATGGCCTGAAACGGGCAGATTACATTGCCGCCTTCCTCAAGAATATTAACTGGGAAATTGTGGAAAAGCGTCTAGGCTAAGACTAGTCGAGTAATCAGAAAACAGGCAAAGCAATAAAATCTGGAGAAGAAACAATGAGCAGTTACGTTTATGTAAAGTCAAGCACAGTTTTACTCATCGGGCTGCTACTCTCCGCGATGTCAGTATTTGGCCTATCCTGTCAGGCATCAACCCCAACACCAGCACCAACGCCAACTACCACCGAAATAGAGATTTCGGGCTTTGCCTTCGCACCGGCCACTGTCACCGTTCCGGTCGGCTCCACAGTCACTTGGACCAATAGAGATTCAGCCCCCCACACCGTCACTGCTCGAGATACACAATTTGACAGTGGCAGCTTATCACGTGACAATACCTTTAGCTACACCTTTGACCAGAGTGGTAACTTTGAATACTACTGCACAATTCATCCCAGGATGGTCGGAACAGTTATTGTAGAGTAGACAATAACTCTAAGACAAACCACATAATATGAACCTACAGTTCAGTTGATGACTTAACTTAAATATGAAGATTCCCCCGTGGTTATGGAGAAATTAACTCTCCCGTCGAGTTAGCCTATCATACGGAGGCAGATATGGACATATTTTATGCGGTGGCGCCGAGAGTAATTGTCATTCTCGGCCTGGTAAACCTGATAGCCGGTCTGCTGATTTTCGTTTCCTGCCGGTGTCTGCCTGGTTCAAAAATAGGTAGCAAACTGATGCAATATCAACCGTATAAAAGCTTTTTTAAATACCACTGCCATATCTGGAAGGTATTCTGGCCCTCAGTAATGGTACACGCGACTCTTGCTTTAATCGTTTTTGTCTGACCTAGCTAGGCCATCCTAGTAATTTGGAAAGTGGAGGTGGAAAATGCCAGTTGACATTAACTTTATGGTTGGTGGGGAAGCCGGGCAAGGAGTGCAATCTGTTGGCTTTTTGCTGGCCAAAGTCTTTGCATGCGGCGGTTTCCAAGTCTTTGCTGACCAGGACTATGAATCAAGAATAAGAGGTGGTCATAATTTTTTCCGCATCAGAGTGAAGGACACTAAAGTAGACGCCATCGCCGAGCCGGTAGATATGTTACTTGCTCTCAATAAAGAAAGCATAGACTTGCACCAGAAAGAACTCGCCAGCGGAGGTGTTATCATTTTTGATGGGGAGAAGACAAAGACTACCAGTAATAATGACCACCTGTTTGGTGTGCCTCTGGAAAGGCTAGCGGAAGAAAGAGCCGGGGGCAAGTTAATGGCAAACACGGTTGCCCTTGGTGCTGGTCTGGGTCTGGTAGGATATGATTTTGAGATACTGGAGAAGGTCTTGCGGGAGCATTTCGGTACCGATGCGATTAGAGAAAACAACACCAAAGCAGCTAAAGCTGGATATGAGTACGCTCAAGAGAATTTTAAGGGGAAGTTTAGCCATCGCCTCCACCCAATCAGTGATGAGCAAAGAATGTTGCTCACCGGGAATGATGCCCTATCTCTGGGCGCATTAGCTGCTGGCTGTAGATTCATGGCTGCCTACCCGATGACTCCAGCTTCCTCCATTATGGAGTACCTGGCGAGTAAGGCTAAAGACTTTGACGTGGTAATGGTACACGCTGAGGATGAGATTGCAGCCATAAATATGATAATTGGGGCGAGTTATGCTGGCGTGAGAGCTATGACCGCCACTTCGGGAAGCGGTTTTTGCCTCATGGTGGAAGGATTGGGATTAGCCGGACTGACCGAGACACCGATTGTCGCTGTAGATGCGCAGCGTCCCGGCCCTGCCGTAGGCTTACCAACCCGGACGGAGCAAGGTGACCTTGAATTTGTCCTTCACGCTCACCATGGAGACTTTCCCCGAGCTGTTCTTGCCCCAGCCACTATTGAAGATGCCTTCTGGGTGACAGTCAAAGCCTTCCACTTGGCAGAAAAATATCAGTTGCCGGTCATCATTTTAACTGACCAGCATCTGGCCAGCTCCTATACCACCGTGGACAAGTTTGACCTCGACAAGGTAACCATTGACCGAGGTTTTCTCTTTTCCCCAGAGACAGAAGAAGCCAAAGAATATAAGCGGCACCAAGTAACCAAATCAGGTATTTCACCCCGTGCCTTTCCCGGACAAAGTAAAGCGCTGGTAGCCACTGACTCAGATGAGCATGATGAGGCGGGACACTTGATAGAGGATGCCAAAATCAGGACAGAACAGGTGCAGAAGCGACTTAGAAAGCTCTCCAGTTTAAAGAAGGAAATTTCTCCCCCTAGATTGTACGGGCCCGAGACGGCAGAGACAACACTCATTGGCTGGGGCAGTACCTATGGTGCCATTAGTGAAGCCGTGGACATCCTACGTAAGGAAGACATGAGTGTCAACTCGCTTCACCTGAATGAACTCTGGCCTTTCCCCGCTGATGCCGTAACTGAGGCTCTGGACAACACCCAATACAGTTACGTAATTGAGAATAATGCCGTAGGACAGCTTTCCCGCCTGATTCAGCGAGAAACAATGAAGAAAGTCAGCGGTCGGATCTTAAAATTCGACGGGCGTCCCTTCACCTCGGCCTACATTGCCCAGGAAGTAAGAGAGGGGAGGTGCGAGCATGGTAACCAAGGATAATTATGTCGGACTCACCCCCGCCTGGTGCCCGGGTTGCGGCAACTTCGGTATCCTAAGGGCATTAAACCAGGCACTGGTTGAGCTTAATATTGAACCATACCAAGTGCTAATGGTATCGGGTATCGGGCAATCTGGAAAGCTTCCCCACTATACCAGTGGCAATGTCTTTAACGCTCTTCATGGCCGACCAGTACCGCCAGCGATTGGTGCCAAGATAGCCAATCCAGAACTCGTGGTTATTGCCGTAAGTGGTGACGGAGATGCTTACGGAGAAGGAGGCAACCACTTTATCCATGCGGCGCGGCGTAACCATGATATTACCTATCTGGTACATAATAACCAAGTCTACGGCCTGACCAAAGGGCAAACGTCCCCGACTAGTGACATGGGCTATATTACCAAGACAACACCTCAAGGTGCCCCCACCCCATTTAACCCAATCGCCCTGGCAATAGCTGCCGATATCAGTTTTGTCGGTCGAGGGTTTGCCGGTGATGTCAACCAGCTAGCCGACCTAATGAAAAAGGGGATTATGCACCGGGGCTTTGCACTGATTGATATTCTTCAGCCCTGTCCTTCATTTAACCACAAGAATACCTACCGCTGGTACCAGGAGCGAGTGTACCAACTGGGAGATGATTATGACCCCAGCAACAAGCTGGCCGCTTTTGACAAAGCTCAGGAGTGGGGAGAACAAATACCCATCGGCGTTATCTACCGCAAAGAACGCCCTACCTTTGAAGAGCAACTACCCGCTTTGCATAAGGGGCCATTGGTGAAGCAAAAATTAGCGCCCAGACAAATAGAAGAACTGCTTGGTGAGTTTATGTAGGGTAATAAAAGATGAGATAAAAGTCGCAGACAGATAGTTGATTCAGGGCTTAAGATAAAATGATTAAGTTAGAGGAGATGTCAAGATGGTAGAACAAATTTGTCCAACCTGTGGTTGCACCATCGTTGAGGGCTACGAGAAGGAAGGAGTGAAATATTGCTGCGAGCCCTGCGCTACCGGTGGGCAATGTGGGTGTGGATGCTGCGAAATCGTAGAAGAAGAGGAATAAAGACAAGCTCTGAAAAGTTGAGAGTGAGGCTGGTTACCTAGTATAATACTGCTGACTCCTTATCTTCTATCGGTAAGGTAATAATAGTATTAGGGAGGGCAAGTAGGTTGAGTGACGAGGTAAGGCCACGTCTCACTGAGACCGTTCACGGTGCGGGTTGAGCTTGCAAAATAGGTCCGGGAGACCTAACCAAAGCATTATCTAGCTTGCCCCTTGTCTCTCATCCTAACCTGATTGCGGGTATGGAGAGAGCTGAGGATGCTGGCGTCTACAAACTGACAGATGAACTGGCTATCGTCCAGACCATCGATTTCTTCACGCCGATAGTGGATGACCCCTACTCGTTTGGCCAGATTGCCGCTGCCAATGCGATGAGTGATGTCTATGCCATGGGAGGAAAACCACTAACAGCGATGAATGTCGTCTGTTTCCCGGTAAAAACGATGGATATCGCAATATTAAAGGAAATCCTGGCCGGGGGAATTGACAAAATACATGAAGCAGAGGCAATACTGATCGGAGGGCACAGCATCGAAGACAAGGAGTTAAAGTACGGGCTCTCCATTACCGGTGCCATTCACCCCGCTAAAGTAGTCCTCAATACCGGTGCCAAGATAGGTGATAAGCTAATCTTAACCAAACCGCTAGGTACCGGAATAATAAGCACCGCTTTGAAGGGTAAGAAGGCAGATGAAGCCACGGTGACCAAAGCCATAAAAAGCATGGCTACCCTTAACCGAAAAGCCTCGGAGCTAATGCAGGAGATCGGAGTCCACGCCGGCACTGATGTCACCGGTTTTGGATTTTTGGGCCACGCGTGTGAGATGCTTGAGGGTACTGATGTCGGTATGATTATCCACTCAGCAGCGGTTCCCTTTTTCCCAGAAACCAAAGAGCTTGCTGAGATGGGCATGATTCCGGGAGGACTTCAGCGTAACCGGGAGTTTCGCCTCAATATGGTTAAAATTAATAAAGAAGTCCCCGATTATCTGGCTGATATTCTTTTCGACCCTCAGACCTCTGGGGGATTACTCATCTCCGTAGCCGAAGAAAAAGCATCGGTACTGCTGGAACGAATGCACCAAGAAGGTATTGAGGAAGCAGCTATCATCGGTGAGGTTGTTGCCGAACCAAAAGGTAAGGTAATCGTAGACTAAAAAGAGTGCGGCTTGACAAAAACAAGCTAGCTTGGTTAAATGGTGCGTTATCAAATCATATAATATCACTAAAGGAGGCTTAAATGAGAAAGGTCCTAAGCTTGGTAGGGATTATGGTACTGGCACTGGCACTGATGTTACCCGGCTGCGGTGCGCCCGGTATCGTCATCGGGTCAAAGATTGATACCGAGGGTGCGTTGCTTTCCCAGATGATTATCGCCATGCTCGAAGCCAATGACATCCCTGTTGTCGACAAATCAGAGTTTGGACCAACCTCAGTGGTGCGCAAGGCGATTCTTAGTGGTGAGCTTGATATCTATCCGGAATATACCGGTAACGGCGCCTTTTTCTTTGACGAGACCGAATCAGATGTCTGGAATGATGCCCAGAAAGGCTGGGAGAGAGTGAAGAAGCTGGACATGGAGGCCAACAATATCGTCTGGCTTAAATCAGCGCCCGCCAATAATACTTGGGCGATAGCGATACCAAAAGACCTTGCCGAAAAAGAAGGAATCAGTAGCCTCGATGATTTCGCTGCCTATGTTAACGGTGGCGGTTATATCAAGTTAATTGGCTCTGAGGAGTTCGTGACCAGCCCGGTGGCTTTACCGGCATTCCAAGAGGCGTATGGCTTTACCCTTACTGAAGACCAGTTGGTGACCTTATCCGGTGGCAATACGGCACAGACGGAAAAAGCGGCCGCTGAGGGTACCGATGGGGTAAATGCAGCGATGGCCTATGGAACAGACGGTGGACTAGCCGCTCTTGGCCTCGTTGTCTTAAGCGACCCGAGAGGTGTCCAGCCAGTCTATGAACCAGCACCGATTGTCCGCAGTGAAATCCTTGATAAATATCCCAAGATTGAGAGCATCCTCAACCCGGTCTTTGCCTCTCTGAACTTAGAGACACTGCAAACCCTCAATGCTAAGATTGCCTTTGAGGGGCAGGCCGCGGCTGATGTGGCCCGTGACTACCTTATTTCCAAGAGGTTCTTGAAGTAGTTTTACCTGAGGACAAAAGAGGAGATGATTCGGCAATTGGTCACCCGTGATAGTGTGGCCGTTACCGGGTCTATCATCGGCCTCTCTTCACTCCCATTCGGCTGGTTGACACTCAAGCCCAGCCGACTTGCCGCCGGGACAAGTCTGAGCCTATGGGAGAGTGTGGGCTGGGATGGCGCGGCGGTCATTTTTGGGCTATGGCTCGTTTGCCTCGCCCTCAGTTTAACCAAGAAGGGAAAGTGGCGTTCGGTAATTCTGGGTATTACCGCCAATATAATCCTTATCGTTACTGTTGTCTTTGCCGGACTTGAGGCAGGCCGACTCCTTGAAACGGAGGCTTCTTTTGCGCGTGTCTCACCAAGTGCTGGCATCTGGGTTACTTTTGCCGCTGCCTACATTTTGATATTTGCTGCCCGCCAAGGGCTCAGTAATTCACCAGTCTGGCGACATCTGATTTCCTGGAGCGGACTGGCCGCTATCTTCATCCTTCTTCTTACCGGCTGGCTAAACAATCTCTCCATAGTCCAGGAATTTATTGGCCGCGAGGCACGCTTCAGACAGGAGCTGCTGCAGCATGTCTTTCTCTTTGGTGGTAGTGTCACTGTGGGCACTCTCCTTGGCATTCCACTTGGCATCTGGGCAGCCCGAAGCAAACGCGCCGAAAAACCGATATTTTACTTCGCCAACATCACCCAGACGATACCCAGTCTGGCACTCTTTGGATTACTGATTGCCCCGCTTTCCGCCTTGTCCTTCGCCTTCCCCGTCCTACGGGAATTCGGCATCCGGGGCGTTGGCCCAACGCCAGCAATTATTGCCCTCATCATCTATTCCTTACTGCCTATTGTCAGAAATACCTTTGTCGGCTTACGTCAGCTGGACCCGGCAGTTATTGATGCCGGCCTGGGCATGGGGATGAGTCGTCCTCAGGTATTCCGCCGACTGGAGGTTCCCCTCGCCGCCCCGCTCGTCTTAGAAGGCGTTAGAACAGCCTCGGTTCAGTCGGTAGGTCTTGCTGCGGTGGCAGCACTTATCGGCGCTGGAGGTCTCGGCTGGTTTGTCTTCCAAGGACTCGGACAGGCAGCGCCTGACCTGATTATTCTCGGGGCGATTCCCATCATCGGCCTTGCTTTGGTAGTGGATGCCACAATGCGAACTTTCGTTAGGCTAGCTACTCCGAAGGGACTAGCCGGAGGAGAAGCATGATTCGTCTGGAACACGTGACCAAGGTCTACGGAGAAACCCTTGCCGTCAATGATTTTTCCCTCGAGGTTGATGAAGGAGAAGTCTGTGTCCTCATCGGTCCCTCAGGATGCGGCAAGACGACTACCTTACGGATGGTCAATCGTCTCATTGAACCAACCTCAGGGCATATTTTTGTCAATGGTAAAGATACCAGCCAAATCAAGCCGGAACGGCTTCGCCAGTCCATTGGCTATGCCATTCAGAGTGTTGGCTTATTTCCTCACCTAACCGTAGCCGCCAATATCGCTACCGTGCCCGAGCTTTTGCACTGGGAGAAAAACCGTATTGCCCACCGAATTGAGGAATTGCTAAACCTTGTCAAGCTTAACCCAACAGAATACGCTAAGAAATACCCGAGTCAACTCTCTGGTGGCGAAGCACAGCGTATTGGGGTTGCCCGTGCCCTCGCTGCTGACCCACCAATTTTACTTATGGATGAACCATTCGGGGCGGTTGATCCTCTTACTCGGGAGAGGCTCCAAGCCCAATTCGTTCGTATCCAGCAGGAACTGAAGAAGACGGTTATCCTGGTCACACACGACCTTGACGAGGCCATTCGACTCGCTGACCGTATTGCCATCATGGAGTCAGGAAAACTAGTGCAATACGACACCCCAGAGAC
>JBHIDQ010000030.1:0-15878 GCA_046760155.1 Dehalococcoidales bacterium | reverse complement strand
ATGAGTAAAACTAAAATCGGCATTATCAATGTTACCGGTTATGCCGGGGTGGAGCTGGCACGACTGCTATCTCAGCATCCGGCGGTAGAACTTGCCTCGGTGACGGGGCGGAGTGCGGCCGGGGAGGGGTTAAGCAAAGTTTTTCCGCACCTGACCGGCATAGAGCTGACGGTGGAAGCCAAACTGGGAGAAGCTGAGCTTGTCTTTTCGGCGATGCCTCATAAAGAAAGCGCCAAAGAGATTATCCCGCTGTTAAGTGATGGCATCAAAGTCGTGGACATCAGCGCCGATTTCCGGCTAAAAGATGTTGAGGATTATCCGCGCTGGTACGGGTTTACCCACCCGGCACCACAACTGCTACAAAAGGCAGTATATGGTCTGACTGAGTTGTACCGAGCTCAGGTTGCCTCGGCGCAACTGGTGGCTAACCCCGGTTGCTACCCCACCGGAGCCATTCTGGCATTAGCCCCGGCAGTGAAAGAGGGCATAATTAAGCCCGATATTATCTTTGATGCCAAGTCGGGGGTATCCGGGGCGGGGCGAAGCCTCAGCCTGCAAACGCACTTTTCTGAGGTCAATGAGGATGTTTCCGCCTACGCCCTAGAGGGACACCGCCACCTGCCCGAGATTATTCAGGAGCTAAAGCTACTTGGCGCTGAAGCGCCCTCGATAACTTTTGTCCCCCACCTGATACCGATGACCAGAGGGATACTGACCACCGCTTACGCGCCTCTGGTCCCAGGTAAAATGGACACAGACGAACTAAAGAATTTATATCGGGAGTTCTACAAAGAGGCGCCTTTTATTAAGGTAGTGGATTCTCCACCCCACACCAAGCATACCTGGGGAAACAACCTCTGCCTGATTTTCCCCACCATTGACCAGAGGACGGGGAGACTGGTGGTTATCAGCGCTATTGACAATCTGGTGAAGGGGGCGGCGGGGCAAGCCATCCAGAATATGAACCTCATGCTCGGTCTGCCGGAGACTACCGGACTTGAGGCACTGGCGATTTATCCGTAAGAGGTGCGCTTCTACTTTGGAGCCGTTTCCCTCTCCACCGTCTCTCTATAAGCAGTCATAAGTCTTTGGGTGATTTTACCCGGCTTTCCTGAGCCAATAGTGATAACCTTACCCGCTTTGTCACCGACCTCAACCAGCGGCATGAGCTCCATCACCGAATTGGTGAGAAAAGCCTCGTCAAACTGCCCCAGGTCTTCCAATCTCACTTCAGTCTCGGTAACCTTTATCTTCAAGGTATCCGCCAGTGCCATCACCACCTCGCGGGTGATGCCGGGGAGGATGCCGCTTTCCAGAGGTGGCGTCACCAGACCAGAACGGGTTACGAAGAAAACATTGCTGATACTGCCTTCGGCGATAAAGCCACGTTCATTTAACAACAGGGCTTCGTCAAAACCAGCGGCTTCTGCTTCCGTCTTGGCCAAAACGCTGAGTAGATAATTAGTCGATTTAAGCCTTGATAGCGGAGATTGACTATCACGAGAAAAGGAAGAGAGCAAAGCTTTAAAACCTCTACGAAATACCTCGGCTAATGGTGGCGAATAGGCATTGGCGGTAACCAGCACCGTTGGCCTCACATCGCTACTATAGCCAGGGAACGAGCCGGCTTCACCTCGGGAAACAGTAAGTCTTAATCGAGCATCCGGCAGGTTATTAGCTCTCAGGGTATCAAGACAAGCTTTAGCCAAATCAATACCAGTCAACTTTTCACCCAAGCCAATAACCGCCGCCGAATCCAGCAGGCGTTTCAGATGGCGGTCGAGGAGGAAAATCGTCCCGTGATAGGCACGCATGGTCTCAAACAGTCCGTAGCCATAGAGGAAACCGTAATCAAACGCCGAGACCCGCGCCTGAGAGCGAGGTATGAGCGAACCGTTCAGGTAAACAATTTCTTCCACTATCGCTTGTTCCCGACTTTAGATTTTGGGCTCGGCAGGCGCAGGAAGTTGGTTAAGATATCGTGTCCGCTATCGGTCAGGATGGACTCGGGATGGAACTGGATTCCCTCCACGACATCCTCCCTGTTTCTGACCCCCATTATCTCCCCCTCTTCGGTTCGGGCGGAGACTTCAAGTGAGGCAGGTACGGTTTCGGCATCAATGACTAAAGAGTGATAGCGCCCTCCGACCAGTGGCGAGGGCAAACCGTCAAAGACAGTTTCACCGTCGTGAAAGATAAGCGAGGTTTTACCATGCACGGGAACAATCGCCCGCTTGATTTTGCCACCATAGGCATAGCCGATGCACTGGTGCCCCAAACATACTCCCAAAATAGGAATTTTGCCTCGAAAGTAACGCACGACATCGTTGGAAACGCCCGCTTCCAGAGGAGTACAGGGACCGGGGGAGATGATGATATGACTCGGCGCCATAGCTTCAATCTGCGCTAAAGCGATGGCATCATGGCGATAAACCACCGGCTCCCAGCCCAGCTCCCCCAAATACTGAACCAGGTTATAGGTAAATGAATCGTAGTTATCGATAACCAGAATCACGGTACTGCCTCCACGGCCACCTGAGACGACAGTTTAAGTGCCTGAATCAGCGCTCTGGCTTTATCCAGTGTTTCTTCATATTCCGCTTCCGGTTCCGAATCATAGACAATGCCTCCTCCCACCTGGAAGTAAGCCCTTCCACCCTTGACCAGAAAGGTCCGAATGACGATGTTTAGGTCCATTTCACCACTGAAGCCAAGATAGCCAATTGAACCAGTGTAAACACTTCTCCGGGTAGGCTCCAGTTCATCGATAATTTCCATCGCCCGCACCTTGGGGGCTCCGGTGATGGAACCACCGGGGAAGGCAGCTTTAAGCAGGTCAATCCGGTTTTTGTCCGGTCGCAATCTACCTTCCACCGTAGAGGTCAGGTGAAAGACAGTGGGATAGGTCTCCAGAATAGCCAGTTCGGTAACCTTTACCGTTCCATAGCGGCAGACGCGTCCAATATCGTTGCGCTCCAGGTCAACAATCATAATATTCTCCGCCCGGTCTTTAACACTGGATAATAATTCCTGAGCCAGGGCTTTGTCCTCCGCTGCCGATTTACCGCGCGGTCGCGTCCCCTTGATGGGACGGGTTTCCACCCGATCGCCCTGCACCTTGAGAAATCTTTCCGGTGAGGCACCAAGCACGGTCACCTCGTCAAAGTCAAGATAAGAGGCAAAGGGAGCCGGGTTGATTTGGCGCAGTCGCTGGTAGAGTTCGGAGGGCGGAATATTCAGGTCAGTTTCAAATCTCTGGGACAGGTTTACCTGAAAAATATCGCCGGCACAGATGTATTCCCGGGCGGCGGCGACCGCTCCCAGATATTCCTCGTGGGAGAAATTTGACTTAAGCACCATTCCTTCGTCGACAAAAGCCAAAGGCGGTTCCTCAATACCAGAGGGCTTATTGAGCATCTGGTTTTTCATCTCTTTAAGTTTTTCGGCGGCTCTTCTTTTCCGTTTAGTTTCCTCAAGCTCGGGAAATCCGGTAGAGACCAGGTACACTCTCCCAGCCAAATGGTCAAAAACGATAACAGCGTCATAGAAGGCTAAATAGCATTCGGGAAGATGCAAATCGTCAACTGCCGTTGCGGGCAGACGCTCAATAAAATGGCACAAATCGTAGCTAAAATAACCCACGGCGCCACCAGAAAAGGGGATACCGGCCGGAGACTGGTCAAGAGAATAGGCTGCCAGTAATTCACCGACAATATCAAAAGGATTACCCCGTCTATTTTCCTCCACCCCGTTCCGGATGAGTGAAATTTCTTCACCCCGACTGCTTAGCACCAGAAAAGGGTCGCTGCCGATAAAGGAATAACGTCCCAGCTTGGCCGGGTCCATGCCACTATCGAGAAAGAAGCGGAAAGGTCTTTCACGAAATAGTTCAAAGCACTGCGGGGCACTGAGGGGGGTATGGATTTCTTCGATTAAGGGATAACGCTTCATTTTACCTTGATTATATACCGATATAGCTAATTTATAAAATTTTGATTAATCTCACCCCCTTTATCCCCCTCTTGGCAATAATTGCCTCTTTACCTTCGCTCTGCTATGCTTTAAGGCAATGAGAGAAAACTTTCAGCGCCTTGATTACCTCAAGATTACCATTTTTGGCTTCGCCCTGGCGGCTCTCTGGAGCAGCCTGCATAGCATTGTCCTGCCGTTACGACTGCTGGACTTCGTTGCCGAATCAGAAAAGAACACCTACCTCGGCCTGCTTACTTTCACCGGACTAATTCTGGCGATGGCGGTCCAACCAATAGCCGGGGCGATTAGTGACCGTTCTGGCTTTAGCTGGGGGCGCCGACGACCTTATATTCTGTTGGGCACTGCAATCGGTATCCTGCTTCTCCCTGGAATAGGCCTGTTCGGCAGCTATGCTGCCATTTTTATCATCTACTGCCTGCTTCAGGTCAGCAGCAATACCGCCCAGGGACCATATCAGGCCTTTATCCCTGACCTGGTGCCCAAAGGGAAAAGGGGAATAGCCTCAGGGGTGAAGAGTCTGCTCGAGATAGTAGGAGGGATTGCCCTGGTGCGGCTGGTAGGCTACTTTATGGACCGATATTCCACTGGCGAAGGGGGACTCTGGTTGTGGCTGGTCCTGGGGATACTGGCCATTGTCCTGCTGGGGGCGATGGCAGCCACCCTTTTGACGGTTAAAGAGCAACCCTGGAGCGGCCGGCTGAAATTGACCTTCATGCAAACCATATACCAAAGTTTCCGCATTGATGTGAAGGCACACCCTGATTTTGTCTTTTTTCTCATTTCACGCCTGCTTATCTTTATGGCGCTGGCGACGGTGCAGACCTTTGCCCTCTTTTACCTCAAAGATGTGGTTGGCGTCACCAGCCCAGCGACGGCAACTGCTGACCTCCTGGTCGCGGCTGGTGTTGGAATGTTAGTTGCCGTTTACCCCGCTGGTCTGCTATCAGATAAACTAGGGCGGCGCTTTGTGGCCATTTCTTCCGGGTTTCTTGGTGCTTTTGGGATTCTGGTGATATTTTTCTCGCCTAGCTATGGCTACATTATATTCGGTGGCGCCATTCTGGGCATCGCTACCGGTGCTTTTATGAGTTCCAACTGGGCGCTAGCCACCGACCTAGTGGCGAGCGGGGAGGAAGCCCGATACCTCGGCCTGACCAATCTGGCGACGGCGGGCGGGGCGGCTCTGGCACGCCTCATCGGGCCGGTAATTGATTTCTTTAACAGCTATACCCCCGGTCTGGGTTACCAGGTGATGCTTGGCGCTTGTTTTGTCTATTTCGTGGCTGGTTCAGCACTGCTCATAAAAATCAAAGGGGCGAAATTAACCAAAGTAAGGTAGCAATATTTTCAGCCCAAAGGCAGCCAGCGACACAAAAACTACATATAATATCGTTCTACCCAACCAGCAGATAAGAATAAACTTCCAGAAAGGAAAGCGAAGCACTCCGGCGGCTATGCCGACCAGGTCAAAGATGAACGGTACCAGTGAAAAAAGAAAAATAGCTAACGCTCCCCATTTTCTTAGCCAATCCTCAACTCGACCGTACATTCTCCTTTTGGCAATAATTTCCCGTCCACTATAGCCGGCAATGTAGCCGGTCGTTTCACCTATGGCGGCTCCGGCGCCACCAGCCAGCCCTACTATCAGCGGGCCAAGTAGTCCCGTACTGGCGTAGAGGAGAATTCCCAAGTTAGAGAGTATTACCAATACGGCACCGGGGAAAATAATGGTAGCGTTCCCAATAAGACTGATGAGAAAAGCACCCCAATAGAAATGGGTTTTAAGCTCTGCAAGCCTTTCAGGGTGACGCCCATAAGTAAGCTGAAGGGCAACAGTAATGCCTATAACCACAAGCAAGGCTAATAGAAAGAGCAACCTCTTTTTTGTGGAACGGACACCACCCAATTCCTGTCTCTGGTTAGTTGTGTCATTCATTCCGTTGTATATCGCATTGTAACACATTGCGGATTGGTGTATTGCCTACGGAAGCTAACTCTGCTATACTTAGCTAATGCGCCCCCATCGTCTAGAGGCCTAGGACACCGGCCTTTCAAGCCGGCAACAGGGATTCGAATTCCCTTGGGGGCATTCTAATTTATTCGTAATTTGTTGCGATCAATAAATAATCAGCCGGCTTGGCTCGTACCATACAACGCGTATCGACATATTGCTAGATTCGCTCAACATAAAATTGTCTTTGGTTTGATTCCTCGTCAAATCTTTCGGTATAACTAACGCCAGCGACCTCGCCGATGACGACCACCAACCTGGCGAGAACAGGATTCTCACCTTCAATCACGTGTCCACCATGGACCTTCCCCTGCGTATCGATAAATGAACCATGTATATGGACGGTCATCTCACCTTTTTCGGTCTCAAAAATAAAACCGATAAGACTTAATACCTGCATCGGGCCAGGTAAGATCTTATATTCACCGGGAGCTTCATGTATTGCTTCCTGATAAGGGCCTGGAATCATAACTGACAGCTGATGTACGCTGCCCACAGCCGATAAAATAACTCCAGAGCGAATACCACTGTCAGTACAGACCCTTTTAATGCCCTGTATCAGGTCGGAATTTTCCGGCAACTGGCGGGTTACTATTTTGCCAAGTTTGCCATACACGCTCTCCTCATTACGACCTTTCATGTTGCTTTATTTCTCCTTTCTGGTTAAACCTGATATAACTAAATCATAATTTACCGGACTCTCCAGTATTATACTTGTTTCTTGACGCAATTTCACATCGGTCAAGCATAACCATAACCGTACTGCCAAGCCCCTTTCCAAGCACTCCTTGGTAAAATTTCAAACCAGCCTGAAAAGTGACCGACCTCAGGTATCTCCGTATCATCTGACTGACGGGTATATGAGATAAACCTTGCCGATTGCCATTGGCTAAGTTAAAATGAATTTATAGTTGGACAGTTTGTTGGCAAAAGCTAAAGAAGATGAGCAAGCCTAAAATATCAGTCATCATACCAACGAAAAATGCCGGCGAGAAGATTGAAAAATGCCTAGAGGCAATCTTTACTCAATCAATCGAGCCTTTTGAAGTCATAATTGTCGATGGGCGTTCCACTGACGATACCGTTGCCAAAGCCAGAAAATTTCCGGTAAAAATATTTTTTCAAGACTACGGTGCCTGTGGTGCGGCGCGTCAGATCGGGGTGGAGAACGCACAAGGGGAATATACCGCCTTTACTGATGCTGACTGTATCCCAAGCAAAGATTGGCTGCGAAATCTGCTCGCCGAACTTGGGGATGATATCGTTGGGGTTGGGGGGAGGATAGAAAACATAGGCGAAGGGAGATGGACACGCGCTATCAACCTGGCATTTGCCACCTTTCTGGGAAGCGGAAGGTCAATACAGGGGAGAACTTTCAAGACCAAGAAATTGGTTAAAAGTGTCAGTGCTTCCAATAGCATGTACCGCAAAAGCGACCTGGTTAAGATTGGTGGTTTTAATCCCGACCTATCCGGCGCTGACGAAATAGAATTAAATGCCCGACTGCTAAAGGTTGGCAAGCTACTGTATGTCCCAGAGGCGACCATTTGGCATGACCACGGGAGGGGTTTGCGGGAGTTTGCCCAAAATATGTACGACTACGGGGGGTGGCGAAAGGAAAGCGGCGTCTGGGACCTGCCGTCGATTCCCCCTTTGCTTGCGCCACTACTATTGCTAACCTTAATAATCAACTACTGGATTCTGACTGCTTTCATCGGTGTTTATCTGGTCATAATCGGAGCTATCGGTTTGAGATTTGCCATCCAGGAAAGAAATATTATCTACCTGATGTCAGTACCTATCGTTTATCTTGTTGAGCACTTTTTTTACACCATCGGTTTCTGGAAAGAAATAATTCGCCCCCGTAAAATGGGCAAAATAACAGAGAGATAACCAGAGTGAATGTCCTGTTGTTAAACCCGCCTTTCAAGGGTAGATTCTCCAGAACTTCGAGAAGTCCCGGCGTTACCCTAGGCGGGACAATATATTACCCATTCTGGCTGGCCTATGCTACCGGAGTTCTGGAACAGGATGGCTTTCAGGTCAGTCTCATTGATGCACCCGCGGACGGGCTGACTATCGCTGACGTGAGCGAAAGGGTAAAGAAGGCGCCACCACGACTCATTGTTATCGACACCAGTACCCCCAGCATCTATAACGACATCGAAGTAGCGGAACAACTAAAGGAAAACTTCCCGGCTTCGTTTGTCATCTTGGTGGGCACACACCCATCGGCACTACCTGAGGAAACCCTGCGCTTGAGCGATAAAGTTGATGCTGTCGCCGTGGGTGAGTATGACTACACCCTACGTGAGCTTGCTTCCTGCCTAGATAAAGGCGATACCCTGAGAAGCGTGGACGGGCTTGTCTTTAGAGAGAACAACCGAATCATTTCTAATAAACCACGTGCCCTTATCGTGGATTTAGATAAGCTTCCCTTTGCCAGCGAAGTCTATCGGAAACACCTCAATATCAATCATTACTTTTTCGCCGCTTCCGATTACCCGATGGTGATGGTCATTACCGGCCGAGGTTGCCCGTATAAATGTTTCTTCTGTGTTTATCCGCAGACCTTTCACAGTCGAAAATACCGGCCCCGCAGTGCCGCCAACGTGGTGGATGAGTTTCAATATATCGTGAAAAACTTCCCCCGGGTCAGAGAAATAGGAATCGAGGATGATACCTTTACCGTCGATGCGGAAAGAGTGAAAGAGGTGTGCCGCCGGATAATTGAGCGGGGCATCAAAATAAAGTGGTACTGCAACGTGAGGGTCAATCTAGATTTAGCGACCATGAGATGGATGAAGAAGGCCGGTTGTCATCTGGTTACGGTGGGGTTTGAGAGCGCCGACCAGGCGTCACTGAACCAGATGCACAAAGGGATAACCGTAGCGCAGATTAGGCAGTTTGTCCATAACGCCAGAAAAGCTGACTTACTGGTTCATGGCTGCTTCATCATCGGCAATCCCGGCGAGACCAGAGAGACGATGGAAAAGAGCCTCAAACTGGCCAAGGAGCTTAACTGTGATAGCATGCAATTCTATCCCCTGCTCGTTTATCCGGGAACAGAAGCCTATACATGGGCAAAAGAAAACGGCTATCTTATCTCCGAGAACTATACTGACTGGGCAGATGAGAACGGTATGTATCGCAGTGTGCTGAACATACCCGAACTGCCGCGAGAAACGATTGAAGCCTTCTGCCGGCGAGCGATACGAGAGTATTACCTCAGGCCACGATATATCTTAATGAAGCTGAGACAAATGTTTCTCCACCCCAGCGAAATAAGGCGGACATGGATTGGAGCCAGAACCTATTTCAAGATGCTTCCCAAAAGCTATAAGTAATACGATGGTTGGGAAAATTCGTAAGAATAAAGATAAGGCATAAAGGAGAAGAAGCTATGGAACTAGGTCTAAAAGGCAAGGTGGCGATTGTGACCGGTGGTGCCAGGGGAATAGGGGGCAACATCGTTGAGGGATTTGCCAGAGAAGGAGCCAATGTCGTTATCGGTGATATTCTGTTTGACATGGCGCAAGAGTTAGCCAAAAAATTGAGTAAGGGTGGAACTAAAATATTAGCCGTCAAGACCGATGTGAGCCGGAAGTCTGATGCCGATAATCTGGCAGCGACCACACTGGAGGAATTTGGCAGGATAGATATTCTGGTCAATGCGGCGGGCATCGTCCGAGATACCCCGCTGGTTGATATTGAAGAGGAGGAATGGGAGCAAGTTCTCAATATTAATGCCAAGGGTACCTATCTGGTAAGCAGAGCGGTTGTCCCCCACATGATGGTCGCCAGACAGGGCAAGATTGTCAACATTTCCTCACGTTCAGGCAAAGACGCGCAGGCAGGTCTTGCCCACTATGGTGCCTCAAAGTATGCCGTGATTGGCATTACCCACGCCGTAGCCAAGGAACTGGCGCCGTATGATATTAATGTGAACGCGGTTTGTCCCGGCATTATACGCACCGATATGTGGGAAAAAATCCTCGATGTCCGGTCGAAGCGCACCGGTGTCCCACGAGAGGAAATATGGGCCAGAATGATGGATACCATTCCATTAAAGAGGCCGCAAGTCCCGGAAGATATTACCAACGTGGTGCTGTTTCTAAGCTCTGAAGTTTCCCGGAACATAACCGGGGAGGCAATCAGTGTCAATGGCGGGTCACGGATGGATTGAGCCAAAAGTGAACCGAGAATTAAGGTAGTCCAAAGCTGAAATGAGAAAACTAGGTCTAAAACTCAAGATATGGTTCATAGTGACCATCAGCATTGTGATTATCGGTATTATTATTCGTTCCGTCTGGCAGATAGTGGTCATCCCAACGGCAGGAACCTTTCGTATTTTCATCCCGCTTATTCTGGCACTTCTAGGGCTGAATGCCATCATTATTTACCTTACCATCAAACCCCAGAAGCTAAAAAGCCGGCCCATTGTAATCGGAATTATCGTAGTGGCTACCGCCGGTCTTATGGCTGGTGTTACCCACTTTGTTCACTTTATTGGCTCACCGGAAGCGGCCCCGGTCCTCAGCAAAATAATCGCTACTTCCGTGATACTGCCCAGTCTCAGTGCCTATCTGCTGCTACTCTACTTCATCTGGGTTCTGCGAAAGAGTTAAGAGCTACCTGTCCACTACCAAGTATGGCTTATGGCGTCCTTAAGACAAACGCGCTGGCAATTCATCGGAAGGATATTATTACAGGCATGGAATCCCGGACACAATAAGGCCAGTTTCTTCCTGGCGGCTTCTTTGACCCTGGCTTTCGGCTGGCCGTTATCATCTGGAACCACCTCAAAAATGTCCGAGGGGCAGACGGTCAGGCACTCCCCACAACCATCACAGCGACCGGCGTCAATGGTGATGAAGTAACTTCCCGTGCCATCAGTATAGCCATAATGAATTTTAGATTCTTCCTGGGCACCTACCCCGCGGCACCGCTCCTCGGCAAAGAGAGCGGCACCCAGGGCACCGACGATTTGCGGGTCTTCACAGAGTAACGGTGCCAAGCCCACCTTTTTCCCGAGTTCGGCTACCATTCCTTTATTTTTGGCAATGCCCCCGGTAATGCTGAATTCCTTCTCGATAGAGATACGCTTGAGCAGATTAAGACAGCGGGTAGCTATTGCCTCATCCAGACCAGCCAGAATGTCACTCTTACTCACTCCCTTCTTCAGATAGGCAATGGCTTCTGATTTGGCGAAGACGGCGCAGATGGTATTGAAGGGGATGGCGGTGGTTGATTTAAGGGCGAGGTCTCCAATCTCTGCCAAAGGGACGTTAAGTACCTCAGCAATCATCTCCAAAAACCGCCCGGTACCACCGGCACATTTATCGTTCATAATAAAATTGGTCACCCGGCCGTCGGCATCACAATTAATCGCCTTACAATCCTGTCCGCCCATATCCAAGATAGTTCTTACCGAGGGGAAGTACCAAGTAATGCCACGGGCATGGCAGCTTATCTCGGAGATATTCTCATTGGCGAAGGGAACAAGTACCCTTCCGTAGCCGGTAGCAACAATATATTGCAGAGCATCCAGAGAGAGTCCAGTCCCCTGCAAGGCTTCTGCCATGGTCATCTGAGAGGTCTTGATGCTCTCGGGGCCGGTATCGCAGATTACCGAGGAAACAATGGTGCCATTATTCATCACTACTGCCTTGGCGGCGCGAGAACCGATGTCTACTCCGGCAACGAACATTTATCTTTAACCCTTCGCAATATTCTCCTGGGCGATAATGGCAGCACCCAGCGCAGCAACTATCTGTGGCGTATCGGGTACCAGCACGCTGAAATCCAGTTCTTCCTCCAAAATCTTAACCAGTCCACCATTCAAAGCCACGCCACCGGTAACGGCAACATCCGGCTCAATGCCAACTCGCTTGCATAATGATATGATGCGGCTCACCACCGAAAAATGAATGCCAGCCACAATTTCTTCCTTGGGAGTGGGTGGTTCGCGGTGGACGTGAGATATAACCTCAGATTCGGCAAAGACGGCACAGGTACTGCTGATATCAGCCCTGGACCTAGCCGGAAAGGAGAGTTTTGACATCTCTTCCAGTGGCATCTGCATTAACCTAGCCATCTGCTGCAAAAAGATGCCGGTACCGGCAGCACATTTATCCTGATTAATCCAGTCGTTGACGCGCCCCCGTTCGTTCACCTTAACCACGGTGCTGCTCTCGGCGCCCATATCTATGGCCATTCGGACGGAGGGAAAAAGATAATGAATCCCCCGTGCCAGACAGGTAGTGATGGCTTTTGACTGCTGGCTGAGCGAAACGGATTTCCCTCCGACGCCGGTGGTAACAAGATACCAATTATCGCCAGAGCTGAACCCAGCCCGGTCTAAAACATCCTGTATGGCAGCTTTGGCACTCGTTTCCGCCTCATCACTGGAGGTAACAATACTTGAGGCCAGAATACCATCATCAGCCAAGATGACGGCTTTGGTGGTCAGGCTGCCAATATCTATACCCAATGCTTTCATCGTTAAACAAAGATACTAGCGGTCTTCCAGTAGCTCAAAGAATCGCTCCAGCTTCTCGCGTATCTCCTCTTCAGAGTTAATCGTCGGGTCAACGATATCACAATCTATGGTCAGCATCGGCACATCTATTTCACTGAGAATATCCTTGAACAGCTTGACGGTGGCGCAGGTATGGCGGCAGCCCATAAACGCCCAATATACGGCACCATCAACCCTATACTGCTCAGCGCAATCGACTAAATCCTGCAATGCCGGCTCACCCAGAGGGCCATACATGCTGCGTCGCTCTGGAATCAGAGATGCTTTTTTGGCCACACTCTCCAGCGGTTTGGCCGGGTCAAGCCTTCCCTCCACCCAACGGGTAAAGAGAGGTTCCACGACACTCACGGCACCGTATTCCTGTCCAATCTTCTCCAAAAATCCCATCAGGTACATTGGTGGCACGAATAGCGTCATCAGCCGGAAACGTTCTGGGGTTACGGCACCCCTGCCCTCCCGAACCATCTCCGCCAGCTCGTCACGGAGCGTCTCCAGGTACTCAATAGCCTCCGGCTGACCGGGACAGAGGTAATCAGCGGTCAATAGCTGCAAGAAGCCCCGAATCTGGAAAGGAGATGGCACTGCCTTGCGCAGTTCACCAATCTCACAAAAGAGTTCCATCTGCCGGTCCATTTGAGCCACTATCCGAGACAGTTTTTCCCAGTCCATTTTATGCCCTGACTTTTCTTCAAGGAAACGAATCATGTCCCCCAGTTCTCCAATGAGATACTTCTCCTCCGCCTCAGTACGCTGGAAGGGGTGGTCAAGGTAAAAGCCGGGGCAATCATTAAGCTCCATGATTAACTCGCCACTCTTGGCGGTATTATCGCAGATTAAATTAGACCAGAGCATAACATCAGGGCGGGGTAATACCCGCAAAGAAAAAGCGCCCGCCAGACCCCGATGCGGGGAGCATATTTCGGGGACCAGCCCCAACTCAGCCCCGGCGGAAAGAATCTCCGCCTGCTCGCCCAGAAACAGTGCCATCATCCAGGTGGTTGTCTCGGTATGCATGGGGACGATATCCATAGCGTAGAGAATCTCGGTGGGGAAAAAGACAGTATGGGCAGCGATAAACTTACCCTCTTCCCGAGCATTCAGCAGGCGAGTGTAGTAATTAGCCACCATCTGATAGTAAAGTGCTTCACTCTGGCGTGCTTCAGGGCTTGCCTGGTTCATTCGAGAAATTAGTCGGCAAGCCCGGATAATGGCGTTAATTTTATCGCTTCTCTTCTCAGAATCAATCATTTCCGTTTTGCCTCAAGCATTTCCAGAAAGGCCTGAACCCTGGTTTGAATCTGTCCTGACCCCGAGGTACCGTATTCTACGTCCAGAGCTAAAGTTGGAACCCCCTGTGCCTTCAGTCTGTCCGACAACAACGGCAGGTCATGGGCGTAGGTCACACAGTAACGAATGATCTGGCTAATGACACCGTCTACTTTAAAGTCACGGACAAGGTCCAGTATGCGGTTAAAGCGTTCATCGGAGGGCACCATGCGGGCACAGGGGAAATTATTTAAATAGCGCCGGGAGATAGCCTCCAGAGGAGTCTGGTTTCCATCAAGAATTACCGGGTCAGACCAGTAGCGGGTACTGGTGCAGAGCTCATCAGTCACCACCAGCCCTCCCTGTGCCTCAATGGACTTGACGAATTCAGGGTTGTTCATGACACTACCGACGAGCATCAAACGAGCTCTACCTTTATGGGTATTGCCCGACACAGCAAGCTCATCTAGCAGCTCTCTCAGCCATTGATTAAATAGCTCTTTGGGCATGCGGAAGCTGGCATTGAGCACTTCCATGGTCTCGGCACCGGTTATTGGCGGCGCCTCCTGCTTCCGTAGTTCGTAAAGACTCTTCAGGAGAGTTCTCGCTTCGTTATAGACCTCAATAGAATGACGAAGTTGCTCGTCGGTTATCTGAACACCGAGAAATTCTTCCAGATGTTGCTTAAATTGGCTGACCTGATGATGATAGAGGTTATGGGCTCGCTGGGTATATTTACGTGGTACGGTGAGGACATGGTGAAAAGGCGTCTTAATATAATAATGCCATAAGTCGAAGAGACGGCGGGCACCGTCACAGGTAGAGCCAGCGACTACTCCATCGAGGAAATCATACTCCCCCCGGATGCCCATCTGCAGGCAGCTACGGGAGAAGGAGCAATTGTTAATATAAAGGTAGGCGTTACCATCTTCAAGCTCCATCTCCTGGGAGTAGCCGGTAATCCTGACGGGAAGAACCCCGGCGGCGTGGATTATTTCCTCGGGGACATAGGTGCAGAGCCAGCCAAACACTTTCTTCCCCTGACGCTTATGCTCCAGAATCTCGGCGGTCTTAGGAAAGATGTCATTGACTTCACGAAAGCGGTCAAGCGTATTCAGTTTTACCTTATTTTTCGGTGGGGCTTCTATTAGCATAACCAGCACCTTTGCCGTTTTACTAACTTCTTAATTTAACTTCAAGTTATGAGATAGCCACCATCGGCAATAACCAAGCTGCCAGTCATGTAACTGGCCAAATCTGATGCCAGAAACAGGGCTACCCGCCCAATGTCATCAGCTTTACCCAACCTCCCCAAAGGCATACGTGCCATGAACGCTTTCAACTGGGCTTTACCCAGGTCGGCTGACGACTCAGAGAGAAGTGACCGCACCCCCTCGGTCAAGATAGCCCCAGGAGCAATGACATTCACCCGGATGTCGTGTCTCCCCAGTTCTCGCGCCATGCTTTTGGTTAAGGTCAGAACACCCCCCTTGGAGGCATCGTAAGCCGACAATCCTTCCGTTGAAGGGTGTATGGCATCAATCGAGGCGATATTAATGATGCAGCCGCCCCGTCCCTGCGCTATCATCTGCTGGCTTACCTCACGGCTACAGAGAAAAACCCCTTTCAGATTTACCGAAATCACCTGCTCAAAATCTTCGGCGGTCATCTGCGCCAGCGATATTCGCGGGTAGATACCGGCATTGTTCACCAGAATATCAACACCACCCATTTCCTTCGCCGCGGTCTTAACCATATTCTTTACCTCTTTTTCGCGGCTGACATCACATTGCAGAGCATTAGCCGAATAGCCATAACGCTTAAGCTCCTGGCTAGCCTGCCCGGCTTTTTCACCATTGGCATCAACAATAAGCAGGTTAGCACCTGCCTCGGCAAGTCGATACGAGATGGCAAGACCAATACCGGCAGCACCACCGGTAACAATAGCACCCTTACCAGTTAGGTCAATAAGCCGGCTGACCGGGGTAAAATCCTTCGGTGATGCCATGATTGCCCTAGATTCTCTGAATACCTCGACTTTCTATGCATTGTATAAACTCAGGCCAA
>JBHIDQ010000029.1:0-16256 GCA_046760155.1 Dehalococcoidales bacterium | reverse complement strand
GAAAGTTCAATCGCGCACGTCCGTATACCGAGTAAGTACATTGCACGAAAGTCAGAATTGTTACCTGTGATCTACACATAGAAGGACTCGCTTAGTAGGAGGCTAAACAATCTGGACGTTTGTTACCTGGCTGAACGAAACAAGCATTTGTATAGTGACAAACATTTTGGAAAGTGCTGCGTAAGAACCTTAGCTATTACATTATCTTGAGTTCGCTCATTGGGTAGCTCCTTCCCGGGAGACCAAACCGGGGCTTTCAATGACCTTCGCTTGAAATGATCGCAGCTGCCTTTTTCTAAATGTGGTTTTTTCAGAAAACGCGGCGCGCTCTCCTCGTCCTGATCGAGCAGAATTTGCTGAAGCTCAATCCGCTCCTCAATCACTCAAAGTGAGGGTGATGGTTTTGTTCGTTTCCTCACGCCAAAAGCTAACCTTTTCTCTTTGGGTTCGTAGCTGTTGTTAGCCTTGGTTCCTTAACGAAGAACCTTCGTTTGAAGTATAGAGCGACATTTACCAGACTGATGAGGACTGGCACTTCAACCAGCGGCCCAATAACTGCAGCAAACGCTTGCCCTGAGCCGATACCAAAGACGGCAATGGCTACTGCAATCGCCAGCTCAAAGTTATTGCTGGCAGCGGTGAAGGCAATCGTTGTCGTCTTGGCGTAATCGGCACCTGTCTTCTTCCCCATATAGAACGAGACCATGAACATGAGCACGAAGTAGATGAGCAATGGAATGGCGATGCGAATCACGTCCAGAGGTAGCTCGACAATTATCTCGCTCGTCAAATAGTCCCAATTGAACCAAAATGCGTTCGATTACGAGGAGTAACGGCTTACGTCCCCGCGACAAGCGCTATCGCCCGTTCCAGGTCAAGCTGGCAGTTTATGTTGAAGAAGGACAAGAGTTGCGGGTCAAACCTCAGGCACTCAGCTCGCTCCACGTATCTCACCCGTACCACGCTGAGAAAGGAGTCAGCCCGCAAATGGCCGCGTTTCAGCTCTGTCTCTATTGCATCCAGGCAGCTTCTGGAATATACTGCATGGAGCGGCTCCAATATCCCCTCGCCCAACCGGGGGATGACAGCGTCAAAATCGGGGGATAGCTCAATTAAGTAGCGTAATAACTCCGTATTGAGAAAGGGCATATCGCAGGCAACCACCAGGCTGAAGGAAGACGGGGAGGCGAGCAAGCCGGTATAGATACCCCCCAAGGGGCCCTTCCCGGGATAGAGGTCAACCAGGATTTCAGCGCCGGCCACATTGGTGAGATTGAACTGCTCTGGCGAAGTAACCACCAGAATCCTGCCACTCAGGAGCCTGACCCGCTCGGCGACATGTCCAATGAGGCTCTTGCCTCCGAGGTTCTGAAGGGCCTTCATCCGGCCCAACCGCCGATTTTTACCACCGGCCAGAATGATTGATGTTATCTTCATCCCCACACCTTAATCGCTCAGTTACCTCTCTCCATTCCCTATTGACCAGATTTAGCCGGGCAAGAAAAGCGCTGCCCAGCCGCTCGTGCGCTCAATCTCAAGATATGGTGCAAGACTATCCCGGCAGCAAAGCCAAAGGCCAAGTTGCCCAGGAGAATAGTGACCACAGCCACTGTTCCTGCCACAGCCAGCTGCCTTCTAGCCGTAAGGTCACGAATTAAGAAGGCGTGGTAGATGCCGACTATGGCCAGCAGAACTCCCAGCACTGAAAGTGGTATTAGGGAAAGGAAAGACAGGGCAGCGGAGCCAAGCAGTATGCCGAGTGTCAGCAGAAGACCGCCGACCATCAGGCTAGCCGCTCCCGTCCTGGCTCCCAGTCTATAGTGAGCAGTAAGGCCGCCAGAGCCATGACACATGGGCATGGCACCAAATAGTCCGGCGGCGATATTAGCCAGCCCCATAGATGCAGTAAGTGCCCTCGGGCTCACCCGGCGTGCCTGGTCCTGAAAGTAAGTATGGGCAGTGTCCCACGCACCAACTACGGCGTTACCCAGGGTTAGTGGCAGCTGGGGAATGACCAAGACAGTGAGGGCAAGCCAGAAGTCAGCCGCACTCGGCAGCGCTATGCTGGGAAAAGCATAGCTTAGTTTGTCAAGCCCGGAGATGGGACTGAATACAATGCCTGCTCCTAGGCCAAAGGTAAGCAGGGCCAGTGACGGGGGAAAGCGCTGACTTTGTTTGATGAAGAACTTGAAAAGGATGAATATCGCCAGAGCTAGGACGGCGAGGAGTATCCCGATGGGAAATTGCCCCAGACCCAGGGAATGCGAAGTCCCGCTGATAAAGATCTGCTTGCTGAAGGCGAGCTCAATCCCCTTTCTGAATAGTATCAACCCGATGCTGAGCTGGATGCCCCTGACAACGGGCCGGGGGAATAATTTGACCACAACCGCAATAAGGTTGGTCAGAGACAGCAGCAGCAAGATAGCACCCATGAGCAGGCCAGCGGCCCCGATAACACTGGCGGAAATGCCCAACGAGATGGCGATGGCAGATACCGCTTTCAGCGGCTGCACCGGCATCGGGATGCGGTAATACAGGCCGGACGCGATGTAGAACAGACCAACGCCTACTAGAACCGAGGTTGCGTTTAAGCCATTGATCAGGATCAGCGCGACCATCAGCGGCAACAGCGTGCCCAGGTCTCCCAATGCTCCGCCTAGCTCTTGGAGGTTAAACCTGAAGGAATTGACTCGCATCAGACATTCCTAAGATTGAGGTGAATTATCATCTATCTGCTCTATGACCAAATTCACGATGCGGGCAACATCGTCAGCATCAAATTGTGGCTGCCCTACCGAAGACAAGTGAGCTGAGATAGTAGTCAGTATCTCCCCTTCGCTACAAAGATTGTCCTGGTCCTGCTCAGCGCCAAGTACTACGATTTTAGCCGTATTGCCATTCTTATATCCCTCAGCGAGCACTATATCTGCTTTTCCCCGAAAGAGTGCTGCAATTTGGGACAAAGTCACATCAGCATCCAGGCGTTCAATAAGAGCCATCTTGTTTGGTGAAGAGATAGCGATGATGTCACTCCCCGCCTGGGCGAGTCGCCAGGTGTCCTTTCCCGGTTGGTCTATATCGAAGTCATGGTGGCTATGCTTGATTGCCGCCACACGGTAGCCTTTTGATTTAAGTTCCCGTACCACCTTCTCTAAGAGCGTGGTCTTGCCTGATTTAGACTTACCAACGAAAGAGACTATGGGGATCATCGTACCATCTCCCTTCAGGGTTTGCCCCAGAATGATTAAATTACATGTCCATACTTACTAGCCTATTGCGCATGGCATACTTGATGAGTTCGGTGCGACTGTGTAAATCCAGCTTTTTCATCATTTTCCCCCGGTGAGTTAGAACCGTCTTTGAGCTGATAGAGAGTATGTCGGCAATTTCCCGGCTAGTGTGACCTTCAGCGATTAGCTTAAGTATTTCTCTCTGGCGCACCGTTAGGCAGTCATAGGTCTCTTTTTTGGCCTGCTGCTGGTAAGTCTCAATTAGCACCGCAGTTGCGGACGGATGCAGAAAGGGCTCTCCCCGATGTACCGCACGTATGGCTGATACCAGTTCTGAGCCCAGCGCTCTTTTAGGCACGAAACCAGCCGCTCCGGCTTTGATAGATGATAATATGTACTCTCTATTATCATGCTGGGTCAAAACTAGAACTTTTGCTGTCGGCTTTTTCTCTAGGATACGGCGGGCAGCTTCCAGACCATCCATTCCGGGCATAGCTATGTCCATGAGTATCACATCAGGTGCCAGGTCTCGCGCTTTCTCGATCACCTCCTGCCCTTCGGACGCCTCTCCCACTACCTCGATGTCATCACAGACACCAAGCAAAGCACGAATGCCATCTCGCATGATGGTATGATCGTCTGCTATCAGTACCCCAATCTTATTCATAGGAAATCTTCCCATCCAAAGAATCTGGATGCAATTCTCCCGGCAGGAAAGCCTTTAGCCAAGGTTGGAGTAAAACTTCTCGTAATCTTATGGATCATGTTCTTTCTCCATGCTGAATCGAAGAGAATTTGGCACCCCAGACAAAGGATATGCGGCAGGAGGGACAGTAGCGAGTGAGGGCAATTTGTAGGGCTTCGTCGCTTCCTTCCAGAGACGCCTCGATACGCCGGAGCAGGGTTTGGGAAGCAATGCTAGCCCCGCAGCCTTCGCAGATGGCAAACTGGTTCTTATGGAGCACTACCTTACCGCGGGACAAGATGTCCAAGTTGGTCAGGCTACGCACTCGAAGTACCTGGGCCGCGCTCTCCGGGCAAACCTCGAAACACATTCCGCATCCGGTGCATGATGAAGCCAGGTATGTCAGGGTCATTCCGTCCCCGTTACGTTCTGATGCCAAAGCTCCGGTGGGGCAGACTTCGCTACATGCCAGACATCCGGTGCAACCTTCAGCCCGCAATTCCACCACGCCAAAAGGCGAATGGGAATGCTCCAGAACCACCTCAGACGAGGAATGTCCTGCGGCCGCCAGGCACTGAATGGACTGGAATGCGCCCTTCAGAGTACCAAGATGCAAATTGTCTCCTGTTTTGCGCTGATGGCCACTCTCCCTCCGGGGCGGCGGCTCTTGAAGAGCCTGAAGAAGCCTTTCTGCATGCGAAGCATTAAGCACTCGCACCCGTTCCGGGGCTTGCCCCAGCCGACGAAGTAACTGGCGGCAAAAGCTTGCCCTCCCTCCGATAATCTGGCCTTGCCCGAGGGGGCAACCTGCGCCACAAAAAAGAAGGGCCACGACCTCAGTACCATATGCCAAGGACTGAAGGATCCAAGTCGGCGTTACTATGCCCAGACAAGGGACCACCACCGGCAACCATTGATGGCAGTAAGAGACACCCTGGCGGGCTAGCTCTTCCAGTTTGCCAACTGCCCTCTGGCAGGTGAACAGGAAGCCAAAGGACTCGTGACCAAGCCTTGCTGAGTCCAGCAAGGCAGCCAACTGGGCCTCGAACTGAGCAAGAGACCAGCCGGGGAAGTCAATGGCTTCCCGGGGGCATGCTGCCAAGCACACGCCACAGCCCTCACATCTGGACTTGTCCAATGAAATGTGCCCGCCTATTTTCTGCAGCGCATCCCGGGGACAAACCCTGATGCAGAACTGGCAACCAGCCTCAGCCGCACATTGCTGCTCCCGGATGGCGGGAACTGGCCGGTACCCAACAGGGGGAATGGTAAAAAGAGAGCGTCGGGTCACCTTCTGATCTCGGGGCAAGAAATAAAGCTTGGCATGTTCAGGCCCACTGCCCTGAAAAGCTTGGGCTCTGGCCACGGCCGCGCCCAGCAACATCTTGGCCTTCCAAGTTGCCTGAGGCTCGGGATGCACCCTGGCACACAACGTGCCCAGAGGGACTACCTCCAGACCAAAGGGATCCAGTCCCGCCTTTCTGGCCCGAGCCTGTAGCTCGATCTGAGAATAATCCCCAGAGCATAATCCTAGCACCGCCCAGGCAGCACCTCGGCGGGTGGCAACTGAAGAAAGCTGTGCCAGATGCCCGCAGAGGTCAGGCACCACCTCTACAGCGATGCTTGGGAAGTTAGCTTCCAGTGACGAGCGCAGCTCCTCTAGGTTCAAGCCCGTTCCCAGATTCGCCAGGTCCTCACAGAGAAGGACCGCTGTCCTCATCCCTTTCTCAGAAGATGCGGCTACATCATAGAGCATGACGATACCCCCCAGAACGCGGTTGCTTTTCTAAGGCTACCCTGCCATCCCCTCTTGCTTGAGCTGCTTCCGGCATTCTCTGAAACTGGTCTAATAGGCTGTCAATCAGGTCTTGGTCATGGCTGATGAAGGCCCGCGCCGTTTCTGCCACCACAGAGTAAATCCCTTCGCCATCAGCGATGGTAACCTGCCGCGCCCACTCCGGAAGCCAGCGGCTGAGGTGTCTGTCCAGGAAGTTAGCCTGGCACTCCAGAGTTTGAACACCCTCCTTGAGAACTTTTCTATTCCAGGCGTCCGCCTCCTGCCGGCACAGAGAGGCCATGAACTCCAGTTCCACGGCAACATGGTCGGGGAGGTCTTTCAGGGATGGCGATATAGCCAGACCAGCGGCGGCGTACTCCCTCTCCAACATGGCTACTATCCAGCCCGCCGCCTGTCCTCCGGGGTCAACGTATACTGATTCGTAAGGCAGGCAAGGGGCTCCCTCCGGACTATGCATGAACACCCGAACGTATTTCTCCTCCAAGGTGTGGTGATTGGGAAGGTCAGCAAGGGAAGTGAGCAGTCTCTGCCACTGGGGGAAAAAAGAAAACCTGACCGCGGAGTCGCTCTGCTTATGCAATGATGCAGTGACTGCCGTTATGGTCTTCAAGCGCCCCTCGTCAGGGTAAAGGAGCGTTGAACTGAACAGTCGGTAAACCAGTTGACGCCAACGCGCCAGGTCTTCTAAGTGCACAGCCCTTCTCCCTCAGAGCAACCTGTTAATCTGGTTTATCAGGGGTCTGCTTCTAAACTAGGAGCCACCGGAACCGTATACATCGCTGCCCGGCCCGGCACGGTGGCAACCCAAGCAGGCTCTCTTGTCCACGGGCCCCGGGGCTTGGGGAGATACATCCTGGGCGGTGAAGACGGTCTGGGTGGTATCCGGCTTGGTTATATGGCAGGCAGCGCACTCCAGACCCAGTACCGTGGCGTGTATCTTATGGTAGCGCTGGTCAGGGGCAAGCCCATACTCGGTGCCAACGTCAATCTCACCATTCCTGATTTTTTGTGCCAGGGTCGGTAGGTTCATCGGCACCTCTTTGGTGACTTCTTTTATGACTTCCTTGGGCACCTCTTTTATTACTTCTTTGGGCACTTCCTTGACCACTTCCCTGGGAAAAGCGCTCCAGCCGATGATGCCTCCAACCACGAGCCCGACCACCAGAATGACGATAGATATCAGGGTTACTTTTCTTCTGGTCATCGCACACCTCCAACCTGCTCCATCTGGCGGGAACCAGTGGCTAGCGGAGCTTTGCTGATGTAATACACCTTAGGACTGGTGCCGTACTCCTCCCGGAGCCGGAAGGAGCGCTTCTCCCGGATAAGCCTGGAGACCTCACTATTGGGGTCGTCCAGGTCGCCAAAATGGATGGCCATGACCGGGCAGACAGCAGCACAGGCGGTAGTGAGGCCCTTTTCCACCCGCTGGACACAGAAGGTGCACTTTTCAATCACTCGCGCCTTGTGCCCACCCCCGGCGATGCGCCGCTTCTCCTTCCCGTAGGGCTGGTCAAGTTCTGGATTCTTGTAGGGAGGCACCGCCCCCTCGGTTATCGGCTTCAGTTCCCCAGCCTTATTCCAGTCAAGGTAGTAGTTCTGCTTTGGTTCCTTCCAGTTGAAGTAGTTCACTCCGTAGGGGCAGGCGGCATGGCAGTAGCGGGTGCCAATACACTTTTCATAATCCGTGGCCACCAGACCGTCTTCTCGCTTGTAGCGGGCTCCCGTCGGGCACACCATAACACAGGGGGGATTATCACAGTGCATGCAGGGCCGGGGCATGAACTTGTCCCGAACATCGGGATACTCCCCTTCCTCAAAGCGGAAGACGTGCATCCAGAAGATGCCCTGCGGGGTGTTATTCTCCACCTTGCATGCCTCCATACAGGCTCGGCAACCCATGCACTTGTCAAGGTCAATAACCATTCCGTATCTGGCCATACATTACCTCCTACTTGTAAACTCGTACCTTAACATGGTAGGTCTGATCAGCGGTATTGGTGACATAACCCTCCATGGTGTGGAACAATGTATTGGGCGTCGGCCCTCCATCTTTAGTCCAGGGATGGGTCCACATCCCGTAGTGGTGGGACATAGCCACCGTATCCGGCCGGAGCCCTTCCACCAGCCGGGCCTTAGTCTTTACCCTTCTGACCTCGCCAGTTATGGCATTATGGGACTCCACCCAGACCTCATCGCCGTCCCTGATGCCTTTAGCCACAGCTACCGAGGCGTTGATCTCGCAGTATTGCTCTGGTGAAAGCTCACGCACCAGAGGCATTGGAGTTCGAGACTGCTTGAACTCTACCTGCTTAAAGCTGATGAGGTAAAGGTCATAATCGGAAGGGGAACCATCGAGGCTAGGCTGTCTCCAGGTGGGCAGGGCCGTATAGTCCTGCCAGTAGACCTTGTCCGCCCCTTTGGCCTTCATCTCATTGCGGATGCGAATAAGTGATTCGCCATAGAGCCGGTGCAGAGCACCCCCGAAGGCTGGCGAGGTGGCATAGCCGTATTTCTTGGTCGCTGTGATCTTCCCCTTGCTCTTCACTCCGTTTTTCTCGAAGTAGCTAACTCCTTCTTCAATGCCTTCAGACTTAGCCCATCGGTCGAAAATTTCCCGGACGGTGGGCTTGGTGTTGAGGTCTAGCTTGTAGAGGTCCTTGAGCTTGAGCTCTTTGTTGAGCTGGTCAAGGTATCCGCCCTCGCCGTAAAGGATGCCTGCCTTCTCACAAAGGTCGAGGTAAATGTCTATGTCGCCCCGACTGTCGTAGAGGGGCTCCATAGGAGGCACTCGCAGTGATTCGGCATCTTCATATGCGGTTTTAACCCCAAGTGGCCCCTCGTATTTCTCCATAGTAGCCGCTGGCAAGACAACATCAGCGAAGTAATCTGCTGTCTCGCTGAGCCAAGGGTCAATGGCGGCGACGAACTTGTACTTCTTGTAGGACTCCATAAAAGCCGGCTGGTCAGGGAAACTCACCAGCGGGTTGGCCATGTGCAGGATGAGCATCTCGGGGATATAGTCAACACCGTACTTTTCCGGGTTAAGCATCACTCTAGCCACAATGGAGGAGTTGTTGCTGTTGATGGGGAAGTACTTGCTGTCCTTCAGATAAATATTGTAGGGCGGGTCTTTGACCTTCAACTCATCCAGCGCTTTGTAGTTCTTGTGTATCTTCCAGGTGAAGTCAGTGGACGAGCCGCCGACAGCACCCATGGCTCCCAGTAACATCAGCAGGAGGTTCAACGCCCGGGTTAGCTGGAAGCCCAGTTCCTGCTGGGTGACGTGATAGGCCATAATGCCCACGGGACGGTAAGGGAGTTCCACCCCGTCCACCACCCTGGTCATCCCGATTAGAGCGTTCTGTCCCAGCTCCGTGCCCACCTTCCTAATCTTCTCGGCGGGAAGGCCGCAGACGCCGGAAGCCCACTCAGGGGTATATTTGGCCAGGTGTTCCCTAAAGACCTGGAAGCCAGTCTTGACCTTTGCTCCCTGAACGGTGTACTCGCCTTCCAGAGCTGGCTCCACGCCCACGGTGTTATAGGGTTTAGCTGAGGCAGAGGCGGCATCCCACACCTGCTCCTTTCCATCCACTCGCAGGAAATACCCGTCCTCTTTGACCAGGAAGGGGGCGTTGGTATACTTTTTCAGATAGTCTTTATCAATGTAACCCTCGCTGACTAAGACATGGCAGAGTGCCAGAGCCAGAGCAAGGTCAGTGCCAGGCTTGATAGGCAGCCAGTCATCAGCGAAGGGGCCAGCAGCCCGCAGCCGAGGGTCTATGCCTACGACCTTCATTCCCCGTTCCTTAGCCGCCACCAGTTCCTGAGGCCAGGTAAGCCAGCAGAGCTTATTGCCACCGGAACTGGTGATGTTCCAGCCCCAGGCCAGCAGGTAGTTGCAGTAGCGGAAGTCGGGGTGCAGCACTCCGTGGAGTCCGGTGGTATACTCACACCCCCGATAGCCAGCATCAGAGCAATATGCCCCGTGGTGTAGTTTAGTCGCCCCTGAGGCTTTAACAAAAGCTTTGTCGTAGAATTTCTTGGCTTTACTCCTCCCCTTCTGCCATATCAGCAGCCTGGGGTCCTTGCCTCTGGCCTCGTTCATCTTATTGGCTACCAGGGTCAGAGCCTCGTCCCAAGACGCCTGACGCCACTTGCCCGGTACTCCTTTCTCGTTGGTGCGGATTAGGGGCGCCTTAACCCGATTGTAGTCGTAGAGGCTGATAATCTGAGCCACACCCTTGGGGCACAACCTGCCCCGATTTCTGGGGTGGTCAGGATGGCCCTGCAGCGCCACCACTCGTCCGTTGAGGCGGCGAGCCAAGATGCCGCAGTCCTGCTTGCCAATCCAGCAGGTGGTGGGAATCCAATCTTCGGTCAGGGCCTGGGCTGCTTCAGCACTTCGGGGCACCAATAGCTCGAACCCTCCAAAGTGCTGGCTTGCCATAACGGCACCTACCGTTGCCCCAGTTCCCTTAAGAAAGACCCTTCTGGAGACTTTCATGACCTACCTCCTTTTTAGTCTCTCTAAAGGCTGCTCCATTTTATGGTCTCAATGGTACTTGTGGAGCAGCCACGTGTTTTGAGCAAAACTTAACACAGCGCGATGACCTCAGTCTTTTAATCTAGCTTTTGTTTTCTCCTTTTTGAGCCTGAGAGTGTCATCCGTGGGTTTGGAAGTTTCATCTATTCCGCTTTGCGCCTTGCGGAACTCTCGTAATCCCTTGCCAATGGCGCCTCCAACCTGGGGTAACTTGCCTGCCCCGAAGATAATGAGGACAATTAGCAAGATAAGAACAATCTCCCAGGGGCCAATTCGAAATGGCATCTTTACCTCATAATCTCATAATATTGTTACTTGGATAATATTAGCTCTGCCTGAGGAAACCACCCCCCGGTTTGCCCGATTGATGTCAATCACTACCAATCCGAAGGGCACTTTATTTCCGTAGCGTAGGTGGTGTTCTCTCTAGCAGAGTAGCTTTCATTACCGGTGATGATATACTTCCTCACAATTGAGTAGGTCTTACTAATATGATAAAAGAATTAATGGCGGACTGGTGTCAGGGAAAATACTGATTGTTGCCGCTCTGCTGTCAGGGAAAATACTGAATTATTGCCGATTGTTTTGGTGTAAAACTGAAGGCCTTCGCCGTTTTTCAGAACATAAAAAAGAGAACCGGTCTCGGTTCTCTTTGAACTGCTTTTTGGGCACGGCTCAAGCTTCTGTATCCAAGAGACCTGTCTGGATAGCATAACGGACCAGCTCTGCCCGTCCCTGAAGTCCCAGTTTTTCCTTGATGCGGGCTTTATAAGTCTCCACGGTCTTGACGCTCAAATAGAGCTTGTCGGCTATTTGCTGATTAGTATGGCCCACGGCCAGAAGCTGAAGCACTTCTCTTTCCCGGTGACTGAGCCTGTCCTGCTCTTGACTTGCTACTGGGTTAAATACCTCCCTATTGCACAACTCTGCCACGAGTCCTGCGGTCATTGAAGAATGAATAAAGTACTCTCCGCGATAAGTCGCCCTGATCGCGGTCAATAACTCGGTATCAGCCGCTTTTTTGGGTACATAGCCACTTGCTCCAGCCCGAAGCGTCTGATAGAGATAGCTCTCATCCTCATGCATGGTCAGTACCAGCACCTTTATCGCCGGATTCTGTCTCTTTATTTCCCGGGTTGCCTCCAAACCGCTTAGCTTCGGCATGGTAATATCCATGAGTACGATGTCAGGAGCAACCTTCAGACTTTTGCGCACTGTCTCCTCGCCGTCGGCAGCCTCAGCGATTACCTCGATATCAGGCTGAGCGTTGAACAATGTCTTAAGCCCAGCCCGGAGAACGGCATGGTCGTCGGCCAGAAGTATTTTTATCTTATTCATCCAATATCTCCTATGTCAGTTTCAAAGGTACCTCAAGGAAAATGGTAGTACCACTTCCAGGTCGGGACTCAATGGTGAGGTCGCCCCCGATAAGAGAAGCGCGCTCGTACATACCGAAGAGCCCTAGCTTTTTCCCATCCGGCGAAGCCATAACGCTATCAATATCGAAGCCCTTGCCGTCATCCTCGATAATTGTCACCAGCGATGAATCTCGATAACTTAAGACAACGCTTACGTTGCTGGCTTCAGCATGTTTGGCAATATTGGTTAGCGCCTCCTGGATAACGCGGTAGATGGTGGTTTCGACCTCAGGTGACAAACGCTGCTCGTTGAGACCGCTTATGTGGGAATCAACATTGATGTTCATCTTCGCTGAGTATTCCTTGATATACCTTTGGATGGCAGCGACCAAGCCGAGGTCATCCAAGAGACTAGGGCGAAGCTCTGTCGCCAAGTAGTGCACATTTTCCAAGGTCTGGGTGGTCAGCGCTCGTAGCTCGGCGGTCTTTTCTTTAATCTGGACGGCGTCAGTTGAGTCCTCGACGAACTTGAGACCGACCATCAACGAGGTCAAAGTCTGGCTCGTCTCGTCGTGAAGTTCACGGGCAATGCGTTTACGTTCCTCTTCCTGAGCACCAATTACTTTTGCCAGAAGCTGCTGCCGCATCTCCTCTTTATGTTTAAGCTCGTCACTCATCTCTTTAAAGGCGGTGCCCAAATTGCCGATCTCATCCTTGGCCCAAATGGGGGCCTTCCATTTGAAGTCACCCTTACCTATTGCTCGTGCTGCCTCTGACAGCCGAGAAACCGGCTTGGTCAAGATGGAGGCTAGGCCATAAGCTACAGAAAGCCCGAGCACTAATATCAAGGCGGTCCAGATTAAAATCTTGTGGATATGTTTAGTAACTGCCGCTCTGATGGTGGCCTCAGACATCCCGAGGCGAACCACGCCAGCCTTGCCACCAAGGATGGGGACAGCCACATCTTGGATCCGGTCATCCTCAGTTTGCAGCGCCTGCACCCGGTACGGCTCCCCCGGCTTCACTTGATTTACTCCCAGTAGCTCAATGGGAAATCCTTCATCAAAGGTGTGAGCCAGGACGTTACCGGCATCATCCAATACAAAAGCGTAGACAAGGCCCTTGTCAACGGCGCGGTGTTCCCTGACTAATGTATAAAGACCGAACTGATTGTTGGTGAGTATCAAATTACGGCTCTGTGAGGCTAAGCCAATGCCAATGGTGATGCCTCGCTCTACTAGTTCATCCCTCAATGCAACTGAGACATCGCGATGGGCATACCAGACCATGGCCAGGGCAGAAAAAAAGATGCAGAGGGCCACAATACCCATGATTTTTACCCGGATGCTTACTGCCCCAACTCTGGACCAAAAGGCAGGCCACAGTAACTTGCTCTTCACGTCACCATCCCAGTTTCTTTTTCATTTCCCTTACCGAGTCATAGATATCATCGGAGACGACCATGAATTTGTCGATGCCCAAATTGCTGAGTATCCTTCTTCCTTCATCAGAGTTGTGTAGATTGAGGAAGAAATCCCGTAGTTGCTGCTTTAATTGAGGATCCAGTGCTGGGTGATTAACCACCGGGGGTATTCCATAGGGACCCCAACGAGCGATGATCTTAGTCTTAGCGGCTATTTCTGGGTGGTTGATAATCAGTTGGTCATAGACTAAGCTATCTACGGCAGCTCCATCGACCAGCTTGTCGGCTACAGCTAAAATAGAGTTATCGTGGCTGTAGGTAAAAATATATCTGCTGAAGAAGGAAACCGGGGTCTCATTAAGCAAGTATAGCTGGTAGGTTGGCGCCAAGTGGCCACTGTTAGACATCGGGTCGGCGAAGGCGAAGCTGGCATTCCTGAGGTCTCTTAGCTCCCCGGCACTACTTTCCTGAGGCACGATCAAATAAGAGTAATATACCGTTTTTCCGTACATCTGTGGGGCTACCAGAAGCTCCATGCCAAAGTCCTGGTTACCTTTGACATAAGCTAAAGTGCAAACGAAGCCCAAATCAACACGCCTGTCCCTGATGAGGTCGTTGATCTCAGCATAGGTTGGCTTCAGAATCAAGGTGACCTGTCGATCCAGCTTCTGGCCCATATACGTTAGAAGCTTCCGATAGTCCTCCAGGGTCTTGCTTGGGGACGTTATGCCAGCGATAGCCACCCGTAACGGGCTACTGCTGTGGTGGCCGAAAGAACAGCCACGGATTTGCTGTACCGGTGAAACCTCCGTCTTTTCATAAAGGCTGACCTTAATTGTATTCGGGCTTTGGTCGCTGTCCATGGCGAGAAATAGCACCGCGGCCATGGCAACAATGGGGACTAATACGAGAAACCAAAATCTCGTTTGCATCGTAGCACCGTGGCAAAGCCGGAACACCGTCTATCGTGACTAAAGTTGGTTATTATTTTTTACGTTGCCGACTTTGCCGTGTAATCTTGTTGCTTATTTTAATCTGCCCGGTCAACATCATACCCAGATGTGAAAACGTATGTCAATGTTGCGCGCATTATTGGCAATGGCAAAACTCGGTAATGCTTACTTTCAGTTTTTTAATGAGCCATTTTCAAACCACCCCTTTTGCTTTCTCCGGGTATCGGATAATGGTAATGCATCTCCTGAATCTTCAACATTGGGATACTTTAGGTAGCTGAGAAAATAGGCAGGCTAACGAACTTTTGTGCGTAGCGAATGTGACTGGGACTTTAGAGAGGAAAGTGGTGTTAGCTAGAGACTAAGGTAACCTTTCGCCCTTTTGTTGGCTGCTAATCGCAGGTCACGTCTGGAATGGCAAGAGATTATTAAATATGCGACTTACCTTTTGTAAATCTTCAATGCTTTGGATATCCGATTCTAAAAGCGGAATATAGCTCAAAATCAATCCTTTGAATTTAACTCTTATTTCCTCAAGGCATCTGTCCTGAATGGCTTTCCGCTTTCTTAGGAATTCATCATCCCGAGGAGGGATAATTTTGTTAACGATAATCCCATCTACGGATATGGCGTGCCTTTTTAATAATGAGAGCGCTCTTTCTGTCTCTAAAATCGAGAGTTTTTCGGCATCTAATACAAAAATAAAACTTGCTGATTTCTTATCTACCAAATATGTCCTTGCCATTTCAAATTTTGCTTTTCTTTTCTCTAGGGTTTCAATCACAGGATCACTTCTCACTCTTTTCTCTAATTCTTTATCAACGGCAGAAGCCATCCTCATTAGACTCATTGCTTGCTCCCTTTTCTTTATCAGTCTTTCAATCCAGGCACCTAACATTTCTGGTAAGGCGAGTAGTCTCAAGGTATGCCCTGTAGGAGCTGTATCAAAGACAATCTTTTCATAGGGTTTATTTATTCTCTCCATTAATTCTATGAATTTATCGAATATCGCTGATTCTTCTGCTCCTGGAGACAGATACGCTATATCAATTTGTCTTTTTATTTCATTCACTATTACGCTACTAACAATATTTCGCATCTTTTCCTTTATTGCCTCCATATATCTTTTCGCTTCTCTCTTAGGGTCTATCTCAATTCCCCATAGATTATCGGTTATTTTGGTTTCTTTAAAGCCAATTTTTGAACCAAAGATATCCGAAAGAGAATGAGCAGGATCAGTAGAAACAATTAAAGTCGGCTGTTTCGATTGAGCTAAACAAAGCGATAAGGCACCAGCACAAGTTGTTTTTCCTGAGCCACCTTTACCTGAGAAGAAAATAAATTTTCGACTTAGAATGTCCTTCATAACTTAAGCTCCGCAGAGTCTCTACTTTAGTGGCTATCTTTTGAATAATTTCTTAAAACCTTCAGTGTGCCTTATAATTGGAAAAACAAAAAGAAGCTATAGAACATGGCAACATGGCACCAGTAAAATCAAAGCACTTTCAACCTAACAACAGAAATCAAACTGGCCAAATTTCTCAGCCATAATGCTTTTTCTATTTTGCATCCTTCTCTCCCAGCCTTCGAGTTCTTCGGCTAAATAAGGAAGGAGCTCCAAAGTATAATATGAGACAGGATTAGGAATTCCCAAAAGGTCACCGAATAAGAGGATAATGAAGTTGTCATTGATATCAAATGCCTCTTTTCTAGTAACACCTGTAGCAGACGTCTTATAGCAGGCCTCTAAAAATTCTTGGATAGCCGGCAATATTTTTTCTTTAAGATCGTGTGTCTTCATATCTTTAATAGCTTTCTGTTTCCTTTTATTTGGTCTTTTAGATTCATGGCGAACGCTATTTGCCATAAGAAACAAAACGCGTATCGCTGTCAATAACCACCTTCTTTGCTCCACCCCTGACCACATACTTTGACCCACCGCTTGATTAATTTTTATCACGTCGTGCTCGTGGTAGTCAATACCTCCTTCCTTCGGTGTGGGGAGAGCCGCTCACGGTAGCTAGTGCCCTCAATGACGACCGGGTAGCTGGCATTGGCTAGGCGGTCCAGGGCGCTGTTACCCAGGATAGGGTCATCAAAGAGTCCTAGCCGCTCATCTACCGCTCGGTTGCTGGTGATAACGAAGCCGGACTGGCGGTGCCTGGCGATAATGGAAAAAGGACAGGAGTTATCAAAGATTGCACAAACCGCTTGTATATTAGTTTGAGGCTAACAGGTGCATATTAAAGGTGAAGGGAATAAG